>NZ_JABMCN010000328.1 GCF_013179515.1 Pseudomonas sp. CM27
GAGGCGTGGCCGAAGGCAACGCAGACCTGGGCATCTGTCGCAAATCCATGGCAACCGGCGACCTGGAGTTCGTGCCCTACCGGCAGGACCACCTGGCCGTGGTGGTCGGTGCGGACCACCCCTTGGCTACTCGCCAGCAGCTTGCCTTCGAAGAAACACTGGCGTACGAGCACTTGGGTCTGTCGACCTTCGCCACCCTGAACACCTTCATGCGCAAAAGCGCCGAACAGGCCGGCGGGGAGCTGCGCTTCCGCTCCTACGTATCGTCGTTCGACGCGGCATACCGCCTGGTGCAATTCGGCCTGGGCCTGGCCGTATTCCCGCAAGAGGCTGTGGGCCGGTATGCGACGTTGTTCGACCTGAAGGTGATTCCGCTGACCGACGACTGGGCGCTGGGCGAGTTCGTCATCTGCATGCGCGACCGGCACGCATTGTCCCTGTCGGCGCGGCGCCTGCTTGACCACTTGCTGCTGCGCGCACCGGCCTGGCAGGCGCCTGGCTGATCCATCGTGGCTGGCGATGGATCAGCCCGTGAAACACGTCTTTTCTGCTTGGCACCCAGCTTTTAGTCTGGCGCAACGCTTCAGACAGAGAGACCGTGATGACAACAATAACAATCAACGAAGTCGGCCTGCGTGATGGCTTGCAGAGCTTGCAAACGATTATGCCGACCGCTGCCAAACGCCGCTGGATCGACGCCGCCTACGCTGCCGGCGTGCGCCATATGGAAGTCGCCTCGTTCGTGCCGGCACGCCTGCTGCCGCAAATGGCCGACGCGCGCGAAGTGGTGGCCCACGCCCTCACATACCCCGATCTGCAAGTCACTGTGCTGGCGCCGAACCTGCGTGGCGCCAGGGACGCATTGGAATCGGGTGCGCAGCGCATCGTTGCGCCGGTGTCGGTGAGCATGGCCCACAGCCTGGCCAATGTGCGCCGCACACCCATGGAAATGGTCGAAGAACTGGGCCGCATGTGCCAACTGCGTTCCGAAATGGGCCTGCACGATGTGCAGCTAGTGGCTGGCATGTCGGTAGCCTTTGGTTGCACCCGCCAGGGTGAAGTGCCCTTGGCCGACCTCTGCGCGCTGACCCGCCAGGTCATCGAGGCGGGTTGTGACCTGGTCTCCCTGGGCGACACCACCGGCTACGCCAACCCCGGCCAGGTGGCAACCGTACTGCAGGCGGTGCGGGCAATTGCCGGCGAGCGGCTGAAGGCGGCGCACTTCCACGATACCCGCGGCCTGGCCCTCGCCAACAGCCTGGTGGCGGTGCAGCAGGGTATCGGCGAGCTGGATGCCTCGCTGGCCGGGCTGGGTGGCTGCCCGTTCGCCCCGGGCGCATCCGGCAACACCGTTACCGAGGACCTGGTGTTCATGCTGCAAAGCATGGGCTACGACACTGGCATCGACCTGCCTGCGCTGATCGCTTCGCGCCAGGTACTGACTGAAGCGCTGCCGGGCGAGCCTCTCTACGGGTGTATTGCCCGCGCCGGTTTGCCGCTTGGCTTTGCCCACCCTTCGCCGCACACCGAACAGCACGCCTGACCTGCCTGAACGAGGAGCACCACGATGTCCAGACTTCCCTTGGACGGCATCCGTGTCGTCGAAATTTCACACATGGTCATGGGCCCGACCTGCGGCATGATTCTCGGTGACCTGGGTGCCGAAGTGATCAAGATCGAACCGGTGCGCGGTGACGGCACGCGCCGCTTGCTGGGTGCGGGGGCGGGTTTTTTTCGTACCTTCAACCGCAACAAGCAGTGCATCGCCGTCGATGTCGAAACCCCCGAGGGCCGCGAGGCGGTCCTGCAGCTGATCGACACCGCCGACGTGTTCATCGAAAACTTCAAGCCCGGCCGGATGCACAAGCTGGGGTTCGGCTACCCCGCGCTGCGTCAGCGCAACCCCCGGCTGATCTATGCATCGCACAAGGGCTTCCTCAGCGGGCCCTACGACAACCGCCTGGCGCTGGACGAGGTGGTGCAGATGATGGCGGGCCTGGCTTACATGACCGGGCCAGTGGGCCGCCCGTTGCGTGCGGGCAGCTCGGTCAACGACATCATGGGCGGCATGTTCGGGGCCATTGGCGTGCTGGCGGCGCTCAATGAGCGCCACACCACCGGCAGTGGCCGCGAAGTGCAAAGCGCCCTGTACGAGAACTGCGTACTGCTGGCAGCCCAGCACATGCAGCAGTACGTGGTCACCGGCGAGGCGGCAGCGCCGATGCCCAACCGCATCAGTGCCTGGGCCATCTATGACGTGTTCACCTTCGCCGGCGGCGAGCAGATGTTCGTGGCGGCTACCGGTGAAGGGCAGTGGCGGGCGTTGTGCCAGGTACTGGGGCAGGCAGCTTTGCTCGATGACCCGACGCTGGCCAGCAACAACGACCGCGTGTTGCAGCGGCCACGTCTGCTGGCGCACCTGGCCGAAGTGTTCACGCTACTCGACGCAGGGCAACTGGCGCTGCAACTGGAAGCCAACGGCATTCCCTTCGCGCCGATTCGCCGGCCTGAAGAACTGTTCGATGACCCGCACCTGCAGCAGAGTGGCGGCATGGCCGAGCTTCAGCTCGAAGACGGCAGCCACACACCGATGCCGTTGCTGCCACTGTCGCTGGACGGCCAGCGCCTGCAGCCACGCCGGGCGATTGCACGGATTGGCGAGCATACACGCAAGGTGATGCGTGAGCTGGGCTACAGCGATGCGCACATTGCCGAGCTTTGCGCGGCGGGCGTACTGAAAACCGACGACGCAGCCTGAGGACGAGTTGAAATGGCGATCTATCAATACGACACCCGCACGCCCAACCTTCACCCGGAAACCTTCGTTGCCGAAGATGCCACGGTGATCGGCGACGTTACGCTCGAACAAGGCGTCAGTGTATGGCCGCAGGCCGTGCTGCGCGGGGACAATGAACCCATCCATATCGGCCAGCACAGCAACGTACAGGAAGGTGCGGTGCTGCATGCCGACCCTGGCTTTGCGCTCACCGTCGGGCGCGGCGTGACTATCGGGCACCAGGCCATGCTGCATGGCTGCACTATCGGTGACGGCGCGCTGATCGGCATTCAGGCGGTGGTGCTCAATGGCGCGGTCATCGGTAACAACTGCCTGGTCGGTGCCGGCGCTATCGTCACCGAGGGCAAGGTGTTCCCTGACAATTCACTGATCCTCGGGGCGCCGGCCAAAGTGGTGCGCGAGCTGACGCCAGAAGCCATCGCCAGCATGCAGCGCAATGCCGCCGAGTATGTCGGCAAAGGCCAGGCGTTCAAGGAGAAGCTGGTCCGAATCCGCTGAAAACCCTGCAGGCGGCGCCCCCGGAGGTGCTGCTGCTCTCCAATAATTACAACAATGGAGATCCACCATGGTTGCCATGACCGGCGAACTCGCGCGTGAGCGCAACGACAGCCACATCGACGAATTGCTGCTGTACCGCCGCGTGGCCTGGCGCATCATGCCGCTGGCCATCATCTGCTTCCTGTTCTCGTACTTCGACCGCATCAACATCAGTTTCGCCAAGGCTCAGATGCAGCAGGAACTGGGCTTGAGCGATGCCGCCTACGGCCTGGCAGCGAGCATGTTCTTCGTCGGCTACGTGCTGTTCGAAGTGCCCAGCAGCTTTGGCCTGAAGCGCTACGGAGCACCGGCGTGGATCTGCCGGATCATGGTGTCGTGGGGCCTGGCCACGGCTGCGCTGGTGTTCGCCTATACCCAGTACACGCTGTACTTCCTGCGGTTTCTGATCGGCGTGATGGAGGCCGGATTCGGCCCGGCGATCCTGTTCTACCTGGCGTGCTGGTTTCCCCGCAAACACCTGGCAAAAATGAATGGCCTGTGGTTCCTGGCGGTGCCGTTGGCCGGGGCTGTCGGTGGGCCTGCAGCGGGCTTCCTGCTGGGCACCATGGACGGCGTGCTGGGCCTGGCCGGCTGGCACTGGTTGTTCCTGATGTCCGGCCTGCCGTGCGTGGTGCTGGGCGTACTGGTGCTGTGGAAGCTGGACCGTGATATCGAATCGGCGAAGTGGCTGAGCCGCGAAGAAAAGGACCTGCTGGTACAGAATCTGGCCGAGGACAAACGCACTGCAAAGCCGATTCTCGGCTCGCTGTGGCGGGTGTTGCTGACCCGTGAAGTGGCGATCATGGCGTTCATCTACTACGTGGTCAAAACCGCCTCCTATGGGCTGAATTTCTGGATGCCGCACCTGATCAAGTCTTCGGGTGTGCAGGACATGCTCTGGGTTGGCGTGCTGTCGGCACTGCCCTACGCAGTAGCCTGCGTCGGCATGGTGCTGCTCACCCGCCGCTCCGACCGCACCGGCGAGCGCAAGCGCTACCTGGTGTACTGCCTGCTGGCAGCGGCAGCGGGTTATCTGCTGGCATGCCTGTTTTCCGGTTCGTCCGTGGCGATGATGGCCGCACTGGTGCTGGCTACTGCTGGCACGTTCATCGCCATCCCGATCTTCTGGACCATTCCGCAATCGACCTTCTCGGGGCTGGCGATTGCCACCGGCACTGCGGCAATCAACTCGGTCGGGCAACTGAGCGGCATTGTCGCGCCGGTGATGGTGGGCAAGATCAATGACCTTACCGGCAGCACCTACATGGGCATGCTGTCGATCGCGCCGCTGATCCTGATCGCCTGCCTGGTGGTGATGCGCTACGTGCGCAACCCCAGAAGCTGAGTGGCGCTGAGTCTTCGAACAACAACAAGAAAAAGGCACATCCCATGATCGTTATTTCCCGGCGGGCATCGCTGATGCTCGCGGCGCTTTGCTGCACCTGCCAAACCGTCCACGCTGCGTTCATGGGGGACGGCAGCGGCAGCCTGGAACTGCGCAACTTCTATTTCGACCGCGACTTTCACGCCGACAGCGCCGCGCAATCCCGGCGTGGTGAATGGGCCCAGGGCTTGATGCTGCGCTTGCAGTCGGGTTACACCGAAGGCGTGGTCGGCTTCGGCCTGGATGCAGCGGGCATGCTCGGGGTAAAGCTGGATTCGTCGCCCGACCGTAGCGGCACCGGATTGCTGCCCAGGGGCAGTGACAGGCGCGCTGCAGACGAATACGCCAAAGCCGTCGCCACTTTCAAAGCCCGGTTGGCGCATACAGAGCTGAAGGTCGGCGGCCTGAGCCCGCAGTTGCCGTTACTGGCGTCCAATAACAGCCGATTGTTTCCCCAGTGGTTCAACGGTGCGCAACTGGTGAGCAAGGACCTGGACCGGTTCACATTCACCTTTCTGCAGGTGGATGGCACCAAGCTTCGCGACTCCACTGACTATGAGGACCTGACTGCAATGGCACAGCAGGGCGCCTATTCGGCAACCGTTACCAGTGATCGGCTGTACTACGCCGGGGTCGATTATCAACCCCTGGCGAATCTGACCCTGAGCGTGCATACCAGTGAACTTGAAGATCTGTTCCACCGTGATTTCGCCGGATTGCGGTTCAAGACCGGCCTGGGGCCTGGCGAGGTTTTCACCGAATGGCGATGGTTCGATGCGCGCGATCAGGGCCGGGCGCTGCTGGGTGAGGTCGACAACCAGACCCTCAGCACCAACTTCGGCTACAGCGTCCGCGGGCACACGTTGAGTGGGGGGTATCAGAAAGGCCGTGGCGATACGGCGTATGCCTAC
>NZ_JABMCN010000329.1 GCF_013179515.1 Pseudomonas sp. CM27
TCCACGTGGCAGAACTTGGCAGCTTGAGCAAGGCGTCGGACCGGCTGCACGTGGCGCAACCGGCATTGAGTCGGCAGATCCGGCAGTTGGAAAAGGAGCTGGGCGTCTATCTGTTCGAGCGCCATGGCCGTGGGATGGAAATCACCGCAGCGGGGCTCGAGGTGCTGGAGCGGGCCACCCGCATCATGAACGAGCTGGAATCCATTCGTACCTCGGTGGCCGGCGGCCGCGCGGCGTTTCGCGGCATGGTCGCCATCGGCACCACGCCGACCATCGCCGAGATCGTCACGGTTCCGCTGGTCAAGCGCATCAGCGACACCCACCCGGACCTGTCCATCCGCTTTTCATCGGCCTTCAGCGGCTACCTGCTGGACTGGTTGCAGCGCGGCGAACTGGAACTCGCCATCTCCTACGATCCGCAGCCCCTGCATACACTGCGCATCGAACCGGTGATGATGGAAAACCTGGTGCTTGTTGGCCCTCCCGATTCTGGGCTGAGTCTCGATACGGCGGTACCATTCGCACAGTTGGCCAGTGAACCGATGGTCTTGCCCAGCCCCCGTCATGGGCTGCGCAAGATCATGGACCAATGTGCCCTGGAGCGCGGCTTCAAGATCACCACCAGCGTCGAGGCGGATTCATTCGGCGCAATGATCGACCTGGTGCGCAATGGCTTCGGCTACACCGCATTGCCCTTGGCGTCGATTTACTCGCGCTTGAACGACGGCACTTTGTGCGCCGCACCGCTGGTCGACCCCACGCCCATGCGCAAACTGGTGCTGGTGCTGCCTGCTGACCGCCAGGTGAGCCCGGCAACCCGCTATGTCGGCCAGACCTTCGTCGATATTGCCTCGGAGCTTGTGGCCGAAGGCATCTGGGCTGGGCATATGCTGTGACGCAGCCACAGCCAGCTATTCAATTGAGGCATAACTGCTAGAGGGTAGCGGGTCTGGCCGCTATTCAGGCGAGGGCGTAGCTTTGCTCGGGAATAAAAGTCAGTGCGCTTTCGCTGACTTGTAAAATAATAGATCCCAAAAGGTACCCCCATGATGCGCGTTTTATCGCCATGCGTTTTGCCGCCTGCTTTTTCCCGCCACGACTCCAGCTCGATCGATCGAACGTAAACCGACGCTGTCGTTCCTGCCTTGCGTTTGCCTAAGATCTGGAGTTACCTCATGCACGCCGACAATAACAATCCCGCTGCGCCTGATATCCACAACCTGACCAACCGCCAACGAATCCGCGCCATTCTCGGTGCCTGCTCCGGTAACCTGGTGGAGTGGTACGACTTCTTCATCTACGCCTACACCTCGATCTACTTCGCAGCCCTGTTCTTCCCCCAAGGCGACCAGACCACGCAGTTGCTGGCGACCGCCGGGATCTTCGCCGTGGGCTTTTTCATGCGCCCATTGGGCGGGTGGATCTTCGGTTACCTGGCCGATACCCGGGGCCGCAAGTTTTCCATGATCATCTCTGTGTTCCTGATGTGTGGCGGCTCGCTGATGATTGCCGTGCTGCCCACTTATGAGTCCGTAGGCATGGCAGCTCCGGTGCTGCTGCTGATAGCCCGCCTGATGCAGGGGCTCTCGGTCGGTGCTGAATATGGCACCGGAGCCACCTACATCAGCGAGATTTCCCGCAAGGGCAAGCGCTGCTTCTTTGGCTCGTTCCAGTATTTCACCATCATCGCCGGCCAGCTGCTCGCGCTGCTCACGGTGGTGGTGCTGCAGAACGTGCTGCCGATCGAGGAGCTCAAGGCCTGGGGCTGGCGTATTCCGTTCTTCATCGGTGCGGTGAGCGCACTGGTGGTGGTATATCTGCGCCGTTCAATGCTTGAGACCGCCCATGCTCAGGGCGCGAAACACAAGGAAGCCGGCTCGATCAAAGCGCTGATGAAGCACAAGAAGGCTCTGTTGCTGACCATCGCCATTACGGCCGGTTGCTCGCTCCATTTCTACACCTTCTCCACCTATATGCAGAAATACCTGGTGGTGTCGGCCGGCTTCGATCCCTCGACGGTCAGCTTCATCATGACCGCCGCGCTGGTGGTGTTCATGTGTCTGCAGCCGGTGTTCGGGATGATGGCCGATCGTATCGGCTCGCGTAACAGCATGATTGCCTTCGGCCTGCTGTCGAGCGTGTTGATCGTGCCATTGCTCACGGGCCTGAAGAGCGTCAGCAACCCGTACGAGGCCTTTGCGCTGGTGATGCTAGGGCTGCTGATTGCAGCGTTCTATACGCCAGTGACCGGCGTGCTCAAGGCTGACCTGTACCCGGCCACCGTTCGTGCGCTGGGAGTAGGCTTACCTTACGCACTGGGCAATGCGTTGTGTGGCGGCACGGCCGAGTACGTGGCACTGTCATTGCGCGGCGCGGGGGTGGAGTCGTACTTCTACTATTACGTGGCGGCCATGAGCGCCATTACGCTGCTGGCTGCCGTACTCATGCCCGACCTGCGCAAACATGGTTACCTCGACGGCACCGGGGCGGTGGAGGAGAACACCGGCTTGCGCGGCGGCGCTGCGTACTCCAACGCGAGGGGCTGAATCCTGGCCCGGGCAGCCGCCGGGTATCTTTACCACTATGCTGCCCGGTCCTGTAGTGTCTCGATGCAGTGCCTGGAGACAGTACGGGCCCGTACTGGAGCGCTCGTGACGAACGTCTTCCATCGACCCGGAGCAGATACTGAGTCGGTAATCGGCCGTCAGGTGGCTAACTACCAGATTCACCGCACTGCCCTGAGCCTTCGCCATAACGTGGTCCGGCTGATGCCCAGCTGCCGCGCCGCTTCGTCGAGATTGCCCTGGCAGTTGTCCAGGGTTTCCTGCACATGGCGCAACTGAGCGGCCTTGCCGATGCTGTGCAGGTCCGACTCCCGGGAGGGCCTGGCACGGCTGGTTGGCGTAACCCCTTCGCACAGCTCGGGCAGCACCCGCGCCAAGTACTGTTCGTCTACGCCATGCTCCCCCAGCAGCTCACGGGCCGAGAGCATCGCCCGCTCGATTACGTTCTCCAGCTCACGCACATTGCCCGGCCACCCGTGGCGTGTCAGGTAAGGCAACAGGGCGCCTGGCACGTCCGCCGCGCCCGGTGGCTGGCCTTGGACCAGCAGGCGCTGGCTGATGCCCCGGCAGATCAGGGCAATATCCTCGGGGCGCTCGCGCAAAGGGGTGGTCTGCAGGCGCAGGATATTGAGTCGGTAATACAGGTCGGTACGGAAGTCGCCATCGACTATCGCGCTTCGCAGGTCTTGATGGGTAGCGGCGATGATGCGCACATCGATCGCGATCGGCTCGGTGCCGCCCAGGCGCAGTACTTCGCGCTCCTGCAGCACACGCAGCAGGCGCGTTTGCAGCGGCACGGGCATGTCGCCGATCTCGTCGAGAAACAGTGTGCCGCGGTGCGCCACTTCGAACAGGCCAGGCTTGCCGCCCTTGCGTGAGCCGCTGAAGGCGCCTTCCTCGTAGCCGAACAGTTCGCTTTCCAGCAGCGTCTCCGGGAACGCCGCGCAGTTAATGGCGACGAAGGGGCCTTGTCGGCGCGGGCTCTCGTTGTGGATGCCCTGGGCCAGCAACTCTTTGCCGGTGCCGCTTTCACCGGTGATCAGGATGGTTGACTGGCTGGCGGCAAAACGCCTGGCCAGCTGCAGCATTTCGCGGTTGGCCCGGCTGTTGCCGTCGAGCTGCTCAAGGCGGTACCGGGCGGTAAAGGCGCCGGGCCGGCGGGTGGAACGGATGCGCTGGTCCGCCCGCTGCACGGCGGTGGTGTCCTGGCAGGTCAGGACCAGGCCGGTGCGCTGGCCGTTCTCGAGGATCGGCAGCAGGTTGCTGACCACTGCATGTGAGCCGAGCCGGATCACCCGGTTTTCTTCGCCGCCCTCTGCAAACGCCTGCTGCAGGTCCAGTTCCGGGCACAGCTGCTGCAGCGGACGGCCCAGCGCCGCGCTGAGCGGCAAATCCAGCAGCTGAGCCAGGGCCGGATTGAGCGACTGCACCACGCCCTGGTTGTCGACCGCCGCCACGCCGGTGGGGATGTGTTGCAGCACGGCGTTCAAGTGCCGGCGCTTGGCGATCTCGATCCGTTGGCTATCAAGGATGCCCACGGCCTCCTCGAGCGCCTTGCGCACAGTGTCCTCGCTCAGTGACAGCACGCCGTGCAGGCCGGCCTGTTCCGCCAGCTCCACCACCGTCGATGAGCCGATGATGCTGCGACACCCCATCCGTGCGGCCTGTTCGACTTCCTGGCGCGCTTCTTCCAGGGAGGTGTAGGCAGCCTGGTGAACCTGCACGGTGAACAGCCCGGCCATGGCCTGAAGGCCCTGGTCGATGCGGTTGTAGCTGAGCAAGGTCACTTGCGAGGCATGCTCGCGCGCTTGCCCCAGTGCCCGCAGCAGGTCACCGCCGCCCACACGCATCGTCAGTACCGGGCGCGCCAGGTGCTTACGCAGGTAGGCAGCAGTGGCCCCGGCGCAGATGAACACGTCGGCTTCTCCGCGCAATTCCAGTTCGCGGGCGGCTTGCAGTACCTCGGTCACCGAGGTGTCGAGCACTTCGATGTGGGTGTCGGGGTAGTCCGCGGCGAGCGCGGCCACCATTTGCGCGAGGCGGCTGCGTTGCAGGGGGCGCTGCAGGTGACTGATCAGCACGACGACCTGGGAGGTGGGGGAATGCATGGCGGCGCCTGTTCAGAAATGAATTGTTTCCATCCTGAACCAATTTGTTTCATCTATGCAATTCCGCGCTTCGCCAGCCTTTCCCATGAGCCGCTGCAGGCCAGGCATGACGGGGCTTGCAGATGATCCTGAGAAAGTTGGCCCGGGTGTTGCTCCAGTTGACCTGCCCACTTCAAACCGAAGGCAGGACCATTGATTCATGATCAGTTCCTCTACGACTTGTCCGGCAGGCGACATGCTCGCGGTCGCGACCGATGAGCAGCGCCTTGTCGACTTCATCCGTGAGCAGGCAACGGCAACGCGTGTTGAGATTCAAGCCCGCAAGCGTCTGAGCGGCGGTGCCATCCAGGAAAACTGGCTGCTCGAACTGCTGATCGAGGGCGGTCCCTGGGCCGGTACCCGGCGCTGGGTGTTGCGCAGCGACGCGCTGTCCGCGCTGCCGGCCAGCCTCGACCGCGCCCAGGAGTTCGCCGTGTTGCAGGTGGCCCACCAGGCCGGGGTAAAAGTTCCGCGGCCACTCTGGCTGTGCCGCGATACGCAGGTCCACGGGCGGGTGTTCTTCCTGATGGAGTATGTGTCGGGTGTCGCTGCCGGGCGGGTGCTCAGCGCAGGAGCGGGCGCCCAGGGCCGGGCCCGGCTGGCGGAGCAGCTCGGCGCCAACCTGGCGCGCCTGCATCAGATCCGCCCGCCGAGTGCGGCATTGGACTTCTTGCCCGTGCCGCAGCGTTCGCCTGCCCTGGCCACCGTCGATGCCTATCGGCGTTACCTCGACACCCTCGACGATGCCTACCCGGCACTGGAGTGGGGCCTGCGCTGGTGCGAACTGCATGCACCGCGAGACAGCCGTCTGTGTCTGCTGCACCGCGACTACCGCACGGGCAACTACCTGGCCAGCGAGCAGGGGCTGGAAGCGGTGCTGGACTGGGAATTCACCGGCTGGGGCGACCCTTG
>NZ_JABMCN010000033.1:0-24596 GCF_013179515.1 Pseudomonas sp. CM27
GCACGCTGAGCAGCGAAAACTCCTTGGCGGTCAGCTCCAGGCGCTGGCCGGCACGTGTTGCCTTGCGCGCCATCAGGTCGATCCACAGGTCGGCCACTTGCACCTGCAGCGGCTCGTGGCTGCTGCTGCGCCGGGTCAGGGCCTGCAGGCGGGCAACCAGTTCGAGGAACGAGAACGGCTTGCCCAGGTAGTCGTCAGCGCCTTCGCGCAGGCCGTGGATGCGGTCTTCGACCCGTTCGCGGGCGGTCAGCATGATCACCGGTGTCTGCTTGCGCGCACGCAAGGCGCGCAGCACTCCATAGCCGTCCAGGCCGGGCAACATCACGTCCAGCACGATCACCGCGTAATCGCGTTCCAGGGCCAGGTGCAGGCCATCGATGCCGTCGCGGGCCAGGTCGACGGTAAAACCCTGTTCGCTCAGGCCGCGATGCAGGTAGTCGGCGGTTTTTTCTTCGTCTTCGATGATCAGCACACGCATGGTCTTGTCCTAACTGGCACTTGGCGCTGCCGCCCGGGCAGCCTGGCGGCGGTGGAACAGGCGCTCGAGGGTCAAGTATATGACCGGGGTGGTGAACAGCGTCAGCGCCTGGCTCACCAGCAGGCCGCCGACCACCGCGATACCCAGCGGCTGGCGCAGCTCGGCCCCGGTGCCAAAGCCGAACATCAGCGGGACTGCGCCAAGCAAGGCGGCCAGGGTGGTCATGATGATCGGCCGGAAGCGCGTGAGGCAGGCCTGGTGGATTGCCTGCTCGGGTGTCAGGCCGCGATGACGCTGGGCTTCGAGGGCAAAGTCGATCAGCAGGATGCCGTTTTTCTTGACGATACCGATCAGCAGCACCACGCCGATCAGCCCCATGATGCTGAAGTCCTGGCCCATCGCCCACAGCAGTATCAGCGCCCCGAGGCCCGCCGAGGGCAGGGTGGAGATGATCGTCAGCGGGTGAACGAAGCTTTCGTACAGCACGCCGAGAATGATGTACACCGCCACCAGCGCTGCCAGGATCAGCCATGGCTGGCTCGACAGCGAGCTCTGGAAGGCCTGGGCCGCGCCCTGGAAATTACCGCTGATGGAGTCGGGCATGCCCAGCTCGCGCTGGGTGCGTTCGAGGATGCTCACCGCATCGCCCAGGGCCACGCCGGGGGCCAGGTTGAACGACAGGTTGGCGGCCGGGAACAGGCCGTCGTGGCTGATCGACAGTGGCCCGGTAGTGGGCGGCGCCACATGCGCCACGGCTGAAAGCGGCACCATTTCGTTGGTCAGCGGCGAGCGCAGGTAGAAGAAGTTGAGGCTCTCGGCCTTGCCGCGCTGGCGCGCATCCAGTTCGAGGATCACCTTGTACTGGTTGGTCTCGGTCTGGAATTCGCTGATCTGCCGTTGGCCGAAGGCGTCGTACAGTGCCTGGTCGACGTCGGTGGTGGTCAGGCCGAAGCGTGCGGCAGCCTGGCGGTCGATGTCGATGCGGGTGACGCTGGCGCCCAGTTGCAGGTCGTTGGACAGGTCACGCAATGCCGGGTTTTCCCGCAGGCGTTCGGTCAGGCGCTGGGTCCACAGGTTCAACGCTACGCCGTCGTTGCTCTTGAGCACGTACTGGTACTGGGTGCGGGACGGGCCAGAGCTGAGGTTGATGTCCTGGCCAGCCCGCATGTACAGGACGATACCCGGCACCTGGGCCAGCTTGGGGCGCAGCCGGTCGATCAGCTCGCTGGCGGACACATCGCGCTCGCCGCGCGGCTTCAGGGCGATCCAGAAGCGGCCGTTGGCGATGGTCTGGTTGCTGCCGGTGACGCCTACCGAGTGGGAAAACGCGCGCACGGCCGGGTCGGCCTCGATGATTTTGGCCAGCGCCTGGTGCTTCTCGATCATCGCCGGGTACGACACGTCCGCCGCCGCTTCGCTGGTGCCGAGGATGAAGCCGGTGTCCTGCAGCGGGAAGAAGCCTTTGGGGATGGCCACGTAACCGGCCACCGCCAGGGCCAGGGTCACGCCGAACACGCCCAGGGTCAGGCGCTGGTGGGCGAGGGCGCGGTCCAGGCCCTTTTCGTACCACCGCACCAGGCGTTCGCCAAAACCGCCCTGGTGCCCGCCGGGCGGGCGGCGCATGAACAGCGCGCACAGGGTCGGCGCCAGGGTCAGCGAGACCACTACCGAAATCAGGATGGTGGCGGTGGCGGTGAGGGCGAATTCCTTGAACAGACGGCCGACCACGCCGCCCATGAACAGCAACGGAATGAACGCCGCAATCAGCGAGAAACTGATCGACACCACGGTAAAACCGATTTCGCCCGCGCCCTTGAGCGCCGCCGTGCGGCTGTCTTCACCGGCCTCCAGGTGGCGGTGGATGTTTTCCACCACCACGATGGCATCGTCGACCACGAAGCCCACTGAAATGACGATGGCCACCAGGGTCAGGTTGTTCAGGCTGAAACCGAGGATGTACATCAGCGCGCAGCTGGCGATCAGCGACACACCAAGCACGCTGGACACGACCATGGTCGCCGACCACTGGCGCAGGAACAGCGCCATCACGCCGATCACCAGGGCCACGGCGATCATCAGGGTCAGTTCCACTTCATGCAGCGAGGCGCGGATGGTTTGCGTGCGGTCCTGCAGCACCGACACCTCGACCGAGGCCGGCAGCATCTCCTGCAGCTTGGGCAGGGCGGCCAGCACCCGGTCCACGGTATCGACGATATTGGCGCCGGGCTGGCGGAAGATCACCAGGTTGAGCCCGGGCTGGTCGCCGGACCAGGCCTTGACGTAGGCGTTTTCGGCGCCGTTGATGACCTTGGCCACGTCCTTGAGGTGCACCGGGGCGCCGTCGCGGTAGGAAACGATCAGCTGCGCGTAGTCCTCGGGGTGAAACAGCTGGTCGTTGGCGGCGATGGTCGACACGTTGTGCTCGCCGTACAGTGCGCCCTTGGCCAGATTCAGGCTGGTCTGCTGGATGGCCTGGCGCAGGTCGGCCAGGGTCAGGCCGATGGCGGCGAGTTTTTCCGGCTGGGCCTGTACCCGGATCGCCGGGCGCAGTTGCCCGGTGATGTTGATCAGGCCAACCCCTTCGATCTGGCTCAGCTGGCGGGCCAGCAGGGTTTCGGCATAGTCGCTGAGGTCGTTGCCGGGCATCTGGTTGGAGCTGACGGTCATTACCAGCACCGGGCTGTCGGCCGGGTTGACCTTGCGCCAGGTCGGCGGGTTGGGCAGGTCTTGCGGCAGGCGTGCGGTGGCTGTGTTGATCGCCGCCTGCACTTCCTGGGCGGCGGTGTCGATGTTCTTGTCCAGGGTGAACTGCAGGATCAGGGTGGTCGAGCCCAGCGCGCTGCTGCTGGTCATCTGGGTCATGCCGGGGATGGCACTGAACTGCACTTCCAGCGGGGTGGCCACTGAGGAGGCCATGGTTTCCGGGCTGGCCCCAGGCAACTGGGCGGTTACCTGGATGGTCGGGAAGTCCGCTTCGGGCAGCGGTGCCACCGGCAGCCGCGGGAAGGCGATGGCGCCCAGCAGTACCAGGGCGAAGGTCAGCAGCAGGGTGGCAATGGGGTGGTCGATGCACCAGGCCGAGACACCGTTGCGCGTGTTCATGGCTGGCTCCGGCGGTCGGCCATTTCCGACGGTACAGGGGCATCGGGGGCCACCTCGACATGCGAGCCAGGCTTGAGCCGCGACTGCCCATCGAGCACCAGGCGCTCGCCCGCCTTGACCCCGGCGATGATGTTCAGCCCGCTGTCCTGGTACAGCACCTTGACCGGCACGCTGGTGACCTTGTCGCCGTCCAGGCGGTAGACAAAGTGCCCGTCGACGCCGCGTTGCACCACCGGTGGTGGTACCACCAGGGCGTTTTCTTCCACGGCTGTGCGCAGGCGAATGGTGACCAGCTGGCCCGGCCACAGGCGGCCGTCCTTGTTGTCGAACTCGGCCTTGACCCGCACGGTGCCTGTGTTGGCGGAAATCTGGTTATCGATCAGCGCCAGATGGCCCTCGCCCAGCAGGCTGCGTTCACCATCGGCGTCCATATAGGCTTGCACCAGCGCCGGGGTGGGCGCCTTCAGCAGGCCCTGCAGGGTCGGCAGCATCTGCTGCGGCAGGGCGAACTCGACGGCGATCGGGTCGATCTGGGTGACGCTGAACAGGCCCTGGGTGTCGCTGGTACGCACCAGGTTGCCCGGGTCGACGTTGCGAATACCTACCCGGCCAGTGACCGGAGAACGTATTTGCGTGTACGACAACTGCACCTCGGCATTGGCGATGGCGGCCTGGTTGCCCTTGACCGTGGCCTGCAACTGGTTGACCAGCGCCTGTTGCTGATCGAGTGTCTGTTTCGACACGCCATCGTCGCTGCTGAGCAGGCGGTAGCGCTTGAGGTCCACCCCGGCCACCTGGATCTGTGCCTGGCTCTGGCCCAGCTGCGCACGCGCCTGGTCGAGGCTGGCGCGGATGGAGCGGTCGTCGAGGGTGGCCAGCAGGTCGCCTTCCTTTACCCATTGGCCTTCCTTGACCAGTACCTGGGTCAATATCCCTTCAACCTGCGGGCGCACCTCGACGCTGTGCAGCGACAGCACCGAGCCGATCGCGCTGGCGTAGCGCGGCACGTCCTGCTGGACGACACTGACCACGCGCACGGGGATGGCCGTCGGCGCCCGGGCAGTGGATGCCGGTTGGCGCTGGCTGAACCAGATGCCTGCTAGCACCAGGACGAGCAGCGCCAGGGCGGCCAGGAAAGCAGAGCGGGACGAACGTCGCATCGGTGCGGGGACCTTGGCCAGAGGGGAAGAGGGACGGTTGTCTGTACTTCATCTTATAGCCCCCGAACCCGGTCGGCAGCGTGACCGCTGGCTGACAGCCTTGTCAGTTTCGCGGGCCTCATCGCCGGCAAGCCAGCTCCCACAGGTTCTGCACAACCTTCAAGACATGTGCAGGACCTGTGGGAGCAGGCTTGCCGGCGACAGCGCCGGGCCTGTTTCTCTAAAAACCGATGAAGGCGTAATACACCGGGGGCTCGTTGGTAGTGTGCAAACCCTGCTCCCGCAAGCTCGCCACCAGCGCTTCGTCTTCCACATGCAAGGTCCACTGCGCCCCGTCATCTACCGGAATCTGCGCCAGCGCGTTAGCAAACGCACCCATATCCGGCAGGTAAGCCGTAAACCCGTTGCCCTTCAGCGCGCTGGTGGTCATGCCCAGTGCCTGGCACACCGCCACCTTGGCAGCAATGTCGTCGCGGTCGGCTTGCCGCGACGCCTGCACCAGCGCCTGCAGCCCGGCATCCACCAGTTGCGTGCCATGGATCAGCTCAGGCCCCTGCTGCCAGGCTTCAGGCGGGCAATCCTTGCTATCGGGCCGTAGCGGAATATGCGGGTTGATTTCCACCGGGTAGATCCGGCACACCAGCGGGCGCTGTTCGTAGATCGTGCACAGGTCGTTGTCATCGAGGTTATGGCAGCGGCCCGGGTTGAAGGCCGCGAACGTTACCGAAACCCGCGCATCGCCAGTGCCGCAGGGCACCGCGTGCGAGCGGCGCAGCACATGCTCGCGCTGTTCGGGCGGCATGCCAGGGCCATCGACCACGAACGCCTCGATCAGCACCACTACCTGGCCCGCAGCATCGGCCCAGCGGCGCGCTTCATCGAGGGTGAGCGGTACATGGTGGCCGGTGCAGCATTTGCCGCAGCCGGTACAGGCAAAACGCACGCTGTCGGTCACTTGGCTTCCGGGTTCCATTCACTGACAAACGCCCGCTGGTGCTGGCGGTCGTACAGGCACAGCTCGGTGCCGCTGCGCTGCTGCATGTGTTTTTGTGGGTAGACGCCTTCGACCAGCAGGGCGCTCATGCCCACCTGGTCATCGAACTCGGCGGGCTTGCCACGGGCATGGGCGTCCTTGAACTGGCTGGCGGCCAGGCAGGCCTTGAGCATCTGCTGGCGCTGCTCGTTCCACGCCTGGCTGCTGGAGGCATGAGCGACACCGCTGAACAGGGCGCAGCCAATCAGGATGGAGCTGAAAAACTTCATACGCGGTTCCGGCAGTTTTCTTCGGAGGGACGCGAATTATGCCCGACTCACCCTTGGGGGCAAGCTGGGGGTTTTGTCTCTGAATATATCAGCGCTCGGCGAACACAACGGTTCGCGCCGCCACCACCAGACAGTCGGTCAGTTCTGGCGAGGAGAACTTGGTGAGGATGGCATTGGCCCCGGCCTGGGTCGCTTTCTCGCTGCTCATGGCGCTGTCCAGCGAGGTGTGCAGCAGCACGTACAGGTGCTGGAAGTCAGGCGTTTCGCGCAGGGTGCGGGTGAACGCGTAGCCGTCCATTTCGCTCATCTCGATGTCGGAGACAATGATGTTGATCTCCTGCGCGGTGCCTTGCAGTTCCAGCAACACGTTGATGGCGTCCTTGGCACTGCGCGCGGTGTGGCATTCGATGCCGAGGTTGCGCAGGGTGTGCAGCGACTGCTGCAGCGCCACCTGGCTGTCGTCCACCACCAGGATGTTGGCGGCGGCGAGCAGGCTGGCGTCTTCTTCGTTCAAGGCGCCGTGAGCCGGTTCGGCCACGGGTGGGGCGATGGAGTGGATGACTTTTTCGATGTCCAGCACCTGCACCAGGGCATTGTCGACCCGGGTAACCCCGGTGATGAACGAGCGGTTGCCCGAGGCAAAGGGCGGCGGTTTGATGTCGGTACTCAGGCAATGCACGATGCGGCTGACCGCCTGCACATGCAGGCCCTGGCGCGAGCGGCTGATCTCGGTGACGATCAGGCAGCCGCCAGCCGGGTCGGCCAACGGTTGCTCGCCGATCGCGCGGGACAGGTCGATGACCGACAGCGAATGGCCGCGCAAGGTCGCCACGCCTTTCACGTTGGGGTGCGATTCGGGCAGCTTGGTCAGCGGCGGGCAGGGGATGATCTCGCTGACCTTGAGCAGGTTGATTGCCATCAGCTTGCCGCTGCGCAGGGTGAACAGCAGCAGGGACAGCGAGTCCGCGCGGGCATTTTGGGTGGCCATGGTGACCTTCGGTGGGAAACAGGGGATAACCGGTTATCGGCCTGGTCGGGCCTGGCTTTAGGTGTGTATTGCCTGTTCTGGCCTAATCGCCAGCAAGCCAGCTCCCACAGGTACTGTGCTGGCTTCGAGGTGATGCTGTACCTGTGGGAGCTGGCTTGCCGGCGATTGGGCCGCAAAGCGGCCCCGGCCAGTTACCGCTCCCGCA
Source organism: Pseudomonas sp. CM27 (assembly GCF_013179515.1). Classification (GTDB taxonomy): domain Bacteria; phylum Pseudomonadota; class Gammaproteobacteria; order Pseudomonadales; family Pseudomonadaceae; genus Aquipseudomonas. The sequence goes on from NZ_JABMCN010000033.1 coordinate 7,197, forward strand.
GGGCCTCCTTGGCGCGGTTCAACGGTTTGATCAGGTAGTCGAGAATGGTCTTCTCACCGGTCCGGATATCTACCGTGGCGATCATCCCTGGCACGATCGCAAAATGCTTGCCGGCCTTGTTCTGCAAGCTGTCCTGCTCGGTGCGGATGAACACCCGGTAGTAATAGATTTCCGGCTTCACCTCATCCTGCAGGGTATCCGGCGAAATTCCCACCACCTTGCCGTCCAGCCCGCCATACACCGAGTAGTCATAGGCACTGATCTTGACCTTGGCCGCCTGGTCCGGGTGGATGAAGGCGATGTCACGCGGGGCGATGCGGGTTTCGATCAGCAGGCGCTCGTCCATCGGCACAATCTTCATCACCTGGCCACCGGGCTGTACCACGCCGCCCAGGGTATTGACCTCGATGTCCTTGACGATGCCGCGCACTGGCGAGCGCAAGGTCAGGCGGGTGAGCGAGTCGCTGCGCCCCCGCACCACTTCGGACAGGCTGTCGGCCTCGGCGCTAGCTTTCGCCAGCTCTTCCCGGGCACGCACCAGGTAATCCGAGCGTGCTTCGTTGGCCTTGAGTTCCAGCTCAGAACGCTGGCGGTTCAGCCGGATCACCTCGACCCGGCTGGAGGCGCCCATTTTCGCCAGGTTCTCGGTAATCTTCAGCTCGCTGCGTACCAGTTGCAGCGAGTCTTCAATGCCTGCCAGGGTCTGTTCCAGCCCGCGCCGGCGGGTCTGGTACAACGCCGTTTCGGCCTCGATCAGGTCTGGCGAGTCGCGCAGGCTTTCGGGGAAGCGCAGCGGCTTGCCCGTCACCTCGGCCTGCAGGCGGGCCTGGCTGGCCTTGGCGGCGCGGTACTTGGCTTCGCTTTCGCCCACACTGGAGGCGGTCTTGGTAGGGTCGAGCTGGGCCAGTATCTGCCCGCGCTCGACCAGGTCGCCCTCGGCCACGCTCATCTGCGCGACGATACCGCCTTCAAACGACTGGATCACCTGCTCCCGCGAACTGGGGATCACCTTGCCGGTGCCGGTGGACACCTCGGTCACCTCGAACCAGGCCGCCCAGCCCAGGAACGCCGCCAGCATCAGCGCGCAAATGGTGATGATGCGTCCGGCGCGGAAGACCGCCTGGTCGTCCTGGCCGTCCAGGTAGGAGGCCGGGAGTTCATGGTTGCTCATGCCTGCGCTCCTTGCAGTTTGGCCAGCGCCGCATCGCGGCTGTCGTCGATGACGATGCGCCCGCCGTCGAGCACGATGATGCGGTCTACCCGCTGCAGCACGCTCAGGCGGTGGGTGGCGATCACCAGGGTGCGGCCCTGGCAGAAGCGCTCCAGGTTATCCAGCAGCTTGCGCTCGGTCATGTCGTCCAGCGACGCAGTCGGCTCGTCCAGCAGCAGCACTTGCGGCTGGCGTACCAGCAGGCGTGACAGCACCAGGGCCTGGCGCTGGCCGCCAGACAAGCCCAGGCCACCTTCGAGGATCAGGTGGTCCATGCCCTTGGGCAGGCGGCGGACGAAGTCCAGAGCGCCAGTGGCGGCCAGTGCGGCCACCAGTTCCTGGTCGCTGGCCTGGCCGGCGCCGAGGGTGAGGTTTTCCCGCAGGGTGCCGTGGAACAACCGCGAGTACTGTGCCAGCAAGCCGACGTCACGGCGCAGGTCGGCCGGGTCGAGGTGGGCCATGGCGATGCCGTCCAGGCTGACCTCGCCTTGCACCAGGTCCATGGCCCCGCCCAATGCCTGCAGCAGGGTCGATTTGCCCGCGCCGTTGCGCCCCAGCACGGCGATGCGCTCGCCGGGCTGGATGTCCAGCTGGCCGATATTCAGCACCGGTGGGGATTCTTCGCTATAGCGGAAGTTGGCCTGGCGCAGGCGGTACTCGCCGCGAAGCGCCGGCACGTGCACGCGGGCTTCGCCTTCCGGGTGGTCCACTGCCGACTGCATCAGTTTGTCCAGGCCTTGCAGGGCTACCTTGGCCTGCTGCCAGCGGGTCAGTACGTGGGTCAGCTGAGCCAGCGGCGCCATCATCCGCGACGACAGCATCGACGCCGCTACCAGGCTACCGGTGGTGAGGTCGCCGGCGATGACCATGGGCGCGCCGACCACGATGACCACGGCAAACACCGCGCCTTGCACGTTCTGCGTCCAGGTCACCAGACCATTGGTGAGGGTGCGCAGGCGCAGGTTGGTATGGGCGCAGGCGGCGTTGTACTGGTTCCACTGCCGCTCGAAACGCGCTTCGGCCTGCAGTGCCTTGATTTCGTCCAGGCCTTGAATGCTTTCTACCAGCATGGCGTTGCGCAGCGCCGATTCGCGCATCGAGGCATTCGCCAGCCGCGCCAGGCGCCGTTGCGCCAGCAGCCCAGGCAGCACCATGGCCAGCAGCGCCACTAGCGGGATGAATACCAGCACACCACCGATTAGCCAGAACACGAACAGGAACAGCAGGAAGAACGGCAGATCGGCCAGTGCCGTGGCGGTACTGGAGGTGATCAGGTCGCGGATCGATTCCAGCTCGCGCAGCTGCGATATGAACGAGCCGGTGGATTTCGGCCGCACCGAGTTGCGCAGGCGCAGGGCATGGCCGTAGACCAGGTCGCTTACCCGCAGGTCGGCGCGCTTGCCGAGAAGGTCGGTCACCTTCAGGCGCAGCAGGCGCATGCTGAAGTCGAACACCAGCGCCAGCACTACACCGCCAAACAGCACGTACAGGGTTGGCAGCGATTCGGCCGGGATCACCCGGTCGTACACCTGCATGGAAAACAGCACGCCGGCCAGCGCCAGCACGTTGGCCACCAGCGAGGCGACCATCACCTGGCCATAGGGGCGCAGGTCGCGCAGCACGATGCGGGCGAACCAGTGGCGGTCGTACGGCGCGGTGTAGTCATCGGTGCGCACGTCACGCAGCGGCCGTGCCGGGCGCAGCAGGGCGACGCGGTTGATACGGCCCTTCAGGCTGTCGCGGGGCAGGCGTGAGGTCAGGCCCTGGTCACCGGCGAAGACGACCGCCAGGTCGTCCTCCTCGGTCACCGACTCGACCACCGCCAGCTGGCCATCGTCCAGCTCCAGCACCAGCGGCGTGCGCCATTGGCGCAGGCCCTTGGCATCGAAGCGTACAAAGCGTAGCGCCAGGCCGGCCTGGCGGGCCATGTGGCGAAGGATTTCGTCCAGCGGGCGGGCATCTTCGATGGCGGCGAGGCGGATACGCTGCGGCGAGACGTCGAGGCGGTAGTGGTGCGCCACCTGCAGCATCACCTCAAGCCAGGGGCCCAGGTCTGGCCGGTGCACGGCGGCCTGGTCTGGCGCCTTGGCCTGGTCGGGCAGGGTCACATTGATCGGATCACTCATGGCTGGATCTCCACACCTTGCAGGTTGCGCCCTTCAAGGCCAAAGGCCGTGCGCAGGGCGCCGGTGTTGTACAGGCAGTCGACATCCAGGCGCAGCAGGTCGGAGCGGGTGCCGGCAAGTTCGAAGCGTGACTGGTAGATCTCGCCCTCGGCGTTGAGCAGGTCGAGCAGCGGCCGGGTGCCCAGGTCCAGGTACTGGCGGCCGTAGAGCATGCGGGCTTCCTGAATGCTGACCTGGCGCGCTTCCAGTGAGGTCAGGCGGCGGCCCAGCCCGGAGGTTTGCGCCATGGCCTCGGCCAGGCCACGACGGGCTTGCAGGCGTGCCGCGTCTTCGGCGGAGTCGGCGGCGGTCAGCGCATGGCCGGCGGCGCGGCTGCGGGCGCTGATGGCGCCGCCCTGGTAGATGGGCACCTCGACGTTCAGGTAGATACCCGCCTGGGTGCGGTCCATGCGCGAGTTGTCGCGGTTGTAGTCGTCGTCCAGGTAATGGTTGACCTGTGGTTGCAACGACACGGTCGGGTAGGCCTCGGCCTTGGCCTGGGCCAGTTCGGCCTGGCCCTGGGCGCGCTGGGCCAGGGCCATCAGCACTGCGGGCAGGCGGTCATCGCCCTGCGCCGGCCGCTTGCAGGCCTGGTTCAGTGCGGGGGGCGATTCTTCGGCCAGCACCGGTGGGGTTACCCGCCCCATCAGGGCGGCCAGGGTCGAGCGCCAGCGTTCGTACTGCGCCTGGTATTCCTCCAGCGTGGCGCGGGCGCTTTCCACGCGGGACTCGGCCTGCACCACATCGGAGCGGGTGCTGGCGCCCATGTCGCTGCGCTGGCGGGCCATGCCGGCGATGTCGCCAACGCCGCGGATCTGATCGCGGGCGATCAGCATCAGTTGTTCGTAGCGACGGGTTTCGATCCAGGCATAGGCGGTGTCGCGGGCCAGGTCATCCACCACCAGCAGAATGTTGGCCTGGGCGCGGGCGGCGGCGGCCTGGGCAGCGCTGACGGCACTGTCGACCTTGCCAAAATCGTACAGCATCTGTTTCAGCGACAGGTTCAGCGCCTGGCTGTTGCGGTCGCCGCCGTAGCCGGTGTCGTAACCGGTGCGGATACCGCCGGAAATTTGCGGGTAGTAACCCGCGCGGGCAACGTTGATACCTTCGCCCTGCTTGTACAGGTTGCCGATCGCTTCGGCGATGCTGGGGTGCCATTGCGCTGCCTGCAGCACGGCTTCGCTCAACCCCAGGCGGTCGCCACCGGCGACCGGAGCCATCCCGGTAGCGGGGCGTGCGGGCACAGCTTCGGGCGCATCGCGTAGCAGCGATGGCCCGATCTGGCGCAGTTGTGGGTCGATGTCATCGGCTGCCTGGGCAACCGTGTGGAAATTGAGGGCCAGGAGCCCGCAGGCTCCCAGCAACAGCGGTGACAGCGGACTGCTTCGCTTCACATAGTTCCCTTACTGCTGGTCGTCCATGCCGCCGGGCATGTGCCCGGCGGGATTGCGGCGGCCTCAGACAACGTGGATTCCGTTCTGCACCCACAGGTGGTGGCTTGGATCCTCCTGGGCCGTGTATTGGTTATAGTCGACCCCGTCGGCGGTTTGGTACCCGACCAGGGTCCAGTTGTCCGTCATGTGAACCGAGTCTTTGTCGTCCCCCTTGATGATCAGTGTGTCGGTGCCGGTTTCGGTGATTGCCACCACGTCCGCCAGGTTGAGGGTCAGCGCCACGGAACTTGTGTCGTTGAGGTCGATGATTTCAATGTCATGCACCCGCCCGGCCACGTTACCCAGGTCGATGCTGGCATCGCCGCCGCCCCACAGCAGGGTGTCGGTACCGCTGCCACCCTCGACGCTGGCGAAGTTCTGGTCGACTACCACCAGGGTGTCATTGCCGGCACCACCCTGCAGGGTGATATGCCCGCCCTGGCTGCCATCGAGGTGGTCGTTGCCGTCGGTGCCGGCGATCACATCGGTGGTGGCTGCCAGGCTGGCCAGCGCAACCGTTTCGTCACCGCTTTCAGACAGCAGCGAAGTGGTGGTGACGAGGCCGGCGGCGTTGTCCAGGTTGACGGTGAGCGTTGCCGTGTCGGTGCTGCCGTTGGGGTGGGTGAGCTCGTAGGTGAAGGTGTCGTGCTGGCCGACCGCCGCCGAGGTCAGCCCCGAATTGAGGGTGTAGGTGTAGCTGCCGTCGGCGTGCACCAGCAACGTGCCGTAGGTGCCGGCAACGCTCACCCCGTTGTAGCCCGGGATGGTGTAGGTGTTGGCCGCCGTCAGCACGCTCAGCACGGTCAAGGCGGAGCCGACGTTGTCATCCGTCAGCAGGTTGCCGGTGGCCGCCGTCGCGCCGCTGACCACGAACTCGGTCAGGTGCGTGGTGGTGGCGTTGAGGCTGGTGGTGATTGAACTGAGCAAGCCGATGCCGCCCGCCGTGACACGTACGTGGTAAGTGCCGGCCCCCTGGTTCTGGAAGGTATACCCCGCACCGCCACCCAGCAGGCTGATCAGCGAGCCACCGTTGACCGTCTGCACCAGCACGTACTGGCCGGTAGCCGGGTTGAGCTTGAGCAGCTCGATGGTGGTGCCGTTGAGCAGGCTCAGCAGGTTGCTGGAGTTGACCACCACTTGCAGGTTGGCCGTGGTATCGGCGGCAACCGTGGCGGTGTAGGTGGCCTGCCGCGAACCAATTACAGGCAGGTTCAGCACGCCGAGCGTGGCGCTGCTGGTGTCTACCCGGTTGGCCAGCGTCAGGTCGCTGAAGGCGACATCGTTGACGGCATCGACTACCGTGGCTGGCGCAGCGTAGTTGATGTCGCTCCAGATCTCCGTGGCCTGCGGGCTGTCGATGCGCACGTACAGGTTGGCGGCATCGGTCACACCGTTCGGGTGCGCCAGCTGATAGCTGAACACATCGACCTTGCCGACGCTGGCCGGGCTGCCGTTAGGGGTGTAGGTGTAGCTACCGTCGGCGCGGATCACCAGGGTGCCGTACAGGCCCTGGACCGTGGTGGCGGTACCCGCCGTGACATAGCTGCCGTCCTTCAGCACTTGCAGCACGGCGGCGCTGTCCGGGCCACGGGCATCGACGCTGCCGTCGGTACCCACGTCGGTGATGACGTTGCCGGTGGTGGCAGTGCCGGTGCCGGTGAACTGGGTCAGGCTGGTGGCCGTGATGTCCAGCGTGGTTGTGACCTGGGTGGCGACGCCAATGCCGCCGCTACCCACGGTCAGGCGGTAGTCGCCTGCCTGCAGTTTGCCGATATCGACCTGCAGCCCGATGGGCAGCACGATCAGGTCGAGCAGCCCCTGGGTGTTGCCGGTGGCGAGGGTCACCCAGGCGCCGCTGGCGTCTTTCACCTGCAGGGTGAACGAAGCGTTGTTGAGTAGCGCCAGCACGCTGTTGGTGGTCAGGGTCAGGATCGGGTCGACCGTGGTGCCTGGCTCCACGGTCCAGGTGAAGGTCTTGGTGAAGCCCGACAGTACAGTCAGGAAGCTGTCTGTGTAGGTCTTGGTGGCGCTGACCGGTACCAGGTCGACCGTGGCCGTGGCCAGGTTGTCGCTGGCGATGACCGGCGCGTTCGCATCCACATCCGGCGCGGTGATGTTGACGTTGCCCGACACGTTGCCGCGGGGGTCGCTCACCGTCACCGAGAGGATCTGGCCGTTGTCCTGCGGCGGGGCCAGGGTCACGGTGAAGCCGCCGTCCGGGCGTACGGTTGCGGTCTGCAGCACGGTGCCGTTGGCGCTCCGCACGGTAACCGTGGCACCCACCTCGCCGGTACCGGTGAGGGTCGCGCCGTCGGCGCTGATCAGCAGGTTACCGGCAGCGGCTGGCGGGGTCAGGTCCGGTGCGGTAAGCGCGGTGCCGGTGGACACGTTGCCGGCGCTGTCGGTGAGGGTGACGCTGAGCGCCTGGTTGTCGATCTGGGCTGCAGTCAGGCTGACCACGAATGTGCCATTGCTGGCCACCGTCGCCGTGCCCAGCACGGTGCCGGCGCTGTTGCGCACGGTGACCGTGCTGCCGACCTGGCCAGTACCTGTGACCGAGGTGCCGTTGTTGTTGATGGCGGCAACCGGTGCAGCTGGCGGGGTAGTGTCCGGGGCAGGCAGGTTGACGCTGCCGGACAAGTTGCCAGCGGCATCGGCCTGCCGCACCACCAGCAGCTGCCCGTCGTTCTGTGCGGTGGTCAGGGTGATGGTGAAGCTGCCGTCTGCTTGCACCACACCGGTGCCAACCTGGCCGTTCGGGCCTTGAACGGTAACCGTCGCACCTGCCTCGCCACGGCCTGTCAGCACCGTGCCGGTGCCGTTGATTTGCACATTGGTCGGCGCGGCTGGCGGCTGCACATCGATGGCGGTGAAGCGGGTGCTGCCCGAGTTGTTGCCCGCCACATCGGCTTGGCGTACGCCCAGTACCTGGCCGTTGAGCTGCGCGCTGTCCAGAGTGATGCTGAACGCACCACCGGCATTCACCACACCACTGCCGATCACGTTGCCGGCAGCGTCACGCACGGTCACCGTGGCACCGGCTTCACCGCTACCGGTCAGCACCAGGCCGTTGCTGGACAGGGCCGTCACCACCGGGTTGGCTGGCGGCGTAACGTCGGTGGCCTGCACGAAGGTAGGCTGCGACTCGCCGCCTACCAGTGCCACCGCAGTAACACTGATGTGCTGGCCATTGAGCAGAGGCGCGCTCAGCTGGAGCTCGAAGGTGCCGTTGAGTGTGGCACCCCCGGTGCCGATCAGGTTACCTGCGGCATCGTAGACGCGAATGCCGGTGCCACTGGGCGCACTGCCCGACAGCGTCAAGCCGTCGCTGCCCAGCGTCACGTTGCTCGGTGGCACGGGTGGGGCGATCAACGGGGTCACGTAAGTGGCCACCGCCGAGGTGTTGAAACCGTCGGATTGGGTCACCGCCAGCGTGGCCAGTGAACCGGCCGCCGGCACCAGGGTGATCTGGAAGTTGCCGGCGGCATCCACCTCACCCGTACCCAGCACCGCCCCGCCGCGGCTCACGGTGACTGTTGCGCCTGCCTCACCTTTACCGGTCAGTATGTTGAAGGTGTTGTTGATGCCCAGGTCGGTAACCAGTGCCGGTGGCGAGGTGTCGTTGGTCTGGTAAGCCGCTGGCAGCGATGCGTTGCCTGCTGCGTCCGTGGACACCACGCTCAGCAGCTGGCCATTGTTTTGCGCCGGGCTGATCGGCACGGTGAACTGGCCGTTATCACCGACCACCACCTCGCCGACCACGTTGTTGTTCGGCCCGCGCACGGTGATGGTGCTGCCTGCCTCGGCAGTACCGGTCATCGAGGTACCGGCCGGGTTGAGCAACAGGTCGCTCGGCTGCACAGGTGGCGTCAGGTCTGGTGCAGTCACCACCAGTGGCGCGGACGGGTTGCCGGTCGCGTCCTGGGCAATCAGGGTGAGCTGCTGGCCATTGATTTGCGCCGTAGTCAGGTCGATGACGAAGGTGCCGTCCGGGTCGACTGTCACCTGGCCCAGCAGGTCGCCATTGTTGTTGATCACGGTGACCCGTGTGCCGGCCTCGGCGGTACCGACCAGCTGTGTGCCGCTGTTGTTGATGACTGCAACGACGGTGTCCGGTGGCGTGATATCTGCTGCCGACACAGTGCTGATCGGCGAGATGTTGCCCGTGCCATCGGTCAGGGTTACCTGCAGCACCTGGCCATTGAGCTGCGCGTCGTCCAGGTTGACCGTAAAGGTGCCGTTGGCGGCGACCGTGGTGGTGCCAATCTGAGCCGTGCCGACGAACACCTGCACGGTGGCGCCCGCTTCACCGACGCCGGTAAGCACATCGCCCGCTGCGTTCAGCTGCAGCTCGGTGGCTGGCACAGGCGGCGTGAGGTCTGGCGCCCGCACTTCGACCGGCTCGCTGACGTTGCCGGGTGGATCGGCCTGCTGTACCGACAGCACTTCATCGTTGATCTGCGGGGGTGACAGTTCGACGCGGAAGCTACCGTCGGCAAGCACCGTACCCGTGCCCAGCAGGGCACCGGCGGCATTGTTCACGGTAACCGTTGCCCCGGGCTCGCCCAGGCCGGTGACCACGCTGCCGTCGGTGTTGACGCCCACCTGGGTGAGCGCTGCCGGCGGGGTAAAGTCCGGCGTCAGCAGGGTTGCCACCGCCGACACGTTGCCGGCGCCGTCGGCCTGGGTGAAGCTGAGCAGTTCGGCGTTGCCCAGTGCCGGGTTCAGGGTGATGGTGAAGTAGCCACTGGCATCGACCACGGCGCTGCCGATTTCGTCGCCGGCCGGGTTGGTAACATTCACCAGCGCGCCAGCTTCGCCACGGCCGGTGAGGGTGACGCCATCACCGGAAATGGCCAGTTCGCCTGGTGCGGCGGGTGGCGTGGTATCCGGCGCAGTGACGGCGCTGGAATCCGACTGGTTCCCAGCCGCGTCGGTCAGTACCACATTCACCTGCTGGCCGTTGGCTTGCGGCGAATCGAGATTGACCTGGAAGCTGCCATCAGCGCGCACTGTCGCGGTGCCCAGCACGCTGCCGTCGCTGGCCAGGACCTTGACTGCCGCCCCCGCCTCGCCGGTACCGTTGAGCAGGCTGCCGCCCCCGGCAAAGGCCAGGTTCTCGGCGGCATCCGGGGCCACCCGATCGGGTGCGATCAGGCTGACGCTGTTGGACTCGTTGCCGGCAGCGTCCCATTGCACGGCGCTGATCTGCTCGCCGTTGATTTGCGCGCCGCTCAAGTCGGCGCTGAAGTTGCCGTTGGCATCGACCAGTGCAGTGCCCAGGTCGACACCGCCTTCACCCGTGACGGTAACGGTAGCCCCAGGCTCGCCGCGGCCACTGAGCACCAGGCCATCGTTGGACAGCACCAGGTTGGTCAGTGGTTGCGGCGCGGTGGTATCCGGTGCCTGCAGGCTGGCCGGCAGCGATACCGCCCCATCGGTGCCCGTGGCACTGACTTGCAGCAGCTCGCCGTTGGCCTGCGCACTGCCCAGATTGACGGTGAAGGTACCGTCGTTGGCGACCGGGCTGGTGCCCAGCAATACGCCGTTCGGGCCGTACACGTTGACTGTGGTGCCAGCTGGTGCGGTACCTGTCACCGACAGGCCGTCGGCCGCCAGTACCAGGTTGTCCGGCGTATCAGGCACGAGCACGCCCGGTGCCGTGACGTTTTGCTCAGGCGATACGTTCTGCGCAGCGTCCGCTTGCACCACGCTCAGGCTTTCGCCGTTAATCGCGGCCGGCGACAGGCTGACGCTGAAGTGCCCGTCGGCAGCCACCGTGGCAGTGCCCAGCGCAGTCCCGTCCGCTGCCCGCACGGTGACAGTGGCGCCTGCCTCGCCGTTGCCAGCCAGGGTAGCGCCGTCAGCAGATACCGCAAGGTTGCTCACGGCGGCGGGTGGCGTGGTGTCGGCTGCGGCGTAGGGGGCTGCCGGCGATACATTGCCGGCAGCATCGGTTGCCGTGACCTGCAAGGCCTGGCCATTGGTCTGGGCGCTGTTCAGGGTGACCTGGAAGGTGCCGTTGCTGCCGGCAACTGCCGTGCCCAGAACGTTGCCGCTGGCATCGCGAACAGTCACGGTGCTGCCGGCTTCGGCGTTACCGGTCAGTTGCAGGCCGGTGGCCGCCAGGGCCAGTGCAGTCGGTGTGGCCGGTGGTGTGAAGTCAGGCGCGGTGACCGCCACGGCGCTGGAAGTGTTGTTGCCTGCGTCGGTCTGGGTCACGCTCAGCTGCTGGGCATTGAGCTGGGCGCTGGTGAGGGTCAGGGTGAAGCTGCCGTTGGCAGCGACCAGGCCGGTGCCGATTATGGTGCCATCCGGGCCGCGCACGCTCACCGTGGCGCCAGCTTCGCCCAGGCCGGTCAGGGTCAGTCCGTTATTGTTCAGCGCCACATTGGTCAGCGCTGCTGGCGGGGTCAGGTCCGGGGTCGCCACGTTGACCGCTGGCGAGGTATTGCCGGCGGCATCCACTTGCGTGACGCCGATGGCCTGGCCGTTGGTTTGCGGGGTGTCGAAGGTCACCGTGAAGCGCCCGTCGGCGCCTACCGTGGCCGTGCCGAGCACAGTACCGGCGGCATTGCGTACCTGTACCGTAGCACCCACTTCACCGCTGCCGGACAACTGCCGGCCGTCCTGGCTCAGCGCCGGGTTGCCGATGGCTGCAGGCGGCGTGCGGTCTGGCGTGGCCAGGCTGGCCGGACCGGATACGTTGCCGGCGGCATCACTGAGGGTGACCTGCAGTGGGCTGCCGGTGGTTTGTGCGCTAGGCAGGGTGACCTGGAACTGGCCGCTCTGGTTGACGGTGCCGGTGGCCAGGATGGCACCACTGGCATCGCGCACCGTGACGCTGGCGCCCGCTTCGCCCTGGCCGCTGAGCACGGTAGCTGCGCCGTTGAGGCTGAGATTGCTGGCGGCCAGCGGTGCCTGCAGGTCGGGTGCCTGCAGGCTGGCGGCGAGCGATACGTTACCTGCGGCGTCGGCCTGGGTGACGATCAGGTTCTGGCCGTTGGCGACCGCTGGCGTGAGGGTGACGGTGTACAAGCCGTTGCTGCCCACGGTGGCGGTACCGAGCACAGTGCCCTGGGTATCGGTCACGCGTACGGTAGCGCCGACTTCGCCCTGGCCGGTCAGCGTACTGCCGGTCCGGTCGATGGCTGCGGTCGGTGCATTCGGCGCCGTGGTGTCGTTGGCCACCAGGGTGGCTGGCACCGAAGGCTCGCCGTCGACCGTGGTGCGGGCGCTGACTTGCAGGGTCTGGGCATTGAGCTGGGCGTTCTGGAAGAACACGCGGAAGGTGCCGTCGCTGCCGACGGTGGCGGTGCCCAGGGTGGTGCCCCCGGAAGTCACGGTGATCAGCGAGCCGACGGTGCCCTGGCCGGTGAGCAGGAAGCCGTCGGCGCTGATGCTCAGGCCGGTAGGCGTTGCGGCTTCGGTGCCGGTAGGCCCGGCCACTGGCACTTCAGTGGAAATATTGCCCGCCGGGTCGATGACCACCACGGTGCCGTTGTCGCCAGCGGCCAAGGGCGGGTCTACCGGCACCACGAAGGTGCCGTCCGGGCCTGCGGTGCCGCTGCCGACAGGATTGCCGTCGGCGTCACGCACTTCCACGGTACTGCCTGGCTCGGCGCTGCCGCCCACGGTGGTGCCGTCCGGGCTGACGATAATCCCGGTGGCTGGCAGTGGGTCGGTGGTGTCTGGCGCAGTGGTGGTGATTGGCGCCGAATCGTTACCGGCAGCGTCGGTCACGACCACGGTCAGTGTCTCGCCGTTGGTCAGCGGGTCGGTCAGTGGCACGCTGAAGCTGCCGTCCGGGTCGACCGGTACGGTGACCACGTTGCCCGCGCTGTCGGTCACAGTGACAGTGCTGGCGCCCGGTGCACTGCCGGTGACGGTGGTGCCGTCATCGCTGACTGCCACCTCGGTAGGCAGGGCCGGCGGGGTGATGTCTGGTGCGGTGACTGGGGTGCTGTCGGAGACGTTGCCGGCAGCATCGGTCAGGGTCACCTCGAGTACCTGCCCATCAAGCTGTGCAGGCGCCAGCGGTACGGTGAAGTTGCCACCCGCCGGTACCACCACGCTGCCGAGCAGGTCGCCGGCGACGTTGCGTACTTCGACGGTGCTGCCTGCTTCACCAGTGCCCTGAATGGCGTTGCCACCCGCGGTGATGGTGAGGCCTGCCGGTGCGGTTGGCGCAGTATTGTCGTCGGCCGTGAAGCTGGTCGAAGGCGAGGCGTTGCCGCCTTCATCGATCAGCACCACCGAGACTGTTTCGCCGTTGGTTTGCGGTGGGGCTATCGGTACCTGGAAGGTGCCGTCGCCGTCCACCACCACGGTGCCCAGCAAATCCCCGGCACTGTTGCGTACTTCCACGGTGCTGCCTGCTTCGCCCTGGCCGCTGAGCAGCGTACCTTCTTCGTTCAGGCCAAGGCCCTGGGCCGGCAGCGGTGCCTCGAGGTCCGGAGCGGTCACGGTGTCGGCAGGGGAAGGGTTGCCGGCGCTGTCCGCCTGGGTGACGGTCAGCGTCTGGCCATTCACCTGCGCAGGGTTGATGGCCACGCTGAAGCTGCCATCTGCCTGCACGGTGGCGGTGCCCACTACCGCGCCGCCGGTGCTGGTGACGGTGACTTGCGCCCCGGGTTCACCGGTACCTGTAAGGGTAGTGCCGTCGCCCGACAGGCTGAGGGCGCCGGGAATCGCCGGAGCCTCGCTGTCGGGTGCCGCCAGATCTACGGCCGCCGACAGGTTGCCGGTCGGGTCGCGCTGCTCCACGGTCAGCGCCTGGCCGTTGGTCTGTGGCGGGTCAAGGGTGATTTCGAAGGCGCCGTCTGCGTCAACCACAACGCTGCCGAGCGCACTGCCATCCGGGCCGCGCACGGTGACGGTGGCGCCCGGCTCGCCGTTGCCGGTCACCGTGGTGCCGGTGTCGTCGATGGCCGGTGTAGTGACCACTTGCGGTGGCGTGGTATCTGGCGCGGTGAAGTCTACCGGGCCTGCGCTGTTGCCGAGGTTGTCGGTGGCGTCCACGGTCAGGCTTTCGCCGTTGCGTTGGGCGGTATTCAGGGTGACGTCGAAGCGGCCGTCCGCGCCCACCGTGGCGGTACCCAGTACATTGCCGTCGGCATCGCGCACGGTGATGGTCGAGCCGCTCTGGCCCTCGCCGGTCAGGTGGATACCGGCGGTATCGATGGCCAGGCCCGAGGGTTGCAGCGGCCCGTCCAGGTCAGGGGCATTGATGGTGGCGGTCGAGGTGTTGCCGGCGTTGTCGCGCAGCACCACGTCCAGTTCCTGGCCGTCGGTTTGCGCTGGTGCCAGCTGCACGCTGATGACACCGTCGGCGCCCACCTGGGCATTACCCAGCACATTGCCCTGGGCGTCGATGACCTGCACCGTGGTACCTGGCTCGCCGCGCCCGGTGAGGGTGCTGCCATCGTTGCTCAGCTGCAGCTCGGTCGCTTCGTTGGGCGGGGTGATGTCCGGTGCGCTGACCTGGGTCGGCAGCGAGCTGTTGCCATCGGCATCGATGGCCACCACGTCGAGTGCTTCGCCGTTTGCCTGAACCGGCGTGAGGCCAATGGTGAAGCTGCCGTCCTGGCCGACTTGTACGCTGCCGACCACGTTGCCCTGGGCGTCCCGAACCTCCACCAGCGAGCCTGCCGGGGCGGTGCCGCTGACTGCACTGCCATCGCCTGCTACTACCACGTCGCTGGGGCTTTCTGGCACGGGTGCATCCGCCACGATCACGCCCAGGCCAACCGAAGGGTTGCCAGCGGCATCGATCTGCACCAGCACGATGGTTTCGCCAGCCGCCAGCGGGGTGTCGAGATCGACCACGAAGGTGCCATTGGCGGCGACGGTGCCGGTGCCGATCAGGTTGCCATCGGCATCACGCACTTCGACGCTGGCCCCGGCTTCGCCGCGACCCGATACGGCCAGCCCGCCCGCACCGGCTGCCACGTTGGTGATGATGTCCGGCGGGGTAATGTCCGGCGTCACATAACTGAGCGGCACGGAGGTATTGCCAGCCGCATCGATGACCGTGACGGTGACGGTCTCGCCGTTGGCCTGAGGTGGGTCGAGGGTGAGGGTGAAGCTGCCATCGAGCTCGGCGATGGTGTTGCCGATCAGGTTGCCGTCAGCATCATGCACTTCCACCCGCGCGCCAGGTTCGGCGCTGCCCACCAGGGTTTCACCCTCGGTCAGCACCAGCCCTGCCGGTTGCAGTGGGGCCACGTTGTCCGGGGTAAGCAGTGGGGCTGGCGTGGACACGTTGCCGGCGCCATCGGTCAGGGTCACCTGCAGGGACGAACCGTCCACCACCGGGTCCGGCAGTTGTACGGTGAAGCTGCCGTCCGGCTGCACGGTACCGCTGATCAGCAGCTCGCCCTGGTCGTTGCGCACTTCCACGGTCGCGCCCACTTCGCCGCGGCCCGACACGGTAAGGCCGTCGTCGCTGATGGCCAGGTTGCTGGCCGGTTCCGGCGGTGTGATATCGCCGCCATTATCGACGATCGGCGCGGTAACCGTGCCGGCCAGGGAAGCATTGCCGGCAGCATCGGTAGCGGTGACCTGCAGTTGTTCCCCAGCCACTTGCGCTGGGCTAAGGGTGATTTCGAAGGCACCGGTGGCACCCACCACGACACTGCCCAGCTCGGTAGTGCCGTCGGCCGCCAGTACACGCACGGTGCTGCCCACTTCGGCGCGGCCGGTGACGACGGTGCCGGTCGGGTTGACCACCAGGTCGCTTGGCTCCAGCGGCGCGGTGATGTCCGGCGCGGAGACTTGTACCGGTAGCGACGAAGTACCGTTATTGTCGATGGCCACCACGTCCAGCAGTTCGCCATTGGCCTGGGCCGGGTCGAGCACGACGGTGAAGGTACCCTCGGCACCTACAACGATGCTGCCCACCAGGGTGCCGTCAGCGTCATGCACCTCGACGCGGCTGCCCACCGGGGCCGAGCCGCTGATGCTGGTGCCGTCCTCGGCCACCACCAGCTCGCTTGGGCTGGCAGGTGTGGTCACCAGCGGTACATCGTAGTCCAGCGCTGTCGATGCATTGCCGCTCGCGTCGGTCTGCACCAGGCTCAGGCGCTCGCCCGGCAGCGCGGCAGGGTCGAGGTCGAGCAGGAAGGTGCCGTTGGCGGTCACCGTGTCGGTGCCGATCAGCGCGCCGTTGGCGTCGCGCACCTCGACGGTGGCCCCGGATTCACCGCGGCCGCTCAGGGTCAGGCCGTCGGCGCCGACCACGATGTTGCTGACCACCGCAGGTGGTGTGATGTCCGGTGCATCGAACTGCAATGGGGTGGAGGTATTGCCGGCAGCATCCACCAGGCGGATGTCGAGCACTTCGCCATTGGCCTGGGCAGGCGACAAGGTGACGCTGAAACTGCCGTCCTCGTTGACCAGGCCGGTGCCGATCACGTCGCCAGTGGCGTCGCGCACCTGCACCGTGGCGCCTGGCTCGCCGCTACCAGTCAGGGTAACGCCGTCGACCAGCTCCAGGCCCGACGGTTGCGCAGGGGCTTGCAGGTCCGGGGTATTCACTGTACCCGGTTCGGATTCGTTGCCGGCGGCGTCGGTCAGCACCACTTGCAGGCTGCTGCCGTCGTTAACCGGCGGGTCCAGGGTGAGCTGGAAGGTGCCATCCGGGTTGACCGTGCCGTTGGCCAGCACGTTGCCTTGGGCATCACGTACTTCGACGCTGGCACCGGCCTCGCCACGGCCGTTCAGCTGGCCACCGGCCAGGCCGATGACCAAATTGGTCGGGGGCTCTGGCGGCGTGGTGTCGCCGCCGTCGATGTCCGGTGCGGTGACATTGCCAGCGGTGGAGGCATTGCCGGCAACGTCGGTGGAGGTGACTTGCAGCTGCTCGCCGTTCACTTGTGGCGGGTCGAGGGTGATGCTGAAGCTGCCGGTGGCGCCGACTACCACGGTGCCCAGTACGGTGGTGCCGTCGGCTGCCAGCACACGCACGGTGCTGCCGGCTTCGGCACGGCCGGTAACCACGGTACCGTCGCCATTGATCAGCAGTTCGCTCGGGGCGACCGGTGCGGTGATGTCCGGTGCGCTTACCTGTACCGGCAGGGACGAGGCGCCGCTAGCGTCGATGGCCACCACATCCAGCAGTTCGCCGTTGGCCTGGGCCGGGTTGAGGATGACGGTGAAGGTACCTTCGGCACCTACCACGATACTGCCCACCAAGGTGCCGTCAGCGTCATGCACCTCGACGCGGCTGCCCACCGGGGCCGAGCCGCTGATGCTGGTGCCGTCCTCGGCCACCACCAGTTCGTTCGGGCTGGTCGGGGCAGTGGTCAGCGGTACTTCGAACGCCAGAGCTTCGGAGGCGTTGCCGGCGGCGTCGGTTTGCACCAGGCTCAGTTGCGCGCCTGGCTGGGCGGCGGGGTCGAGGTCGGCGATGAAGGTGCCGTTTTCGCCGACAGTAGCAGTGCCGATGACGGTGCCGTCGGCATCGCGCACCTCCACGGTAGCACCGGCCTCGCCACGGCCACTGAGCACCAGGCCATCGGCGCCGACCACGATGTTGCTGACGGCGGCTGGCGGTGTGATGTCCGGGGCATCGAACTGCAGCGGTTCGGAG
>NZ_JABMCN010000033.1:24695-30575 GCF_013179515.1 Pseudomonas sp. CM27
CCTCGCCACGGCCGTTCAGCTGGCCACCGGCCAGGCCGATGACCAAATTGGTCGGGGCCTCTGGCGGCGTGGTGTCGCCGCCGTCGATGTCCGGTGCGGTGACATTGCCAGCGGTGGAGGCATTGCCGACAACGTCGGTGGCAGTGACTTGCAGCTGCTCGCCGTTCACTTGTGGCGGGTCGAGGGTGATGCTGAAGCTGCCGGTGGCGCCGACTACTACGGTGCCCAGCACGGTGGTGCCGTCGGCGGCCAGCACACGCACGGTGCTGCCGGCTTCGGCGCGGCCGGTGACGACGGTACCGTCGCCATTGATCAGCAGTTCGCTCGGGGCGACGGGTGCGGTGATGTCCGGTGCGCTGATCGATGTTGGCAGGGACGAAACTCCCGCATCATCGATGGCCACCACGTCCAGCAGTTCACCATTGGCCTGAATCGGGTCAAGTGCCACGGTGAAGCTTCCATCGGCACCTGCGACCACGCTGCCGAGCAGTGTGCCATTGGCATCATGTACTTCCACGCGGGTGCCGGCAGGTGCAGTACCGCTGATGCTGCTGCCATCTTCGGCGAAGACCAGATCGCTTGGGCTGGCTGGGGCGGTAGTGGCCGGCACTTCGAACTGCAGTGCCTGCGAGGCGTTACCGCTTGGGTCGCTCTGCACCAGGCTCAGTTGCTCACCCGGCTGGACTGCCGGATCGAGGTCGACGAGGAAGGTGCCGTTGGCCGCCACCACACCGGTGCTGATCACGCTGCCACTGGCATCGCGCACTTCGACGGTCGCACCTGGTTCGCCACGGCCGCTCAGGGCGAGGCCACCGGCGCCTACGATGATGTCGCTTACCGCCTCGGGCGGTGTGATGTCCGGTGCATCGAATTGCAACGGCGCCGAGGTGTTGCCGGCGGCATCCACCAGGCGCACGTCCAGTGCTTCACCGTTGGCCTGGGCAGGCGAAAGGGAAAGGCTGAACAGGCCGTCGGCGCCGACCAGGCCGGTACCGATCACGGTGCCGGCGGCATCGCGCACTTGCACGGTGGCACCGGGTTCACCGCGCCCGGTGAAGGTGACGCCGTTGATCAGGGCCAGCTCGATGGGCTGCGCAGGGGCCTGCAGGTCCGGGGAATTGACCGAAGCGGGTGGCGACACGTTGCCGGCGGCATCGGCCAGGGTCACTTGCAACGCGCTGCCGTCATTCACGGCAGGGTCCAGGGTGATGGTGAAGCTGCCGTCCGCCGCAACGGTGCCGGTGGCCAGTACATTGCCTGCGGCATCCACAACCTGCACGGTGGCACCGGGCTCGCCGCGACCGGCCAGCTGGCTGCCGGCCAGGCCGACTACCAGGTCAGTCGGCGCTGCCGGTGGCGTGATATCGACCCCATCGATATCCGGCGCAGTGACTGCGCTGGTCGCCGAGGTGTTGCCGGCGGCATCGGTTGCGGTCGCTTGCAGCACCTCGCCGTCGATCTGGGCGGGTTCCAGGGCAATGCTGAATACGCCGGTAGGGCCGACCACCACCGTGCCCAGCTCGGTGCCATCAGCGGCCACAACACGTAGGGTGCTGCCCGGTTCGGCGCGGCCGGTGATGACGCTGCCATCAGCGCTGACGGCCAGATCGCTTGGGGCGGCCGGTGCGGTGATATCGGGAGCGTTGATCTGCGTCGGCAACGAAGACACATCGTCGACATCGATCGCCACCACATTCAGCAGTTCGCCGTTGGCTTGAGCAGGGTTGAGCTCGATGCTGAAGCTGCCATCGGCATTGGCCGTGGCGGTGCCGATCAGTGCACCGCCGGCATCGTGCACCTCGACGCGGCTGCCCGCAGGGGCAGTCCCGTTGAGGGTGGTGCCATCGGCATCAATGACCAGACCGCTCGGGCTGACCGGGGCGGCAGTGAGCGGCACTTCGTATTCGAAGGCGAGCGAAGCGTTACCGCTTGGGTCGACCTGAACCAGGCTCAGCTGCTCGCCAGGTTGTGCGGCCGGATCCAGGCTGATCAGGAAAGTGCCATTGGCGGTGACCACGCCACGGCCCAGCAGGTTGCCATCGGTATCACGCACTTCCACGGTGGCGCCGGCTTCGCCGCGGCCACTCAGGGCCGTGCCGCCCTGGCCTACCAGGATATCGCTGACGGCATTCGGTGGGGTGATATCCGGGGCGTTGTATTGCAGCGGTGCCGAGGTGTTGCCGGCGGCATCCACCAGGCGTACGTCCAAAGCTTCGCCGTTGGCCTGGGCAGGGGACAGATTCAGGCTGAATGTGCCGTCTTCGTTGACCACGCCACTGCCGATGATAGTGCCGGCTGCATCACGCACTTGCACGGTAGCGCCCGGCTCGCCGCTACCGGTGAAGGTCACGCCGTCGGCCAGGGCCAGTTCGGTTGGTTGGGCAGGGGGCAACAAGTCAGCCGAGGTTACCGAGCCCGGCTGCGAAATATTACCCGCCGCATCGGTCAGGGTGACTTGCAGGGTGCTGCCGTCAATTACGGCAGGGGCCAAGGCGATGATGAAGGTGCCGTCGGCGCCGACAGTGCCGGTGGCGATGATATTGCCCTCGGCGTCACGGACCTGCACGGTGCTGCCGGCTTCGCCGCGGCCGCTGAGTTGGCTGCCGGCCAGGCCGACTACCAGATCAGTCGGCGCTGCCGGTGGTGTGGTATCAACCCCGTCGATGTCCGGCGCGGTAACTGCGCTGGTCGCCGAGGTGTTGCCGGCGGCATCGGTTGCGGTCGCTTGCAGCACCTCTCCGTCGACTTGTGCGGGTTCCAGGGCAATGCTGAATACGCCGGTCGGCCCGACTACGGCAGTGCCCAGTTCGGTGCCATCGGCGGCCACGATGCGCACGGTGCTGCCTGGCTCGGCGCGGCCGGTGATGACGCTGCCATCGGCGCTGACGGCCAGTTCGGTCGGTGCAGCAGGGGCAGTGATGTCCGGAGCGGTGACCTGGGCAGGCAGCGAGGAAAGACCGCTGTCATCGATCGCGACCACATCCAGCAGTTCGCCATTGGCCTGGGCGGGGTTGAGTTCGATGCTGAAGCTGCCATCGGCATTGGCGATGGCACTGCCGATCAGGGTGCCATTTGCATCATGCACTTCGACGCGGCTGCCAGCCGGTGCAGTACCGGTCAGGGTAGTGCCGTCGGCATCAATGGCCAGGTTGCTCGGGCTGTCCGGAGCGGTGGTCAGCGGCACATCGTACTCGACGGCCACGGACGCATTGCCGCTTGGGTCGGTCTGCACCAGACTCAGTTGGTCGCCGGGTTGGGCGGCCGGGTCGAGGTCGATCAGGAAGGTGCCGTTGGCACCGACCACGCCAGTGCCGATCACGCTGCCGCTGGCGTCACGTACTTCGACGGTGGCACCCGGTTCACCGCGGCCGCTCAGGGCCAGGCCTCCGGCGCCGACCACGATATTGCTCACCGCCTCGGGCGGGGTAATGTCCGGTGCATCGAATTGCAGCGGTGCCGAGGTGTTGCCGGCGGCATCCACCAGGCGCACGTCCAGTGCTTCACCGTTGGCCTGGGCGGGCGCCAATGTGACACTGAAGAGCCCGTCCGCACCCACTACACCAGTCCCGATGAGGGTGCCGGCGGCATCGCGCACCTGCACGGTAGCGCCCGGCTCGCCGCGACCGGTGAAGGTCACGCCATCGGCCAGGGCCAGTTCGGTTGGTTGAGCCGGCGGCAGCAGATCGGCGGAAGCCACGGAGCCCGGCTGCGAAATATTGCCAGCAGCGTCGGTCAGGGTAACTTGCAGGGTGCTGCCGTCAATTACGGCAGGGGCCAAGGCGATGACGAAGGTGCCGTCGGCGCCGACAGTGCCGGTGGCGATGATATTGCCCTCGGCGTCACGCACTTGCACGGTGCTGCCGGCTTCGCCGCGACCGCTGAGTTGGCTGCCGGCCAGGCCGATCACCAGATCGACAGGCGCCTCAGGTGGCGTGGTGTCGCCGCTGTCGATATCCGGCGCGGTGACCGAGCTGGCGACAGAGGTGTTGCCGGCGGCATCGGAGGCAGTAGCTTGCAGCACTTCGCCGTCCACTTGCGGCGGGTCAAGGGTGATGCTGAACACACCCGTTGCACCCACGACGGCAGTGCCGATCTCGGTGCCATCGGCGGCCACGATGCGGACGGTGCTGCCGGGTTCGGCGCGGCCTGTAAGCACGGTACCGTCAGCGCTCACAGCGAGTTCGGTCGGTGCAGCAGGGGCAGTGATGTCCGGAGCGGTGACCTGGGCAGGCAGCGAGGAAAGACCGCTGTCATCGATCGCGACCACATCCAGCAGTTCACCATTGGCTTGAGCTGGGTTGAGTTCGATGGTGAAGCTGCCATCGGCATTGGCGATGGCAGTGCCGATCAGGGTGCCGTCGGCATCATGCACTTCCACGCGGCTGCCAGCCGGTGCGCTACCGGTGAGGGTGGTGCCGTCGGCATCGATGGCCAGGTTGCTCGGGCTGTCCGGAGCGGTGGTCAGCGGCACATCGTACTCGACTGCCACGGACGCATTGCCGCTTGGATCGGTCTGCACCAGGCTCAGTTGGTCGCCGGGTTGGGCGGCCGGATCGAGGTCGATCAGGAAGGTGCCGTTGGCACCGACCACGGCAGTGCCGATCACGCTGCCGCTGGCATCGCGTACTTCGACGGTGGCACCTGGTTCACCGCGCCCGCTCAGGGCCAGGCCACCGGCACCGACGACAATATTGCTCACCGCCTCGGGAGGGGTGATGTCCGGTGCATCGAATTGCAACGGCGCCGAAGTGTTGCCACTGGCATCCGTCAGGCGTACGTCCAGCGCTTCGCCATTGGCCTGGGCAGGAGAGAGGGTCAGGCTGAATGAGCCGTCTTCATTGACCACGCCACTGCCGATGATAGTGCCGGCGGCATCACGCACCTGCACGGTAGCGCCCGGCTCGCCGCGACCGGTGAAGGTCACGCCATCGGCCAGGGCCAGTTCGGTTGGTTGAGCAGGCGGTAGCAGGTCCGCCGAGGTCACGGAGCCCGGCTGAGAAATATTGCCAGCAGCGTCGGTCAGGGTAACTTGCAGCGTGCTGCCGTCCACGACGGCAGGGTCCAGGGTCAGCAAAAAGGTCCCATCGGCACCCACGATGCCAGTGGCCAGGACATTGCCTTCGGCGTCACGCACTTGAACGGTGGTGCCGGCTTCGCCGCGACCGCTGAGCTGGCTGCCGGCCAGGCCGATTACCAGATCGACAGGCGCCTCAGGTGGCGTGGTATCGCCGCCGTCGATGTCCGGTGCAGTGACCGAACTGGCTTCTGAAGTATTGCCTGCGGCATCGGAGGCGGTAGCTTGCAGTACTTCGCCATCTACCTGCGGTGGGTCAAGGGTGATGCTGAACACACCCGTTGCACCTACGACGGCAGTGCCGATCTCGGTGCCATCGGCCGCTACGATGCGTACGGTGCTGCCGGGTTCGGCGCGACCTGTAAGCACGGTACCGTCAGCGCTCACAGCGAGTTCGGTTGGTGCAGCAGGGGCAGTGATGTCCGGAGCGGTGACCTGGGCCGGCAGCGAGGAAAGACCGCTGTCATCGATCGCGACCACATCCAGCAGTTCGCCATTGGCTTGAGCTGGGTTGAGTTCGATGATGAAGCTGCCATCAGCGTTGGCGATGGCGCTGCCGATCAGGGTGCCGTTGGCATCGTGGACTTCGACGCGGGTGCCAGCCGGTGCGGTACCGGTCAGGGTGGTGCCGTCGGCATCAATGGTCAGGTTGCTTGGGCTGTCTGGTGCAGTGGTTAAAGGCACATCGTATTCGACGGCCACAGACGCATTGCCGCTTGGGTCGGTCTGTACCAGGCTCAGTTGGTCGCCGGGTTGGGCGGCCGGCTCGAGGTCAATCAGGAAGGTGCCGTTGGCACCGACCACGC
>NZ_JABMCN010000330.1 GCF_013179515.1 Pseudomonas sp. CM27
CGAGCGGGTCAACCGCTGGAAGGCGCAGGCGTTGATCGCGCCGCTGGCGCTGTTCCTTCTGCTGGTGTTTCTGGTACCGATAGCCGCGCTGCTGTACAAAAGCGTCGGCAACCCGGAAGTGGTCGCCGGCCTGCCGCGCACGGTAGACATCATTACCCAGTGGGATGGCAAGAGCCTGCCGGACGAGGATGTGTACAAGGCACTGAGCCAGGACCTGGCCGAGGCGCGCAAGAACCAGACGCTTGGCGACCTATCCAAACGCTTGAACATGGAACTGGCAGGCTACCGCAGCCTGTTGACCAAGACTGCCAGGGCGCTGCCGTTCAAGGCTGAACCGGCCTCCTATAAAGAAGCCTTGCAGGCGCTGGACGAGCGCTGGGGCGACCCTGCCTACTGGCAGGCGATCCGCCGCAACACCAGCACGGTGACCTCGTTCTACCTGCTGGCTTCTGTCGATCACCGTATCGACGACCTTGGCGAACTGGCCAAGGCCACCCCGGACCAGGCCATCTACCTGGACATCTTTGCCCGCACCCTGTGGATGGGTGTGGTGATCACCGCCATCTGCCTGGTGCTGGCCTATCCGCTGGCCTACCTGCTGGCCAATCTGCCGACCCGGCAGAGCAACCTGCTGATGATCCTGGTGCTGCTGCCGTTCTGGACCTCGATCCTGGTGCGGGTAGCGGCGTGGATCGTGCTGTTGCAATCCGGTGGCCTGATCAACAGTGCGCTGATGGCCATGGGTATCATCGACCAGCCGCTGGAACTGGTGTTCAACCGCACCGGCGTGTACATCTCGATGGTGCACATCCTGCTGCCGTTCATGATCCTGCCGCTGTACAGCGTGATGAAAGGTATTTCGCCCAGCTACATGCGCGCGGCGATTTCGCTGGGCTGTCACCCGTTCGCCAGTTTCTGGCGTGTTTACTTCCCGCAGACCTACGCTGGTGTCGGCGCCGGTTGCCTGCTGGTGTTCATCCTGGCCATCGGCTACTACATCACCCCGGCGCTGCTGGGCAGCCCCAACGACCAGATGGTCAGCTACTTCGTCGCCTTCTATACCAACACCAGCATCAACTGGGGCATGGCTACCGCGCTGGGCGGGCTTTTGCTGCTGGCGACCGTGCTGCTGTACCTGATCTATAGCTGGCTGGTTGGCGCCAGCCGCCTGCGCCTGAGCTGAGGAGCCTTGTCATGCTGAGCCCATATATGTCGCCGGTGGAGCGGGTCTGGTACTACAGCCTGCGCATTCTTTGCGGCCTGATCTTGCTGTTCCTGATCTTGCCGGTGCTGGTGATCGTGCCGCTGTCGTTCAACAGTGGCAGTTTCCTGGTGTACCCGCTGCAGGGCTTTTCGCTGCAGTGGTACCAGGACTTCTTCGGCTCGGCCGAGTGGATGCGGGCACTGAAGAACAGCATCATCGTTGCCCCGGCGGCGACGGTGCTGGCCATGGTATTCGGTACACTGGCGGCCATCGGCCTCACCCGGGGCGACTTCCCCGGCAAGTCGCTGGTGATGGCGTTGGTGATTTCGCCAATGGTGGTGCCGGTGGTGATCATTGGCGTGGCCAGCTACCTGTTCTTCGCCCCGCTGGGCCTGGGCAACAGTTTCACTTCGCTGATTCTGGTGCATGCGGTGCTGGGTGTGCCGTTTGTCATCATTACCGTGTCGGCGACCTTGCAGGGCTTCAACTACAACCTGGTGCGTGCTGCCGCCAGCCTGGGCGCTTCGCCGCTGCTGGCGTTCCGCCGGGTGACCCTGCCGCTGATCGCACCAGGGGTGATCTCCGGGGCATTGTTCGCGTTTGCCACCTCGTTTGACGAAGTGGTGGTAACGCTGTTCCTGGCCGGGCCGGAGCAGGCGACCCTGCCACGGCAGATGTTCAGTGGTATTCGCGAGAACCTGAGCCCGACCATTGCGGCAGCAGCGACCTTGCTGATTGCGTTTTCGGTGGTGCTGTTGCTGACCCTGGAGTGGTTGCGTGGGCGCAGCGAGAAGTTGAGAACACAGCAGCCTGCCTGAGGGTGTGTTGCCTTTTCCGGCCTCTTCGCGGGTAAACCCGCTCCCACAGGGATCGCGCACGGTTTTTAAATTCTGCGCAAGACAGTTGCTCCCACAGGATTTGTGCAAAATTTGAAATTGCGCGGTCCCTGTGGGAGCGGCTTTAGCCGCGAAGAGGCCGGCACAGGTTGTAACAACTGGTCGACACCCTTTGATACCAATCAGCCCTCATCCCTTTCCCTGAGTTACAATGCGCGCCACCGTGATTCTGCCAACAGGTGCGCCATGCAGCCCTACGCTATTGCCCCCTCCATCCTTTCCGCCGATTTCGCCCGCCTGGGTGAGGACGTCGACAAAGTACTGGCTGCGGGTGCCGACATCGTCCACTTCGATGTCATGGACAACCACTACGTACCCAACCTGACCATCGGCCCGATGGTGTGCACCGCCTTGCGCAAGTACGGCGTCACCGCGCCGATCGATGTGCACCTGATGGTCAGCCCGGTCGACCGCATCATCGGCGACTTCATTGAAGCCGGTGCCACCTACATCACCTTCCACCCGGAAGCGTCGCAGCATGTCGACCGTTCGTTGCAGCTGATCAAGGACGGCGGCTGCAAGGCTGGCCTGGTGTTCAACCCGGCCACCAGCCTGGACGCCTTGAAGTACGTGATGGACAAGGTCGACATGGTGCTGCTGATGAGCGTCAACCCGGGCTTCGGCGGGCAGAAGTTCATCCCTGGCACCCTTGACAAGCTGCGCGAAGCGCGTGCGCTGATCGACGCCAGCGGGCGTGACATTCGCCTGGAAATCGACGGCGGCGTCAACGTCAACAACATCCGCGACATCGCTGCCGCTGGCGCCGATACCTTCGTGGCCGGCTCGGCGATCTTCAACGCCCCGGACTACCGGGAAGTCATCGCCAAGATGCGCGCCGAACTGGCCCAGGCCCGCCCATGAGCGGCTTCGAGCAGCTGTTCCCCGGGGCGCTGCCCAGGCTGGTGATGTTCGATCTGGACGGTACCCTGATCGATTCCGTGCCCGACCTGGCCGCCGCCGTGGACTGCATGCTGCTCGAACTGGGGCGCCCGCCCGCTGGCCTGGAGGCAGTTCGCCACTGGGTCGGCAACGGCGCCCAGGTGCTGGTGCGCCGGGCGCTGGCGGGTGACATCGATCACACCGCCGTGGACGATGCGCTGGCCGACCAGGCGCTGGCGCTGTTCATGGACGCCTACGCCGAAAGCCATGAGCTCACCGTGGTCTACCCCGGTGTGCAGGACACCCTGCGCTGGTTGCGCAAGCGGGGTGTGGAAATGGCGCTGATCACCAACAAGCCCGAACGCTTTGTCGGCCCCCTGCTGGACCAGATGAAGATCGGCAACTACTTCCGCTGGATCATCGGCGGCGATACCCTGCCGCAGAAAAAGCCAGACCCGGCGGCGTTGCTGTTCGTCATGCAGATGGCCGGCGTTACCCCGCAGCAATCGCTGTTCGTCGGAGATTCGCGCAGTGACGTGCTGGCGGCCAAGGCAGCTGGCGTGCAGTGTGTTGGCCTGACCTACGGTTACAACCATGGCCGGCCTATCCACGACGAATCCCCCAGCCTTGTCATCGACGACCTGCGCGCATTGCTGCCCGGTTGCGCAGACCCGGCCACTGGGATAACGTTGGCGGACCTTCAAGCCTCACAAGACAGAGAGTCCACCGTGGCGGTTACTGGCAAATTCTGGATGAAAGTCATCAAGGCCCTGGCCCGTTGGCGTTGGCGCGCCTGACTTCAGCCTGCCGGCGCGTGCCGGCCCGTCCGTTTGCCTGACCCATTGCTGCTTGCCACGAGGCTACTCATGAACCGCGAAGAATTCCTGCGCCTGGCCGCTGCCGGCTACAACCGCATTCCCCTGGCCTGCGAAACCCTGGCCGACTTCGATACGCCGCTGTCCATCTACCTGAAACTGGCCGACCAACCCAACTCGTACTTGCTCGAATCGGTGCAGGGCGGCGAAAAGTGGGGCCGTTACTCGATGATCGGCCTGCCGTCGCGCACGGTGATGCGGGTGCACGGTTACCACGTCAGCATCCTGCAGGATGGCGTCGAGGTTGAAAGCCACGATGTCGAAGACCCGCTGGCATTCGTTGAAACCTTCAAGGACCGCTACAAGGTCGCCGACATTCCTGGCTTGCCGCGTTTCAACGGCGGCCTGGTCGGCTACTTCGGCTACGACTGCGTGCGCTACGTGGAAAAACGCCTGGGCGCGAGCCCTAATCCGGACCCGCTGGGCGTGCCGGATATCCTGCTGATGGTGTCGGACGCGGTAGTGGTATTCGACAACCTGGCGGGCAAGATGCACGCCATCGTGCTGGTCGACCCGGCTGAAGAACAGGCCTTCGAGCAAGGCCAGGCTCAGCTGCAAGGTCTGCTGGAAACACTGCGCCAGCCGATCACCCCGCGCCGCGGCCTGGACCTGAGCGGCCCGCAAGCTGCCGAGCCGGCATTCCGCTCCAGCTATACCCGCGACGACTACGAAAACGCGGTTGGCCGTATCAAGGAATACATCCTCGCCGGCGACTGCATGCAGGTGGTGCCGTCGCAGCGTATGTCGATCGACTTCCAGGCCGCGCCTATCGACCTGTATCGCGCGCTGCGTTGCTTCAACCCGACGCCGTACATGTACTTCTTCAACTTCGGCGACTTCCACGTGGTCGGCAGCTCGCCCGAGGTGCTGGTGCGGGTCGAGGACAACCTGGTCACCGTGCGCCCTATTGCCGGTACCCGCCCGCGTGGCGCGACCGAAGAGGCTGACCGCGCACTGGAAGACGACCTGCTGTCGGACGACAAGGAAATTGCCGAGCACCTGATGCTGATCGACCTGGGCCGAAACGACGTCGGCCGTGTGTCTTCGACCGGCAGCGTGCGCCTGACCGAGAAGATGGTGATCGAGCGTTATTCCAACGTCATGCACATCGTTTCCAACGTTACCGGACAGCTGCGCGAAGGGCTGACGGCGATGGACGCACTGCGGGCGATCTTGCCGGCCGGTACCCTGTCGGGCGCGCCGAAGATCCGTGCGATGGAGATCATCGACGAGCTGGAGCCGGTCAAGCGCGGTGTTTATGGAGGGGCTGTCGGGTACTTTGCCTGGAACGGCAACATGGACACCGCGATTGCCATCCGTACCGCAGTGATCAAGGACGGTGAACTGCATGTGCAGGCCGGTGGCGGCATCGTTGCCGACTCGGTGCCAGCGCTGGAGTGGGAAGAAACCATCAACAAGCGCCGGGCGATGTTCCGTGCTGTGGCGTTGGCTGAGCAAACTTGCGCCAAATAAATTGATTGGGGCCGCAAAGCGGCCCCAGCAACCTAGAAGTCCACACTAGCCCCGGGAGTGTCAGGTTTTTTGTGTGCGGGCCGGTAATGGCCTGCCGCCCGGCAGGCCTTGATTTCACCAGGTTGGCCTGATGAACCGATCTCCGTACAGAATCGCAAATTGATTCATCGCACTTTTC
>NZ_JABMCN010000331.1 GCF_013179515.1 Pseudomonas sp. CM27
AAAGTCAGGACACTACCGGGATACTCAGGGCATAAGGATCAAGCGGGTTTGCTTGGATTTGTTGACGGAATGCAGCGTGCGCCTGAAAAAATAGTGCTGGTGCACGGCGAGCGAAGATCGAAGATCCTGCTGGCATCGGCCCTCAAGCAAGCGTTTGCATGCGGTACACGAGGCGCGTGTGTTTCCATACCTGATTGACCATTTAGCAGAATTTCACAGGGAGTTAATCTAGTTGGGAACCACTAATATCTTCTGAGCTCCAACCGTGTTCGTTTCATTCATCTTGACCGGACGTGCCGGGTAGGGTGGAATCAGGCAGAGTATGAAGGCAGATTGACCCTACGCTCGATCTCGACCGCCCTGATGAAGCCAAATCGCTGGCGAGTGGCCCGCGCTTCGGGTGAGGTCGGTGTTTGAATGATGTTTGACGGACCCCAGGATAATCAGAATAAATGCTTAACGACCCTCAGCGCCCGAATCGTGATGATGAAATTGAACTTGTCGAACTGATACAGGGAGTATGGCGCCAGAAGGTGTGGGTGGGTTTGGTCGCTGCGCCGATTGTTTCAGTGGGCGTTGCTTATGCATTGCTGGCGACCCCGGTATATGAGGCGAGGCTGTTCGTAGAGCCTCCCAGCCAGAACGATATTGCTCAGCTGAATTACGGCCGTGGCGGTGAGTCGGGCTTGGCCCACCTGACGGTAAAAGACGTGTATGACACTCACCTTCAGGCATTGCAGTCAGAGGGTGTGCGCAACAAGTTTTTCCGTGATGTTTATCTGCCAAGCCTGGACCAGGAACGTCGGCAGGGCTCGCGCGACTCGTTGTATAGCGAATTTGCCAATGTGTTGACCGTGGCGCCGGCAGGCAAAGGTTCAACCACGCGTTACGCGGTTACCGCTTCTACCGCCGACCCTGAGCAGGCGGCAAAGTGGGTGGTGGCTTATAACGAGCTGGCTGCAGGTAATGCCAAGCATGAGGTGCTAGAAAGCAACCGCAGTGACATGTTGATCAAGGCTGACAACCTGCAGACTCAGATCGATGCCATGAAGGCCAGTGCTCTTCGGGAGAGGGAAGACCGCATCGCCCAGCTGAAGGAGGCCTTGGTCGTCGCCAAATCCATAGGCTTGGAGAAACCGCCAGTCATCTCGCAATCGTTAACTGATGAGGTCTCGGCTGCGATGGGAGGGTCACTCACCTACATGCGCGGGAGCAGAGCGCTGGAGTCGGAAATCTCGAACCTTCTAGCGCGTACCTCGGATGACCCATTCATCCGTGGACTTCGCCCTTTGCAAGAGAGCGTCATGTTCTATCGTAATTTGAAGCTTGACCCAGCGGTCATTCAGGTTTTTGAGCAGGACGGGGCTGTGGAGCTACCGGATCGTCCGGTCAAACCAAGAAAGGCATTGATCGTCGCGCTTAGCGCAGTTTTGGGGTTGGGCGCGGGTGTCATGCTTGCAATCGGCAGAGAGCTCTGGAGTCGGCGTCGCCCAAGTTGAGTCGGACCATCTCTCACTAATACATGCATCTCTTTGATTCATATACAAAAGAATGTTAGGTGGCGCCCGGTGAACGGTTGAGGGGTGCAAGAAACCTGTTTTGATGACGCCAGGGTTCGCAACGGTGTAATGTGGATGCCCTGCAGTGTGGCGGGTAGAATCCGCTGGCGGGTTGTCGTTGCCAACCTATGGCGGGTCTCAGCCTTGAGTCGCGGGAACTGCTTCAGCTGGGTTCATCCCGTCGTAGGATGAAATGGATATCTTAAACACCCCGCCTCCTGTCATCTGTGCAGGCGGGTAATATAGAAGGGTGGTTCGCGCGAATGATGGATATCAGAAAGCAGGCAGTTGAGAAGTTTCAGGGTAAAACAGCCCTGATCGGTATTGTGGGGCTCGGATATGTTGGGCTGCCGCTGATGCTGCGTTATAACGCAATCGGCTTCAATGTTTTAGGTATAGACATTGATAAAGTAAAAGTCGAGCGCCTGAATGCTGGGCAAAGCTACATTGAGCATATTTCCAGTGAGCGAATTTCTGCTGCTCGGCAGCAGGGGTTCGAGGCTACCACGGACTTTAGTCGTGTCAGCCAGTGCGACGCATTGATTCTGTGTGTGCCAACGCCGCTGAACAAATACCGCGAACCTGACATGAGCTTTGTCATTAACACCACAGATGCCATAAAGCCTTATTTACGGGCAGGGCAGGTGGTTTCACTGGAAAGTACTACCTATCCGGGAACCACGGAAGAGGAACTTCTGCCGCGCGTTCAGGAAAATGGCTTGAAAGTAGGCGAAGATATTTTCCTAGTCTATTCGCCGGAGCGTGAAGATCCTGGCAATGCCAACTTTGAAACACGCACAATTCCCAAGGTCATCGGCGGGCACACACCAGCCTGCCTGGATGTGGGGATCGCTTTGTATGATCAGGCCATTGAAAAAGTCGTACCGGTAAGCTCCACCAAGGCTGCTGAAATGACAAAGCTTTTGGAAAACATTCATCGGGCAGTAAATATCGGCCTAGTGAATGAAATGAAGATCGTCGCTGATCGCATGGGCATCGACATCTTCGAAGTGGTCGATGCCGCAGCCACCAAGCCATTTGGTTTCACTGCCTACTATCCCGGCCCTGGGCTTGGCGGCCATTGCATTCCAATCGATCCCTTCTATCTGACCTGGAAAGCGCGTGAATACGGTGTAAATACCCGCTTCATCGAGCTGTCGGGTGAGGTCAACCAGGCAATGCCGGAATACGTCCTCGGCAAACTGATGGATGGGCTGAACGAGGCTGGCAGGGCGCTGAAAGGTAGCCGAATTCTCGTCCTGGGCATTGCCTACAAGAAAAATGTCGATGACATGCGCGAGTCGCCCTCGGTAGAAATCATGGAACTGATCGAGGCTAAAGGTGGCGTGGTTGCCTACAGCGACCCCCATGTGCCGGTCTTCCCGAAGATGCGCGAACATCACTTTGACCTTCGCAGCGAGCCCTTGACTCCAGAAAACCTGGCTTCCTTCGATGCGGTGGTATTGGCGACCGACCACGACAAGTTCGATTACGCGTTGATCGAGGCCAAGGCCAAGTTGATCGTGGACAGCCGTGGCAAATACCGTGCTCCCGCAGCCCACATCATAAAGGCGTGAGCCGCAGGTAGTTTTGCCTATCCGCCTGGGGCTCGGTACCGGGCGGGTTCAACTGTTTGGTAAGGACGGTTCATGAAGAATTTTGCACTGATCGGCGCTGCCGGCTACATTGCTCCGCGACACATGCGGGCTATCAAGGACACCGGCAACCGCCTGGTATCCGCTTACGACATCAATGATTCGGTCGGTATCATCGACAGCATCTCGCCGCAGAGCGAGTTTTTCACCGAGTTTGAATTTTTCCTCGAGCATGCTAATGGTCTGAAGCGAGATGCTGCGACCGCGCTGGATTATGTCGCCATCTGCTCTCCAAACTACTTGCATTACCCGCACATCGCCGCGGGGCTGCGCTTGGGTTGCGATGTGATCTGCGAAAAGCCGTTGGTACCAACACCAGAAATGCTCGATCAGCTTTCTCTCATCGAAAAAGAGACCGGCAAGCGCCTCTACAATATCCTGCAGCTGCGTCATCACCAGGCGATCATCAAGCTGAAGGAAAAAGTTGCGGCAGCGCATCGTGAGCACAAGTACGAAGTAGATCTGACCTATATCACTTCGCGCGGCAAGTGGTACCTGAAAAGCTGGAAAGGGGACCCTCGCAAGTCGTTTGGCGTCGCCACCAATATTGGCGTCCACTTCTACGACATGCTGCACTTCATATTCGGCAAGCTGCAGCGCAACGTCGTACATTATTCATCGGAGCACAAGGCCGCCGGCTACCTCGAATACGAGAAGGCACGCGTGCGCTGGTTCCTTTCGGTGGATGCCGATGACCTGCCTGAGTCCGTCAAAGGTAAGAAGCCTACCTATCGCTCCATCACCGTAGATGGCGAGGAGATGGAGTTTTCCGAAGGTTTCACGGACCTGCATACAACCAGCTATGAGGAAATCCTGGCCGGCCGTGGTTACGGCATCGAGGACGCTCGCCATTGCGTGGAGACTGTGAACGTGATTCGTAGTTCAGCTATCGCTCAGGCGAAGGACAACGAGGCACATCCTTTCGTGCTGAGTCTCTCCCGCTGAAACAGGCATGATACCGGGCGGCCGCCGGGCCGCCTTTTTTCTTGCGCTACCCTTTGCAAGGTCTTGGCCAGCTTGTCCAATAACAATGAAACATCGCCGCAGGAATGGAGCTCGTTACGGGCGCGCAAACACATGCGCCTGGACGTTCAGGGTTTGCGTGCGGTAGCGGTTCTGGCAGTTCTTGCCTACCACATGGACAGCGCATGGCTTCCAGCAGGGTTCGTTGGGGTCGATGTATTTTTTGTTATTTCGGGTTTTATCATCACTGCGCTATTGACGGAGCCGGGGCAAAAGATTCGCCTGGCTGACTTTTACCTGAACCGTTTCAAGCGCATCGTTCCCGCCTATGCAGTCATGCTGGCTGTGGTCAGCGTTGTGTCGTCAGTCCTTCTGCTACCTGCAGACTTCACGTTTTTCCATCAGAGTTCGAAGTCGGCAGCTGTCTTTGCTAGCAACCTGTATTTCGCCGACTTTGGCAGCTATTTCGCTCCTCGTGCAGAAGAGCTACCGCTATTGCATACCTGGTCGCTCGCGATAGAGATGCAATTCTATTTGATCTTCCCACTTGTTCTGCTTTGCCTGCCCCGTTCCTGGCGCTTGCCTGGGCTCGCGGTGCTGTCGGTCCTTCTGCTCGTGTGGAGCAGTCGGAGCGTGCTGATGGGGCAGGGCCGGGAGTATTTTTCGCTACTTGCCCGTGCACCTGAATTTCTGATCGGGGGTGTGGTAGCGCTCGGTATGCGAGACCGTGAGTTAACCACAGCTGTGTCGTCACTGTTAGGCGTGCTGGGCCTGGGCTTGCTTGCCGCCAGCTTCGTTCTGGTAGATAAAACCCAGTTCCCTGGGTTATGGGCGCTGGCGCCATGCACCGGAACGGCGCTGCTGATCGCAGCGCGACGCAGTGCGGTCAACAAGCTTTTGTCCAAACCAGGGATGGTGTGGATCGGTGGCATTTCCTACTCCCTGTACCTGTGGCATTGGCCGGTCCTGGCGTTTCTTCGCTACTACACAGGCCAGAATGAACTCGGCATGCAGTGGTTGTCGATCGCGCTGGTAGCGACGTTTGCGCTGGCGTGGATTTCCTGTCGATTTGTCGAGGAGCCGGTGCGTGTGTTGTCCGGCTTTCGTCGCCTAGCGCCGACGGCTGCACTTGCAGTGCTCGGCATCACGGCGATTGCCTTGCTGAGTGCCCGGCTCAACTTGGTGATGGTTGGCCCGGTACCGATCGAACAGGCTCGATATGCAGCCCCTGAGCTGATTTGCCACGGGCAGCAAGTGGGTGAATGCAAGCGCGGCCTGGCC
>NZ_JABMCN010000332.1:0-2553 GCF_013179515.1 Pseudomonas sp. CM27
CCCGCTCCCACAGGGGCCGTGTATGTCCGGCCAGACAATCCTTCTACAGGAGCCAGCGGAATGAGCGACGCACTGCCAATGTCCCCTGCCGAATTCGAGCAGGCCCTGCGCGCCAAGGGCGCCTATTACCACATCCATCACCCCTACCACGTGGCGATGTACCAGGGCCGCGCCACCCGTGAGCAGATCCAGGGCTGGGTGGCCAACCGTTTCTACTACCAGGTCAACATCCCCATGAAGGATGCCGCGATCCTGGCCAACTGCCCGGACCGTGAAGTACGCCGCGAGTGGATCCAGCGCCTGCTCGACCACGATGGCGCTCCCGGCGAGGACGGCGGCATCGAAGCCTGGCTGCGCCTGGGCCAGGCCGTGGGCCTCGACCCGGACCAGCTGCGTTCTCAGGAACTGGTGCTGCCGGGCGTGCGTTTTGCCGTGGACGCCTACGTCAACTTCGCCCGCCGGGCCAGCTGGCAGGAAGCGGCGAGCAGCTCGCTGACCGAGCTGTTCGCCCCGCAAATCCACCAGTCGCGCCTGGACAGCTGGCCGCAGCACTACCCGTGGATCGACCCGGCCGGCTATGAGTACTTCCGCACCCGCCTGGGCCAGGCTCGGCGTGACGTGGAGCACGGCCTGGCGATCACCCTGCAGCACTACACCACCCGCGCCGACCAGGAGCGTATGCTGGAAATACTGCAGTTCAAGCTGGATATCCTCTGGAGCATGCTCGACGCCATGAGCATGGCCTACGAGCTGAACCGCCCGCCCTATCACTCTGTCACCCAGCAACGGGTGTGGCACAAGGGGATCACCCTATGAGTCTCGACCGCAACCAGGTGCCCAGCTGGCGCCCCGGCTACCGCTTCCAGTACGAGCCGGCGCAGAAAGGCCATGTGCTGCTGTACCCCGAGGGCATGATCAAACTCAACGACAGCGCCAGCCTGATCGGTGGCCTGATAGACGGCCAGCGTGACGTGGCCGCTATCATCAGCGAACTCGAACAGCAATTCCCCGGTGTCCCGGAAGTGGCCGATGACATCGAGCAATTCATGGAGGTGGCCCGTGCCGAACACTGGATCGTCCTCGCCTGACGTGCCGCCCACGCCCGAGATCGGCCTGCCGCTGTGGCTGCTGGCCGAGCTCACCTACCGCTGTCCGTTGCAGTGCCCGTACTGCTCCAACCCGCTGGACTTCGCGGCCCAGGGTCAAGAGCTGAGCACCGAACAATGGTTCAAGGTAATGGCCGAAGCGCGGGAAATGGGCGCGGCACAAATCGGCTTTTCCGGGGGCGAACCGTTGGTACGCCAGGACCTCGCCGAACTGATCGGCGAGGCCCGCCGACTGGGCTACTACACCAACCTGATCACCTCCGGCATCGGCCTGACCGAAGCGCGCATCGCCGACTTCAAAAAAGCCGGCCTGGACCACATCCAGATCAGTTTCCAGGCCAGCGACGAGCAGGTCAACAACCTGCTGGCCGGCTCGAAGAAGGCCTTTGCGCAAAAGTGGGAAATGGCTCGCGCAGTGAAGGCCCACGGCTACCCGATGGTGCTCAACTTCGTCACCCACCGGCACAATATCGACAAGACCGACCGTATCATCGAGCTGTGCATCGCCCTGGAGGCCGACTTCGTCGAGCTCGCCACGTGCCAGTTCTACGGCTGGGCGCACCTCAACCGCCTGGGCCTGTTGCCGACCCGCGCCCAGCTGGAGCGGGCCGAGCGCGTCACCAACCAATACCGGGACAAGCTCAAGGCCGAGGGCAACCCGTGCAAGCTGATCTTCGTCACCCCGGACTACTATGAAGAGCGCCCCAAGGCCTGCATGAACGGCTGGGGCAACCTGTTCCTCACCATCACCCCCGACGGCACCGCCCTGCCCTGCCACGGCGCTCGCCAGCTGCCGGTGCAGTTCCCCAACGTGCGCGATCACGACCTGAAACACATCTGGTACCACTCGTTCGGCTTCAACCGCTTCCGTGGCTACGAGTGGATGCGCGAACCGTGCCGCTCCTGCGACGAGAAAGAAAAGGACTTCGGCGGCTGCCGCTGCCAGGCCTTCATGCTGACCGGCGATGCCAGCAACGCCGACCCGGTGTGCGCCAAATCGGCCGACCACGGCATCATCCTCAAGGCCCGCGAGGAGGCAGAAACCGCCCAGCTCGCCATCGAAGAGATGACCTTCCGCAATGAACGAAACTCACGTGTCATCGCCCGCGGCTGAATTCAGCGCGGCACAAGCGGTTGCCGCCGGCACCGACTTCACTGAACTGAAGGTCAGCGACCAAGGCCTGTTCTGGAACGAATTCCGCCCGGCCGATGGCGCTTGCCGCATCTGGCACTGGCAGTACCAGCAGGCCCGCTGCCTGACGCCCGACGGCTTCAGTGTGCGAAGCCGGGTTTACGAGTATGGCGGCGGCAGCTTTTGCCTGAGCGACGACGGGCTGGTGTTCGTCAACGAAAAGGATCAGCAGGTCTACACCCAGCATCTGTACGACTCACCGCCGCGCGCCGTGACCTGTGATGCCAGCTGCCGCTACGGCGACGTGCAGTGGCA
>NZ_JABMCN010000332.1:2652-5449 GCF_013179515.1 Pseudomonas sp. CM27
CATCAGCAGGTCTACACCCAGCATCTGTACGACTCACCGCCGCGCGCCGTGACCTGTGATGCCAGCTGCCGCTACGGCGACGTGCAGTGGCACAACGGCACGATTCTGGCCATCGAGGAGCAGCATGCCGAGCAGGTGGAGCATCGCCTGGTGGCGTTGGGTGAAGGCTGCCGCGAGGTGCTGGCCGAGGGCGCCGACTTCTACGCCGCACCCACCGTGAGTGCAGATGGCCAGCGCCTGGCGTGGATCGAATGGGACCGCCCGGCACAGCCCTGGACCGTCACCCGGCTGATGTGTCAGACGCGCGACGCCCACGGCCACTGGGGGCAGGCGCGGTGTGTGGCCGCCGCTGAAGAGTCGTTGCAGCAACCACGGTTCGATGCCGAGGGCCGGCTCTACTGCCTGTCCGACCGCAATGGCTTCTGGCAGCCCTGGGGCGAGGTCGATGGGCACTGGCAGCCGCTGCCAGCAGAGCCTGCCGACCATGCCGCTGCACCTTGGCAACTGGGTACCTGCACCTGGTTGGCGCTAGGGCCGCAACGCTACCTGGCCAGCTGGTTCGAAGACGGTTTCGGGCAACTGGGACTGCGCACGCCCGACGCCCCCACGGAACGGTTCGCCAGTGCGTATACGCGCTTTCGCCACCTGGCCATGGATTGCCAACACATCTATGCCATTGCCGCCTCGCCAATCAGTCCGCCAGCAGTCATAGCCGTCGACCGTAGCAACCACGAGGTGCGCGTGCTCGCCGGTGGTGCCGAGATACTCCCGCCGGAGCAGATCAGCCTTGCGCAGTCGATCCACTATGGCAAGGCAGGCAACCAGGCCCACGGTTTCTTCTACCCGGCGGCCGGCGGTGAACGTGCCACGCCGCTGGTGGTATTCATCCACGGCGGCCCTACCTCGGCCTGTTACCCGGCGCTCGATCCGCGCATCCAGTACTGGACCCAGCGCGGTTTCGCCGTAGCCGACCTCAACTACCGAGGCAGCACCGGCTATGGCCGGGAATACCGCCAGGCGCTGCACCTGCGCTGGGGCGAAAGCGATGTGGCCGATGCCTGCGCGGCAGTCGAATACCTGGCTGCCCAGGGCTTGATCGACGGGCGCAAGGCGTTTATCCGCGGCGGCAGCGCCGGTGGCTACACCACCTTGTGCGCCCTGGCATTCCACGACGTGTTCCGCGCCGGCGCCAGCCTGTACGGGGTCAGCGACCCGATTGCCCTGGGCGTTGCCACGCACAAGTTCGAAGGGGATTACCTGGACTGGCTGATCGGCGACCCGCAACAGGATGCCGAACGCTATCGCCAGCGCACACCGCTGCTGCACGCGGGGCAGATCAAAGTGCCGGTGATTTTCTTCCAGGGTGAGCTGGATGCGGTGGTGGTGCCCGAGCAGACACGGTCGATGCTGGCCGCGTTGCAGGCTAACGGGATCGAAGCTGAGGCGCACTTCTACGCGGGAGAGCGCCATGGGTTCCGCAAGGCGGAGAACCTGGCCCATGCGCTGGAAGAAGAATGGAAGTTCTATTGCAAGGTATTGGAGGGCTGACCCCGGGGCTGCGTTGCAGCCCCAATCGCCGGCAAGCCAGCTCCCTCAGCTACTGCACAGGCCTTGAGTGCGGCGCAATCCTCTGGGAGCCCGGCTTGCCGGCCATGGGGCCCTGAGTGGCTAGCGCTTGGCGATGATATACACGGCGTGCACGATGCCCGGAATGTAACCCAGCAAGGTCAACAAAATATTCAGCCAGAATGCTCCGGCAAACCCCACCTGCAGAAACACACCCAGCGGTGGCAGAAGAATGGCGATGATGATGCGAATAAAGTCCATGGGAGTCTCTCCTGAAGGGTTACATCAAAGACTAGCCGCCCGCCGTAGAGGTTCCACAGGCAAAAAAAAACGCCCCGGGCCGAATGAAACAGGCCAGGGGCGATGCGCAGGAACGCCAGACGGTTCGTAGAATTCTTTGCCAGACCGCTAAGCCGGCATCTCGCGGTGGGCCTGCTGCCGGGCATGCAGGCGGGCGAAGGCGCGGGCCAGGCGCAGCAGCATTTCGTCGATGTTGCCCTTGCTCACGGTCAGCGCAGGCGAAAAACGCACCACATCCGCTTGCGGCGC
Source organism: Pseudomonas sp. CM27 (assembly GCF_013179515.1). Classification (GTDB taxonomy): domain Bacteria; phylum Pseudomonadota; class Gammaproteobacteria; order Pseudomonadales; family Pseudomonadaceae; genus Aquipseudomonas. The sequence continues at coordinate 4,768 of NZ_JABMCN010000332.1, forward strand.
ATTGAGCAGCAGGCCTTCATGCAGAGCTGCGGCCACCAGCTCGCGGGCCAGGTTTTCTTTCAACTGCAGCGCCCACAACAGGCCTTGCCCGCGCACCTCGCCCTGGCCATAACGCCCGGTCAGGCGGCAGAGGCCTTCGCGCAGGTGGCGACCATTGTCCTGCACCTGTTCGAAAAAGCCCGGCTCCAGCACGGTATCCAGCACCGCCAGGCCAGCGGCACACATCAGTGCATTGCCATGGTGACTGCCTTCCAGTTCGCCTGGCTCGGCGCAGCACGCTGTACCACGGGCCAGCAGGGCGGCCAGCGGCACGCCACCACCCAGGCCCTTGCCCAGGGTGATGATGTCGGCCCGTACGCCGTAGGTCTGCTCTGCCAACATCGCGCCACAGCGGCCGATACCGGTCTGCACTTCATCGAGGATCAGCAGGATGCCCAGTTCGCGGCACAGTGTTTCCACACCCTTGAGGTATTCCTGGGTGGCAGGGATCACCCCCGCCTCGCCCTGTATCGGCTCAAGCATGATCGCCACCGTGCGGGAGTCCACCTCGGCGTGCAGGGCTGCCAGGTCGTTGAACGGCACTTTGCTGAAACCAGGCAGGCCGGGCTCACAGCGGATGCAAGGCAGTGGGTCGGAAGCCGACAGTGCACCCAGGCTGCGACCATGGCAGGCCTGGCTGGCG
>NZ_JABMCN010000333.1:0-4180 GCF_013179515.1 Pseudomonas sp. CM27
CGGCTGCCGCAGGCGCTTCGGCGCTGCCAGGTTCGGCCAGGCGCGACAATGCCGCCAGCAGCTCAGGGGTGGCCGGAGTCACTTCGGCGCGCTCGCGCACCTGGCCAAACATGCTGTTGACCGTATCCAGTGCTTCAAGCACTACATCCATCAGTTCCGCGTCGACCCGGCGCTCACCTTTGCGCAGCACGTCGAACACGTTCTCGGCGATATGGCAGCACTCCACCAGCTCGTTCAGCTGAAGGAAGCCGGCGCCCCCTTTTACAGTGTGGAAACCGCGAAAGATCGCATTGAGCAGGTCGGCATCGTCGGGCCGGCTTTCCAGCTCGACCAGTTGCTCGGACAGTTGCTCAAGAATTTCGCCGGCTTCTACCAGGAAATCCTGGAGGATTTCTTCATCGGCGCCGAAGCTCATCAAACGTGCTCCTTAAAAACCCAGGCTGGACAGCAAATCATCGACATCGTCCTGACCGGACACAACGTCTTCACGCTTATCGGCATGAATCTGCGGACCTTCACCCCGAGTCGGATGTTTTTCTCGATCTTTTTCTGCACGCAATTGATCGTGGTCATGCTGAATGCCCGCAAACCGGTCGACCTGGCTGGCCATCAGCACCAGCTTGAGCAGGTTGCTTTCCACTTCGGTCACCAACGTGGTGACACGCTTGATCACCTGACCGGTCAGGTCCTGGTAGTCCTGCGCCAGCAGAATGTCGTTGAGGTGACCAGCTACCTTGCGGTTGCCTTCAGCGCTGTGCGTCAGGAAACTGTCGACGCGCTTGACCAGGTCACGGAACTCTGGCGCAGCCACTTCGCGGCGCATGAAGCGCTGCCAGTCGGTGCTCAGCGCCTTGGCCTCGCTGGCCAGGTCGTTGAGCACCGGAGTGCTTTCCTCGACCAGGTCCATGGTGCGGTTGGCCGCGCCCTCGGTGAGCTTGACCACATACGACAGGCGCTCGGTGGCGTCGGTAATCTGCGACACCTCCTCGGCTTGCGGCATGGTCGGGTCGATCTGGAAACTGACGATGGCACTGTGCAGCTCGCGGGTCAGCTTGCCGACTTCCTGATACAGGCCGCGGTCGCGGGTCTGGTTCAGCTCGTGAATCAGCTGCACCGCCTCGCCAAAACGGCCTCGCTCCAGGCTTTCGACCAGCTCCTGGGCATGCTTCTTGAGGGTCGATTCGAACTCGCCCAACGACGTTTGTGATGATTCCATGGCGCGCCCCCTGGCGTGACTCAGCCGTTGACGCGTTCGAAGATCTTCTCGATCTTTTCTTTGAGCACCTGAGCGGTGAACGGCTTGACCACGTAACCATTGACGCCGGCCTGGGCCGCTTCGATGATCTGGTCGCGCTTGGCTTCGGCGGTCACCATCAGTACCGGCATGGTTTTCAGCTTCTCGCTGGCACGCACCTTACGCAGCAGGTCGATGCCGGACATGCCAGGCATGTTCCAGTCGGTCACCAGAAAGTCGTAGTCACCGTTCTCCAGCATCGGCAGCGCCGTGGTGCCGTCGTCCGCTTCGTGCGTGTTGGTGAAACCCAGGTCGCGCATCAGGTTCTTGATGATCCGCCGCATCGTCGAAAAGTCGTCAACGATGAGGATTTTCATATCTTTGTTCAAGTAGACCTCCAAGCAGTCTCGAACGCGCTCGGCTGCGAGCGCGCATTCAATCAATCCGGTACAACGTAGAAAACGACTGCAACGACAACGGGCTCAACGCGCCCGCCATTCCCCAAGGCGGCTGCGCAGGCGCGCAGCACACTGGCTGTGCAACTGGCTGACCCGCGACTCGCTGACCCCAAGCACCTCACCGATTTCCTTGAGGTTCAGCTCTTCGTCGTAGTACAGCGCCAGCACCAGGCGCTCACGCTCCGGCAGGTTGGCGATGGCCTCGGTCAGGGCTACCTGGAAGCGCTCGTCCTCCAGGCCGCGGGCAGGTTCGACCTGGCCGCTGGCGCCATCCTCATGCAGCCCTTCGTGCTCGCCGTCCTGCAACAGGTCGTCAAAGCTGAACAGGCGGCTGCCCAGGGTATCGTTCAAGATCCCGTAGTAATCATCGAGACTCAATTGAAGTTCGGCAGCAACTTCATGATCTTTAGCGTCACGGCCAGTTCTGGCTTCGACTGCGCGCATCGCGTCACTGACCATGCGGGTGTTGCGGTGCACCGAGCGCGGTGCCCAGTCGCCCTTGCGCACTTCGTCCAGCATCGCGCCGCGGATGCGGATACCGGCGTAGGTTTCAAAGCTGGCGCCCTTGCTGGCGTCGTACTTGTTGGCCACTTCCAGCAGGCCGATCATGCCGGCCTGGATCAGGTCCTCGACCTGCACGTTGGCCGGCAGCCGCGCCAGCAGGTGGTAGGCGATGCGCTTGACCAGCGGCGCGTAGCGTTCTATCAGCTCGTACTGGGCGTCTTTCGACGCCCGGCTGTACATCTTGAAGCCACTCGCGTTCATAGCACGGGTCCCGCGCTGGTGGGTTGCACCAGACGCTCGACGAAGAACTCCAGGTGGCCGCGCGGGTTGGCCGGCAGCGGCCAGCTGTCGACCTTCTGCGCAATCGCCTTGAAGGCCAGCGCGCACTTGGAGCGAGGGAAGGCTTCGTAGACTGCACGCTGCTTCTGCACCGCCTTGCGCACACACTCGTCGTACGGCACGGCGCCCACGTACTGCAGGGCAACGTCAAGGAAGCGGTCGGTGACCTTGGTCAGCTTGGCAAACAGGTTGCGCCCTTCCTGCGGGCTCTGCGCCATGTTGGCCAGCACGCGGAAACGGTTCATGCCGTAGTCGCGATTCAGCAGTTTGATCAGGGCGTAGGCATCGGTGATCGAGGTCGGTTCGTCACACACCACCAGCAGCACTTCCTGCGCCGCGCGGACAAAGCTCACCACCGAGTCGCCAATGCCCGCAGCGGTGTCGATCACCAGCACGTCGAGGTTGTCGCCGACGTCGCTGAACGCCTGGATCAGCCCGGCATGCTGGGCCGGGGCCAGGTGCACCATGCTCTGCGTGCCCGAGGCCGCCGGCACGATGCGCACGCCGCCGGGGCCCTGCAGCATCACATCGCGCAGCTCGCAGCGCCCCTCGATGACATCGGCCAGGGTACGTTTGGGAGTCAGGCCCAGCAACACGTCGACATTGGCCAGGCCCAGGTCGGCGTCGAGCAGCATGACCCTGCGGCCAAGCTCGGCCAGCGCCAGGGACAAGTTCACTGAAACGTTAGTCTTGCCGACGCCACCTTTACCACCGGTCACGGCGATCACCTGTACAGGATGCATGCTACCCATGTCTGTTCTTTACCTTGTCTCGCTGGGACTCAGGCCACACGTAGGGCAATTCTGCGTACCCCTTGGTATAGCGACTTTGCACACGCTTCATGGTCAACCCGCTCGCCGTGGGTTGTGATAGAGATCAGCGAACATGTCGGCCATGGCCTCTTCACTGGGCTCGTCCTGCTGCTGCACATTGACTGCCCGGGTCACCAGCTGGTGCCCACGTGGCAAGTGCAGGTCGTCTGGAATGCGCGGGCCATCGGTGAGATAGGCCACAGGCAGTTCATGACTGATGGCAAGGCTCAGCACATCGCCAAGGCTTGCCGATTCATCGAGTTTGGTCAGGATGCAGCCGGCCAGGCCACAGCGCTTGTAGCTGTGATAGGCGGCGGTCAGCACCTGCTTCTGGCTGGTGGTGGCCAGTACCAGGTAATTCTTTGCGGCAATGCCACGCCCGGCCAAGGTTTCCAGTTGCATGCGCAGGGCCGGGTCGCTGGCCTGCAGGCCGGCGGTATCGATCAGCACCACGCGCTTGCGCAGCAGCGGCTCCAGCGCCGCAGCCAGCGACTGGCCCGGGTCGACGTAGGTCACCGGCACGTTGAGGATGCGGCCCAGGGTCTTGAGCTGCTCCTGGGCACCGATGCGGAAGCTGTCCATACTCACCAGCGCCAGGTTCTGCGCGCCGTACTTGAGCACGTAGCGGGCGGCCAGCTTGGCCAGGGTGGTGGTCTTGCCCATGCCGGCCGGGCCGACCACGGCAATCACCCCGCCCTCTTCGATCGGCTCGATTTCGGGAATGTCGATCATCCGCGCCAGGTGCGCCAGCAGCATGCGCCAGGCCTGGCGTGGTTCTTCGATTTCGGCGGTCAGGTCCAGCAGCTCACGGGCGATCGGCCCGGACAGGCCGA
>NZ_JABMCN010000333.1:4280-5421 GCF_013179515.1 Pseudomonas sp. CM27
ATGCGCCAGGCCTGGCGTGGTTCTTCGATTTCGGCGGTCAGGTCCAGCAGCTCACGGGCGATCGGCCCGGACAGGCCGATGCGCTGCAGGCGGCGCCAGAGGTTGGCCTGCTGCGGCTTGCTGCCCTGCAACTGAGTCCAGGCCAGGGAGCCGAGCTGCACTTCCAGGAGCTCGCGCAGGCCCGACAGCTCGGAGCGCATGGCATCGAACAGGCGCGGATCGACTGGCGCCGCGGCCGGGGCGGCAGCCGCCTCGGGGGTGTCGACGTGGGGCTCGACCAGCGGTTCGGCGGCCGTCAGCGACTGCCCGGCAAACAATTGGCGGTTGTTGTCGCTGCTGTCCTGGCGGTGGTCCAGCTCGGCCTGGGCAGTGGCGATGCGCGTGTGGGTCTTGCGCAGCTCTTCTTCCAGCTCGGCGTTGGGCACGCGCGGGGCCAGGGCGGACAGCTTGTAGTCCAGCGCAGCCGTCAGTTCGACACCACCGGCAATGCGGCGGTTGCCAATGATCGCGGCATCGGCGCCCAGCTCATCACGGACCAGTTTCATGGCCTGACGCATATCGGCGGCGAAAAATCGCTTAACTTGCATTATCCACTACCTCAGCCGTTAGGGCCCACGGTGGCAACGATGGTGACTTGCTTGTTGTCCGGTATTTCCTGATACGCCAGCACATGCAAATTCGGTACAGCCAGGCGACCGAAACGCGACAGCATGGCGCGGATCGGGCCGGCGACCAGCAGGATGGCCGGCTGGCCCTGCATTTCCTGGCGCTGGGCCGCCTCGATCAGCGAACGTTGCAGCTTCTCGGCCATGCTAGGTTCAAGAAGAACACCATCTTCCTGACCCTGCCCGGCCCTTTGCAGACTATTGAGCAAAATCTGTTCCAACCTTGGCTCCAGGGTAATCACTGGCAGCTCAGACTCAACACCGACAATGCTTTGCACGATGGCGCGACACAATCCGACGCGCACCATCGCCACCAGCGCGGCGGTATCTTGACTCTTGCCGGCATTGTTCGCGATCGCTTCGGCAATGCTGCGGATATCGCGCACCGGCACCTGCTCCGACAGCAGGGCCTGCAGCACCTTCAGCAGGCCCGACAAGGAAATGACACCGGGCACCAGCTCTTCTGCAAGTTTAGG
>NZ_JABMCN010000334.1 GCF_013179515.1 Pseudomonas sp. CM27
GTCGCAGGCGGCCTGCACCTTCGGCCCCATAGAGCCTGCGGCGAAGCCCAGCTTCTCCAGCTCGTCGGGATGCGCCTGGGCGATGGCCTTCTGCGTCGGCTTGCCGAAATCAATGTACGCCGCATCCACATCCGTGGCGATTACCAGAAGGTCGGCATCCAGCTGCTCTGCGAGCAAGGCCGAGCACAGGTCCTTGTCGATCACCGCCTCGATGCCTTTGAGTTTGCGGTTTTCATCGTACATGGTGGGGATGCCGCCGCCGCCGGCGCAAATCACGATGCTGCTCTTCTCCAGCAGCCACTTGATCGGGCGGATCTCGAAGATGCGCTTGGGTTTGGGGCTGGCCACCACGCGGCGATACTTGTCGCCGTCTGCCTTGACCACCCAGCCTTTTTCCTTGGCCAGGCGCTCGGCCTCTTCCTTGCCGTAGACCGGGCCGATGAACTTGGTCGGGTCCTTGAACGCAGGGTCGTTGGCGTCCACTTCCACCTGGGTCAAAAGCGTGGCGAACGGCACTTCGAAAGCCAGCAGGTTGCCCAGTTCCTGTTCGATCATGTAGCCGATCATGCCCTCGGTTTCTGCACCCAGCACGTCCAGCGGGTAGGCCTCGTCGGGCTTGTACGACATGCCCTGCAGCGACAGCAAGCCGACTTGCGGACCGTTGCCGTGGGCGATGACCAGTTCGTTGCCAGGATGGATCTTGGCGATCTGTTCGGTGGCGGTGCGGATATTGGCGCGCTGGTTGTCAGCGGTCATCGGCTCGCCGCGACGCAGCAGGGCGTTGCCGCCCAATGCAACAACGATACGCATGAGGAATGTCCTTTAACGAAAGAGGGAGCGCTGCTCTGGACCGGATATCACAGCCCCCTTGTGGGAGCGGGTTTACCCGCGAAGGCGTCAGCCCAGGGTTAAGGTGCTGGTGCTGCCGACGCATTCGCGGGTGAACCCGCTCCCACAGGGGATCGTAGTCGCCCGGCCTGGCGAGTCAGCCCTTACAAGTCAGCCAGGGTCGATACCAGGATCGCCTTGATCGTGTGCATGCGGTTTTCCGCCTGCTCGAAAGCAATGCAGGCCGGCGACTCGAACACGTCGTCGGTCACTTCGATGCCGTTGGCCAGGTCCGGATATTGCTCGGCAATCTGCTTGCCGACCTTGGTGTCGGAGTTGTGGAACGCCGGCAGGCAGTGCATGAACTTGGTGCGTGGGTTGCCGGTCGACTTCATCAGCTCGGCGTTCACCTGGTACGGCTTGAGCTGCTTGATGCGCTCGCCCCAGGCCTCGATCGGCTCACCCATCGATACCCACACGTCGGTGTGCACGAAGTCCACGCCCTTGACGGCGGCTTTCGGGTCTTCGGTGAGGGTTATGCGCGCGCCGCTTTCTTCGGCGTACTTCTGGCAGCGCTCGACCAGGTCGTCGTGCGGCCACAGCGCCTTGGGCGCGGCAATGCGCACGTCCATGCCCAGCTTGGCGCCGATCAGCAGCAGCGAGTTGCCCATGTTGTTGCGCGCGTCGCCCAGGTAGGCGTAGCTGATGTCGTGCAGCGGCTTGTCGCTGTGCTCACGCATGGTCAGCACGTCGGCGATCATCTGGGTGGGGTGGTATTCGTCGGTCAGGCCGTTGAACACCGGTACACCGGCGAACTTTGCCAGCTCTTCGACGATTTCCTGCTTGAAGCCACGGTATTCGATGGCGTCGTACATGCGCCCGAGTACGCGGGCGGTGTCCTTCATGCTTTCCTTGTGGCCGATCTGCGACGAGTTGGGGTCGATGTAGGTGACGTTGGCGCCTTGGTCATAGGCCGCCACTTCGAAGGCACAGCGGGTACGGGTGGAGGTTTTTTCGAAGATCAGGGCAATATTGTTGCCTTTCAGGTGCTGCTGCTCGGTCCCGGTGTACTTGGCGCGCTTGAGATCGCGGGACAGGTCCAGCAGGTAGCGCAGCTCGCGGGTGGTGTGGTGCTCCAGGCTGAGCAGGTTGCGGTTGTGAATATTGAACGCCATGACATTTCTCCTTGAGTTTGGTGAACACACCGGCCGCGGCTTTGTGAGCGCGGCCGGGGGCAATGGTCGTTAGTAGTCGACAGGGTCGCGCACGATCGGGCAGGTCATGCAGTGGCCGCCGCCGCGGCCCCGGCCCAGTTCGCCGGCGCTGATGGTGATCACCTCGATACCGGCCTTGCGCAGCAGGGTGTTGGTGTAGGTGTTGCGGTCGTAGCCAATGACCACCCCTGGCTCGATGGCAACCACGTTGTTGCCGTCATCCCACTGTTCGCGCTCGGCGGCAAAGCTGTTGCCGCCGGTCTCGACCACGCGCAGGGTGACGCCAAGCTGCTCGCCCACTACCTCGATGAACGATTTGTTGATGCGGCGTACATCCATGCCGTACGGCTTGCCCTCGTCCGGGCGAATGATGAACGGTACGATCTCTTTCACCACTTCCGGGAAGACCGTGACCAGGTCGCGGTCGCAGAAGCTGAACACGGTGTCCAGGTGCATCGCGGCGCGAGACTTGGGCAGCCCGGCGACGATCACTTCCTTCACCGCGCCTTTGGCAAACAGGCTCTGCGCCAGCTGGCCGATGGCCTGGCGCGAGGTGCGCTCACCCATGCCGATCAACACGATGCCATTGCCGATCGGCATCACGTCACCGCCTTCAAGGGTGGCATTGCCGTGCTCCTTGTCCGGGTCGCCGTACCACACCTCGAAGTCGGCGCCGGTGAACTCCTTGTGGAACTTGTAGATGGCGGTGGTGAGCAGGGTTTCCTGACGGCGCGCCGGCCAGTACATCGGGTTCAGCGTGACGCCGCCGTAGATCCAGCAGGTGGTGTCGCGGGTGAACTGGGTGTTGGGCAGCGGTGGCAGGATGAAGCTGGAGTGGCCCAGGTAGTCGTTGTACATCTTGACCACATCGGCGCCTTCGCTCTGCGGCAGGTCCTGGCCAGCCACACCGCCGATCAGGAACTCGGCCAGGTGGCGTGGATCGAGGCCTTCGAGCCAGCTGCGCACTTCGTTGGTCAGGCCGACACCCACGGTGTCGGGGGTGATCTTGCGATCGAGGATCCACTTCAGCGCTTCGGGCTGCTGCACGATGTCGGTCAGCAGGTTGTGCATTTCAAGCACATCCACGCCGCGCTCGCGCATCTTGGTCACGAAGTCGAAATGGTCACGCTTGGCCTGGTCGACCCAGATCACATCGTCGAACAGCAGCTCGTCACAGTTGCTCGGCGTCAGGCGCTTGTGCGCCAGGCCCGGGGCGCAAACCATCACTTTGCGCAGTTTGCCGGCTTCGGAGTGGACACCGTACTTCTGTTTTTCAGCGGACATGGTTTCATTCCTCCAATTGAACGAAGACGTGGGTCAAAGGGTCAGGAAGCCGTCATACAGGCCATAGGCTGCCACCAGGGCGCCGATGACAACGGCTGCGAAGATCAGTTTTTCCACGTTGGTGAAAATGGGTTGGCCGATCTCACGCTTGGCCTTGGCGAACAGGATCGCGCCAGGTGCGTAGAGCAGGGCCGAGAGCAGCAGGTACTTCACGCCGCCGGCATACAGCAGCCAGATGGCGTACAGCAGGGCGATGCCACCGATGACCAGGTCTTTCTTGCGTTCGGCCAGGGCCTGTTCGTAGGTTTCGCTGCGTAGCGCCAGCAGGAAGGCGTAGGCCGCCGACCACAGGTAAGGCACGAGGATCATCGAAGTGGCGAGGTAGATCAGCGACAGGTAGGTGCTGCTGGAGAACAGCGTGATCACCAGGAAGATCTGCACCATGGCATTGGTCAGCCACAGGGCGTTGGCCGGCACCTGGTTGGCGTTCTCGCGGCGCAGGAACTCCGGCATGGTGTGGTCCTTGGCTGCGGCGAACATGATCTCGGCGCACAGCAGCACCCACGACAGCAGTGCTCCCAGCAGCGAGATGATCAGGCCGACGCTGATCAGCACCGCCCCCCAGTGGCCGACCACATGTTCCAGTACCGCGGCCATCGACGGGTTCTGCAGTTTGGCCAGGTCCGGTTGGGTCATGATGCCCAGCGACAGCACATTGACCAGCATCAGGAACAACAGCACGGTGACAAAGCCGATGACCGTGGCCTTGCCCACGTCAGCGCGCTTTTCCGCCCGTGACGAGAAGATGCTCGCGCCCTCGATGCCGATGAACACCCACACGGTGACCAGCATCATGTTGCGCACCTGGCTCATCACGCTGCCCAGCTCGGGCGTGCCTTTGCCCCAGATGTCGGCGGTGAAGATGTCGAGCCTGAACGCGAACAGGCAGATCAGGGTGAACAGGACCAGTGGCACCACTTTGGCCACGGTGGTGACCAGGTTGATGAACGCCGCCTCCTTGATGCCACGCAGTACCAGGAAGTGCACTGCCCACAGCAGCACCGATGCGCCAATGATGGCGGCCGGGGTGTTGCCTTCGCCGAAGATCGGGAAGAAGTAGCCCAATGTGCTGAACAGCAGCACGAAGTAACCGACGTTGCCCAGCCAGGCACTGATCCAGTAGCCCCAGGCGGACGAGAAGCCCATGTAGTCGCCGAAACCGGCCTTGGCGTAGGCGTACACCCCGCCATCCAGGTCAGGCTTGCGGTTGGCCAGGGTCTGGAACACGAATGCCAGGGTCAGCATGCCGACCGCGGTAATGCCCCAGCCGATCAGCACCGCGCCAACTCCCGCGCTGGCGGCCATGTTTTGTGGCAGCGAGAAGATACCGCCACCAATCATCGAGCCGACGACAAGTGCAACTAACGCGCCGAGTTTTAATTTTCCGGATGAATCAGACATTTAACAACTCCTGCCAGGAGAAAGTTGACGACAGCATAAATCCGTCGCCTGTGCCGTTCGCTGACGTGGGTCAGTTAATGGCGTCGTGAAGTAGGAAATTTCCTTCACGGTGCTCCTGGAGAGTGCCGACAGCTTTTGCTGCAGGCCTTTTGCGCTGGCACCTCCATGTCTTTCTAGAGCAAACGCTCCGTTCAGCCTGCGATGCTTGACGCTAGCCGTTTTTTCCGCTTTCGCAAATTTTTCACAAGAATTTCGAGTTTTATCAATTTCTTTTCTAGTTGCTGACTAGCTGCTAATTTTTACAATGGATCTGCATAGATAAAGCAGTTATGACAGCGCTAGCGTGGGTGCCTCGCTTTAATATAAGTGACACTATCTTCAAGTACCGCCTGACTGTTTCAGGCGGATGACAACAGGTGACAAGGTAGGACCATGAGCGAACCTGGACAAAAGCTGCGCCTGGGCGCATTGATCGCGCTGGTGGTCGGCTCGATGATTGGTGGCGGTATCTTCTCGCTGCCGCAGAACATGGCGGCGCGTGCCGATGTCGGCGCGGTGCTGATCGGCTGGGGGATCACCGCGGTCGGCATGCTGGCCCTGGCGTTCGTGT
>NZ_JABMCN010000335.1 GCF_013179515.1 Pseudomonas sp. CM27
CGCGCAGGCCAGCGCTGGCCCCAGGCTGCTGCGTACCGCGACCAGCAACACCGCCGCCAGGAATACCAGCGAGATATTGGGTAGCGCCAGCACACTCGATACCGCCCAGGCCAGGCCCGCCGCCATGACCGTGGCCAGTAGCGCCAGCAGGTAATGGCGCCACACCCACACCCGCCGCACAGCCGAACGCGGCGCTTGCGCCTGCACATCGCGGTCCAGCACGTTGATCTCCAGGCCATGGCTTTCGCGCAGTAGCCGCGCAGCCACCCCTGCGCCGAACAGGCGCCGGCGAAGGCGGTCGCGGGACTGCCCGACCAGTACCAGGCTGGCGCGCCGCTCGGCAGCATGCTGGATCAGTGTGCGGGCCACTTCGCCGGCGCGCAGCAATACCACCTCCCCGCCCAGGCGCTCGGCCAGTTGCTGCGCGGCCTGCAGGCGATGGCGGGCGGTTTCGTCGCGCAGGCGGCCGTTGTCCACATGCACCAGGCTCCAGGGCAGGTGGCGGCGCTGGGCCACGCGGCTGGCATGGCGCACCAGGCGTTCGGCCTGGTCATCGCCATCCACGCCCACCAGCAGCCGCCCGCGCAGGGTCGGGGCCTCCTGACCACGCTGGCGATAGCCGTGGGCCAGGTCGGCATCGACCTGGGCGGCGGCGGTCTGCATGGCCATTTCACGCAAGGCGGTGAGGTTGGTCTGCGAGAAGAATGCATCGATGGCCGCCCGCGCCTGCTCGGGCACATACACCTTGCCTTCGCGCAGGCGCTCGAGCAGTTCGCGCGGCGGCAAGTCGATCAGCACCAGCTCGAAAGCTTCCTGCAGCACCCAGTCCGGCAGGGTTTCGCGCACGTGCACGCCGGTGATGTCGCGGACCTTGTCGTTGAGGCTTTCCAGGTGCTGGACGTTGACCGTGGTGTACACATCGACGCCTGCGGCCAGCAGCTCCTGCACGTCTTGCCAACGCTTGGCGTGCCGGCTGCGGGGGGCGTTGGTGTGGGCCAGTTCATCGACCAGCACCAGGGTTGGGGTGGCCTTGAGCAAGCCGTCCAGGTCCATCTCTTCCAGGGTGACACCGCGGTACTGGCTGCGTAGCAAAGGCTGCTGCTGAAGGCCAGCCAGCAAGGCTTCGGTTTCGGCGCGGCCGTGGGTTTCGACAACCCCGGCCAGCACCTGCACCCCCTGGCGCTGCTGGGCGTGGGCCGCCTGGAGCATGGCGAAGGTCTTGCCGACCCCAGGGGCGGCACCCAGAAACACCTTGAGCCGACCCCGGCCGATTCGCGGGAGGGTGGCCAACAGCGCGTCTGCGCGGGTGGAATCACTCATGTTTCATCCTTTGATTTTACTGCGGCCTGCGGCATTCCCGGGCCTGCCGCGCAGGCCATCGCCGGCAAGCCAGGCTCCCACAGGTACTGCACAAGGCTTGGAGCGATGCGGTCGGGGTGGGAGCTGGCTTGCCGGCGATGGGCCGCGCAGCGGCCCCATTTCAGTGGCTCAGTTGCTCAAGCATCCGGTTAATCGCCAGCACATTGACCACGGGCGGGCCGATCAATGGGTGGAGGGTGGCCTCTTCCAGCAGGGCTTGCAAGCGCGCCACCGGCAACTGCCGCGCCGCCGCCACCCGCGGAATCTGGTAAGCCACCGCCTCCGGTGGCAAGTGCGGGTCAAGGCCGCTGGCCGAAGTGGTCAGCAACGCCTGCGGCACCGGCCCCTGCTGCGCCTGGTACAGCGCAGCCGCCTCCCCCTTGACCCGCTCGGCCAGCACCGGGTTGCTCGGCGAAAGGTTGCTGGCACTGCTGGCGACGGTGGCGTAAGCGCCTGCCGAAGGCCGCGAATGGAACCAGCCATCGCCCTGGAAATCCTGGGCAATCAGCGCCGAACCTCGCACCTGCCCCTGGTCATCGCGCACCAGGCTGCCATTGGCCTGCTCCGGGAACACCACCTGGGCTATGCCCGTCACTGCCAGCGGGTAGAGCGCACCCGTGACCAAGGTCATCAACAAAGCCAGGCTCACCGCCGGGCGTACATAAGTAGTCATGTCGGCCTCCTCAGACCAGCTGCAGGGCATTGAGCAGCAGATCGATCAGCTTGATCCCGGCAAACGGCACGACAATGCCGCCCAGCCCGTAGATCAGCAGGTTGCGCCGCAGCAGGTGCGCCGCGCTCGCCGCCTGCACCCGCACGCCACGCAGCGCCAGCGGGATCAGCACGATGATGATCAGCGCGTTGAACACGATGGCCGACAGGATCGCGCTTTGCGGGCTGGCCAGATGCATCAGGTTGAGCACACCCAGCTGCGGATAGATGGCGGCGAACAGCGCCGGCAGGATGGCGAAATACTTGGCCACGTCGTTGGCGATGGAGAATGTGGTCAGTGCACCTCGGGTCACCAGCAGCTCCTTGCCGACCTGGACCACGTCCAGCAGCTTGGTCGGGTCGCTGTCCAGGTCGACCATGTTGGCCGCCTCGCGCGCCGCCTGGGTGCCGTCGTTCATGGCCATGCCCACGTCTGCCTGGGCCAGTGCCGGGGCGTCGTTGGCGCCGTCGCCGCACATGGCCACCAGGCGGCCGTCGTTCTGTTCCTGGCGGATGCGCGCCAGCTTTTTCTCGGGGGTGGCCTCGGCGAGTACGTCATCCACCCCCGCCTCGGCAGCGATGGCGGCGGCGGTCAGCGGGTTGTCGCCGGTCACCATCACCGTGCGGATACCCAGTTTGCGCAACTCGGCGAAGCGCTCGCGAATGCCGGGCTTGACCACGTCCTTGAGGTGGATCACGCCCAGCAGGCGCTGGTCGACGCACACCAGCAGCGGCGTACCACCGCTCTGGGCAATGCGCTCCACTTCGCGGGCCAGCGCCGGGGGCATTTCCAGCCGCTGCATGCCGACGAACGCCAGCACTGCATCCACAGCACCCTTGCGATAGCGTCGCTGCTGCAGGTCGATGCCCGAAAGGCGGGTCTCGGCGCTAAAGGCTACTGCGTCGAACTGGCCGGCAGGCGGCTCGACGAAGTCGTGCAACTGCCGCAGGTACTCGACAATCGATTTGCCTTCGGCAGTATCGTCCGCCAGCGAGGCCAGCAAGGCGCCCTCCCCCAGTTCCCGGGCGGTGATGCCCGGTGCGGCATGCAGGGCACTGCAGCGGCGGTTGCCGAAGGTGATGGTGCCGGTCTTGTCGAGCATCAGTGTGTGCACGTCCCCGGCCGCCTCCACCGCCCGGCCCGAACGGGCGATGACGTTCAGCCGCACCAGCCGGTCCATGCCAGCGATGCCGATGGCCGACAGCAGGCCGCCGATGGTTGTGGGGATCAGCGTTACCAGCAACGCAGCCAGGAAGATCAGCGGCAGGCTGCCGCCGGCAAAATGGGCGAACGGCTGCAAGGTCACCACCACGACCAGAAAGATCAGGGTCAGGCCGATCAGCAGGATGTCGAGAGCGATCTCGTTGGGGGTTTTCTGCCGCTTGGCGCCCTCGACCAAGGCGATCATGCGGTCCAGGGTGGATTCACCCGGGTTGCTGGTGATGCGGATAAGCAGCCAGTCGGATACCAGCCGGGTGTTGCCGGTCACCGCCGAGCGGTCGCCACCGGATTCGCGAATCACCGGCGCGGACTCGCCGGTGATGGCGGCCTCGTTGACGGCGGCGATACCTTCTAGCACCTCGCCGTCACCAGGTATCATTTCGCCGGCCACCACGCGTACCACGTCGTCCTTGCGCAGTGCACTGGCTGCGACAGTCTCGTAGCTGCCATCGCGCTTGCGCCGCTGCGCGGTCAGGCCTTGGCTACCGGCTTTGAGGCTATCGGCGCGGGCCTTGCCCCGGCCTTCGGCCAAAGCTTCGGCGAAGTTGGCGAACAGCACGGTAAACCACAGCCACAAGGCGATCTGCACGGCAACACCGGTGCCTACGCCACTGCCAGGGGCTACGCACAATACGGTGGTCAGTGCTGCGGTCAGAGCCACTACCAGCATCACCGGCGAACGCCTGAGCTGGCGCGGGTCGAGCTTGACGAACGCCTGCACCAGCGCCGGGCGCCACAGCGCGGCGAAGCGGGTCTGGTCCTGGGCACTGTGCCGGGCGTTTGCTTCAGGAATGGGCATGTTCATGGTCGGTCCTCAGTAAGCCAGGCTCAGGTGTTCGGCGATTGGTCCAAGGGCCAGGGTCGGCAGGAAGGTCAGCCCCCCGACCAGCAGGATGGTCACCAGCAGCAGGCCGGTGAACAGCGCGCCGTGGGTGGGGAAGCTGTTCTGCCCCTGGGGCGCGCTCTTCTTCGCCGCCAGGCTGCCGGCCAAGGCCAGCACCGGCAGGATGTAGCCAAAGCGGCCGATGAGCATGGCCAGGCCAATCATCAGGTTGTGATACACGGTATTGGCGCCAAAACCGGCAAACGCCGAGCCATTGTTGGCGGTGCCCGAGGTGTAGGCGTACAGCAGCTGGCTGAAACCATGTGCGCCGGGGTTGCTGACCGCACCTGCCGGGCCCGACAGGCTGGCAGCGATGGCGCCGAGTACCAGCACGCCAACCGGCATCACCAGAAGTGTTGCCACCAACAGTTGTACCTCACGCGCCTGCAGTTTCTTGCCCAGGTATTCCGGCGTGCGACCGATCATCAGCCCGGCCAGGAACACCGCGATCAGCACGAACAGCAACATGCCGTACAGCCCTGCGCCGACGCCGCCGAAGATCACCTCGCCAACCATCATGTTGACCATCGCCACCATGCCGGTCAGCGGGTTGAGGCTGTCGTGCATGGCGTTTACCGAGCCGTTGGAGGCGGCAGTGGTGGTCACCGTCCACAGCACCGAGCCGGTAGTGCCGAAGCGGCTTTCCTTGCCTTCCATAGGCGCGCCCTGCTGTACCTGGGCGCCTTCAAGCGCCGGGTTGGGCTGGTACTCGGACCACAACGCCGTACTGCCGCCAATCAGGAACAGCGCGAGCATGCAGGCCAGAATTGCGCGGCTTTGGCGCAGGTCCTTTACGTAGTGGCCGAAAGTGAACACCAGGGCTGCCGGGATCAGGATGATCGACGCCACCTCGAACAGGTTGCTCCAGGCAGTGGGGTTCTCGAACGGGTGCGCCGCGTTGACCCCGAAGAAGCCACCGCCGTTGGTACCCAGCTGCTTGATGGCGATCTGGCTGGCCGCCGGGCCCAGCGGGATGGTCTGCTCGGCACCTTGCAAGGTCACCGCGTGGGCGTAGTCGGCCAGGGTTTGCGGCACGCCCTGCCCTACCAGCAGCAGCGCCAGCAGCAGGCACAGCGGCAGCAAGCCGTAGAGGGTGGCGCGGGTCATGTCGACCCAGAAGTTGCCAAGGGTGTTGGCACTGCGCCGGGCAATACCGCGACACAGGGCAACCAGCACGGCCAGGCCGGTTGCGGCGCTGACGAAGT
>NZ_JABMCN010000336.1 GCF_013179515.1 Pseudomonas sp. CM27
CCTCCTGGTGGCGTTGCTGCCGGTGGTCTGGTTGCTGGGGTTGCTGCCGTTGCTGGGGCTGGGTATCGACCCGATGTCGGTGCTGGTGCCGTTCCTGATTTTCTCGATTGGCGTATCGCATGCGGTACAGATGACCAACGCCTGGAAGCAGGAGGTGGTAGCCGGCGAATCGGCGCAACAGGCGGCGTATGCCGCGTTCTGCAAGATCTTCATCCCCGGTTCGCTGGCCCTGCTGATGAACGCCCTGGGTTTTGCGGTGATCATGCTGATCGATATTCCCATCGTCCACGAACTGGGGGTAACCGCCTGCCTTGGGGTGATGCTGATGATCGTCACCAACAAGATGCTGCTGCCACTGGTGCTGGCATGCCTGCCCGTGGGCGGCCAAGGCACCGCGCAGCCAGCACCCGCCAGTGCGCGCCATGGCCTGTGGTGGAAGCTGTCGGCGGTTGCCGAACCCGGCCCGGCGCTGCTGGTGTTCGCCGTCAGCCTGGTGCTGCTGGGCCTGGGCGTGGTCAAGGCGCGCGAGTTGGCGGTGGGCGATATCGGGTCGGGTGCCCCGGAGCTGCGCGCCGATTCGCGCTACAACCTGGATAACCAGCGCATCATCAGCAGTTACTCGATCGGCCTGGACGTGCTGGCGGTGTTCGTCCAGAGCCACGGCATCGACGAGGCCTGCCTGAACCCGGCCGTGATGCGTGCCGTGGAGGCGTTCGACTTCCAGATGCGCCATGTCGCCGGTGTGCAGTCGGTGCAGAGCGTGGCCGGCATGGGCAAGGAAATGATCGCCGGCAACAATGAAGGCAACCCGCGCTGGGCTGCCATACCCGGCTCTGCGCGCGGGTTGCAGCAGGGGTCGATGGCCTACACGGCGGATGCCGGGCTGGTCACCGAGGGTTGCCGCCGCATGCAGATACTGGTGTTTCTCAATGACCACGAGGGCGCCACTGTGGCCCATGTGGTCAACGAGGCCCGGCGCGTCATCGGTCCCCTGCAATCGTCGGCGGTATCGTTCCACCTGGCGGGCGGCAACGTCGGGGTGATGGCCGCTGCCAACGAGGCGGTCAAGCATGCCGAGGTGTGGATGCTGGCCGCGCTGTTCTGCTCGGTCGTGCTGTTCTGCCTGGTGACCTTCCGCTCGTTGTCGGCGGTGTTGTGCATCGTCGTACCGCTGGGCATCGTGGCAGTGCTGTGCAATGCCCTGATGGCGCTGCTGGGCATCGGCCTGAAGGTCGCCACTTTGCCGGTCATGGCGCTGGGGGTTGGCGTGGGAGTGGATTACGGCATCTACCTGTACGAGCGTATCCAGCACGAAATGGCCCATGGGCAAGACCTGCGCAACGCCTTCTACCGCGCCATGTGCCAGCGCGGTACGGCAGCGGTGTTCACGGCCGTGACCATGTCGATCGGGGTGGGTACCTGGGCGTTCGCGCCGCTCAAGCTGCAGGCCGACATGGGCATACTGCTGGCGTTCATGTTCCTGGTGAACGTGTTCGGGGCGATCTTCCTGCTACCGGCGCTGGCGGCCTGGTTCGACCGCGCCAAACCGTTGCCGGGCGGTGTGCCGGCCCACGCCAACCCGGCTTGACCCACCACTACGACAATAATGCTGCGGGCCGGCGGCATCGGCCCGCCCTGGGGGCTGTCCATGCAGACTACGCTGTCCAACGCCCAGGTGCTGGCGCACCTGGGGGTCGAGTTGGCCGACTATGAACGCCTGCTCGGCAACATGTATGACGCCGCGCTGGATACCCGGCGCCTGAACGAGGCCCTGCAACAGCTGCGCGGGTTGTTCGGCGCCTGCTATGTGACCTTGATCCTTCGCGTGCTGGACGAGCCCTTTCTGTCACCGATGATGGTGGCGGGTGACGTTGAACCGGGCGAGGGCGGGGTCAACCACTACGCGTATTGCGAGAAATCCACCTTGTTCGACAGGTTGCCGGTCGACCAGGTGTTCACCATCGAAGACCTGATGAGCGACCGCGAGTGGGCCAGCTCGTCGTTCTACCTGCTGTACTGCCAGCCCTACAGCTGCTACCACATGCTCGGGGTGGACATCAGCATGCCGGATGGCGGTACCTTGCGCCTGCGCATCAACCGGCCCCGTGAGCAACCGCGTTTCGGCGCCGTCGAGCGGGCGCTGTGCGCGATGCTTGTCGCCCACTTGCGCCGCGCCTTGCACATGCACACCTTGCTCGACCGCAGCGTCTCGCTGGGTAGTCTGTATTCGCAAACCATCAACCGCTTGGCGGTGGCGACCATCGTGCTCGATGAAAACGGCCATGTGCTGCAGCTGAACCCGGTGGCACGGGCGATCCTGGACAGCAACGACGGCCTGAAACTGGTGGGTGGTCGCCTTGAAGCGACCTACCCCAGCGATAACCGCGAGCTTGCCCGGCTGGTACGCAATGCGTTCTTGCGCAGCCGGCCGGGGGACAAGGTGGAGCAGGGCGCCGAGGCCATGTCGGTGTCACGGCCTTCGGGTCAGGTCAACCTGGGGGTGGTGGTCGAGCTGATCCCGTCCCAGGAGCTGGTGGAGGGCAAGGGCAAGCCGACCGTGGTTGTGTATGTGCGCGATGCGGTGGGCAAATCGCTGGTGAGCAACGGGGTGACCGCGCAGCTTTACAACCTGACCCCTGCCGAGACCGCACTGGCCCTGGAACTGGCCAATGGCTTGTCGCTGGAGGAGGCGTCCGAACGGCTCAATATCCGGCGCAATACGGCACGCGCGCACTTGCGTTCGATCTTCTCCAAGACCGGCGTGCGGCGCCAGACCGAACTGGTGCGCATCATGCTCAACAGCGTGGTTGCACTGGGGGCGCCAGGGCAGCTGGCCCAGCCGTCGGCGCCGGCATGCATGGGGTAGACGTGCGTTAGTGCGTTAGTCCGAGCGGACGATGCTCCCCTCGCAAAGGCCTGCCGATACTGGGCCACCGCTATCGGTAACCAAGGAGAACAAGAATGACCGACAGTAAACCGGCCAGCCGTTGTCTGCTCACTGCCCGTGCGCTTGCCCCGCAGAACCTGGCGCTGGTGATGCTGCTCAGCGCCCTTGCAACTGGCGTGCAGGCCGCCCCTGAGGACGTCGAGCGCCTGGGCAAGGACCTGACCTGCCTGGGGGCCGACCCGCAGGGCAACGCCGACGGCAGTATCCCACCGTTCTCCGGCCAATGGCTGGGGGCGCCGCCCCAGGTGGACTTCAAGGGCACCGGCCATCATCCCGTCGACCCGTACGCCAGCGAAAAGCCGCTGTTCGTTATCAGCGCCGACAACATGGCTCAGTACGCCGACGCGCTGTCCGATGGGCAAAAGGCCCTGTTCAAGCTGTACCCGGCCACCTTCAAGATGCCGATCTACCCCAGCCACCGGGACTTCCGTTTCGACGATGCGGTGTGCCAGGCCACCCGTGAAAATGCCAAGGTGGCCAAGCTGGTAGATGATGGCGAGGGGGTGGTCGGCAAGACCGGCGGCACGCCGTTCCCGGTGCCGCGCAGCGGCCTGGAGCTGCTGAAGAATGCGTCCACGTTCACCCTGCGCGCCTGGACAGAGGAATACACCTCCGACAACGCGTATGTACTCAAGGATGGCAACATCAACTGGGGCCGGGTGCACTCGCGCAACCTGGCGCCATCGCTGGAACCGGGCAAGGCGGGCGACACGGTCGGCAACTCGTCGTTCTACCTCAACGAGACGCTGTTGCCGCAGCGCGACAAGGGCGAGATCAATACCGGCACCGAATTCTGGAACGACAAGACCGAACCGCGCCAGGCCTGGCGGTACGACCCCGGCACTCGGCGGGTGCGGCAGTCGCCGGGGTATGGCTTCGACATGTCGTTCCCTGGCAGCGGCGGCTCGATCACCGTGGACGAGGTGCGCCTGTTCAACGGCTCGGGGCAGCGGTATGACTGGAAAATTGTAGGCAAGCGCGAAATGTTCATCCCGTACAACGCCTACAAGGTCCATGCCCCGCAGCTCAAGTACGCCAGCCTGCTGACTCCGGGCCATCTCAACCCGCAGGCGATGCGTTACGAGCGCCACCGGGTGTGGGAGCTGGAGGGCACCCTCAAGCCCGGCTACCGCCACCTGTATGGCAAACGCAAGTTGTACATCGACGAAGATACCTGGTTCCCGATGCTGGCCGACAACTACGACAACCGCGGCGAGCTGTGGCGCACCTCGATGGTGAACTACTTCTATGCCTATGAAACCCAGCGCCCGCAGGCCGGTGTCGGGCTTTACCACGACCTCAATGCCGGCAGCTACCTGGCGTTCAACCTGATCAACGAGCAGCGCAACGGCTACCTGCTCAACCGGCCGGGTTTCAGCCCGCGCGACTTTGGCCCCGAGGCGGCGCGGCGTTTCGGCCAGTAGAGCCTGGGCGGGCCCCGTCTAGTCCGATTGAAGGATGAGGGCCCGGCAGGTCTGTTCAAAGATGTCAGCCAGGCAATGCCCCTGCTCGCGCAGGGGCATTGCCGATGAATGGCGTATCCAACACAGGAATAACAACAACATGACCAAGCTCGCCGAACTCTCCCTCGACAGCGCCCAGCGCGCCCATCGCTACGCCAGGGGCTGGCACTGCCTTGGGGTGGCCGATGACTACCGTGATGGCAAGTTGCATACCCTGAATATCTTCGGCACGCGCCTGGTGGCGTTCGCCGCCAGCACTGGCGGCATCACCATCCTCGACGCCTTCTGCCCGCACATGGGCGCCGACCTGTCCCAGGGCACCCTCGAGAACGACACCGTGGTGTGCCCGTTTCACCACTGGAAGTACGACAGCAGCGGCAAATGCGTGGAAGTCCCGTACTGCAAGCGCATTCCGCCCAAGGCCAAGACCCGCAGCTGGCTGACCTGCGAGGAAAACAACCTGCTGTTCATCTGGAACAACCCCGAAGGCCGTGCGCCGAAAGCCGGCGTGGTGATTCCGCATCTGCCGCAGATGGACGACCCGGAGTGGATCCACGAATGGAACATCGACACCATGCTGATCGAGACCAACCCGCGCGAGCTGGTCGACAACCTGGTGGACGCTCAGCATTTCGGGCCGGTGCACGGCACGCCCACCAAGTACTTCGCCAACGTGTTCGAGGGACATATCGGCCGGCAGATCTTCCACGGCGACTCCGAGCGCCTGGGTGGCGACCTGATCGCGCCCTCGGCGTATTACGGGCCGGCCACCCATTTTACCGAGCTGAGCTCGATGTTCGGTGATGTGCGGGTGCATGCCATTCTGCTCAACAGCCACGTGCCGGTGGGCCCCGACAGTTTCGTGCTGCGCTTCGGTTGCATGGTCAAGCGCGTGCCGGGCTGGACCGAG
>NZ_JABMCN010000337.1 GCF_013179515.1 Pseudomonas sp. CM27
GATTTCAACTCGTAGATCAGTTCTTCGACCTTCAGGGTCGAGATCGGGTCCAGTGCCGAGCACGGTTCATCGAGCAGCAGCACTTCCGGCTCGACGGCGATGGTGCGAGCAATCACCAGACGCTGCTGCTGACCCCCGGACAAGCCCAGCGCCGATTCGTGCAGGCGGTCCTTGACCTCGTCCCACAGCGCCGCACCCTTCAGCGCCCACTCGACCGCTTCGTCAAGCACGCGCTTTTTGTTGATGCCCTGGATACGCAGGCCATAGACCACGTTTTCGTAGATGGTCTTGGGAAACGGGTTGGGTTTCTGGAACACCATGCCCACCCGACGGCGCAGCTCGGCCACGTCCTCGCCCTTGCGGTAGATGTTGTTGCCGTACAGGTTGATGGCGCCTTCCACTCGGCAACCGTCAACCAGGTCGTTCATGCGGTTGAAGGTGCGCAGCAGGGTCGACTTGCCGCAGCCGGACGGGCCGATGAAGGCGGTCACGCGCTGTTTCGGGATATTCATGCTGACGTCGAACAGGGCTTGCTTGTCGCCGTAGTACAGGCTCAGGCCGGGGACTTCAATGGCCACGGTCTCTTCGGCCAGGCGCAGGCCCTGCTTGTCGCGACCCAGGGCGGACATGTCGATGCCGTGAGTGTGGGAATCTTGCTGCATGGTCAACTCCATACGCTATCAATTCGTTTCAAAGGGCCGCCCGGCTCACGGGCGGCACGCTTGCAGGCTGGGTCAGCTGTCGAGCGCCTTGTACTTCTCGCGCAGGTGGTTACGTATCCACACGGCCGAGAGGTTGAGGGAGGCGATCACCATCACCAGCAACAGCGCAGTGGCGTATACCAGCGGGCGCGCGGCTTCGACGTTCGGGCTCTGGAAGCCGACGTCATAAATGTGGAAGCCCAGGTGCATGATCTTCTGGTCCAGGTGCAGGTACGGGTAGTTGCCATCCACTGGCAGCGACGGCGCCAGCTTCACCACACCCACCAGCATCAGCGGCGCCACTTCACCGGCGGCACGGGCCACGGCGAGGATCATGCCGGTCATCATGGCCGGGCTGGCCATGGGCAGGACGATTTTCCACAGGGTCTCGGCCTTGGTCGCGCCCAAGGCCAGCGAGCCTTCGCGCACGGTGCGCGGAATGCGTGCCAGGCCTTCTTCGGTGGCCACGATCACCACCGGCACTGCCAGCAGCGCCAGGGTCAACGATGCCCACAACAGGCCTGGTGTACCCAGGGTCGGCGCCGGCAGCGCTTCGGGGAAGAACAGCCGGTCGATCGAGCCACCCAGCACGTAGACGAAGAAGCCCAGGCCGAACACACCGTAGACGATCGCCGGAACGCCAGCCAGGTTGTTCACCGCGATGCGGATCAGCCGGGTCACCGGCCCTTGCCTTGCGTATTCGCGCAGGTAGACGGCAGCCAGGACACCGAACGGGGTCACGATCACCGCCATGATCAGGGTCATCATCACGGTACCGAAGATGGCCGGGAAGATACCGCCCTCGGTATTGGCTTCACGCGGGTCGTCGCTGAGGAACTCCCAGACTTTGGCAAAGTAGGTGCCCAGCTTGGTGAACGCGGACATGCCGTTGGGCTGGATCGCGTGCACCACCTTGCTGAGGTTGATTTCCACTTCACGGCCGTTGCCATCGCGGGCCACCAGGCTGTCCCGGGCAAAGGCCTGGTGCAGGCCGCTGAGGCGGTCTTCGATGGCCTTGTAGCGGCTGTTCAGCTCGGCCCGGTCGGCATCCATGTCGGCCTGGGCGGCGGCGTCCAGCTTGCCGGCCAGCTCCAGCTTGCGGGCTTGCAGGCGCAGGCGCTCGAGGCCATGGTTGATGGCGCCGATGTCCTTCTTCTCCAGCTGCTGCAGCTCACCGTTGAGCTGGCTGGCACGCTTGAGGCGGGCCTGCAGTTCGCTCCAGGCGGCCGGGCCCTCTGCGACCACACGGCCCTGTTCCTTGACGCTGACCAGATAGCCATAGAAGTTGCCCCACTCGCGGCGCTCCAGGGCGATCAGATCGGTCGGGTACTTTTCGTCGACCAGCCAGTCGCCAACCACCCAGGTGAAGTCGCTGCCATTGAGGTCGCGGTTACCCACCTTGATCAGCTCGCGGGTCATGAACTCCGGGCCCTGGTCAGGTACCGGCAGGCCGGCCCCTTTCAGGCGCGCACGGGGTACGTCTTCCTTTTGCACCACTTCGCCGACGACGACGTGGTCAGCCTGGCCGGGCACCTTGTAGGTGGCCTGGACAAGATCGGCCGGCCAGAAGTGGCCCAGGCCGCGGACGGCGATCACCGCCAGCAGGCCGACGGTCATGATCACCGCCATGGCCACCGCGCCGCCGCTCATCCAGACGCCTGGGGCGCCGCTCTTGAACCAGCCTTTGAGGGAATCCTTTTTCACGGATCGCTACCTTTCTATCAAAGCGACGAGTATTTCTTGCGCAGACGCTGGCGAATCAGCTCGGCCAAGGTGTTCATGACGAAGGTGAACATCAGCAGCACCAGGGCGGCCAGGAACAGCACGCGATAGTGGCTGCCGCCGACTTCCGATTCGGGCATTTCCACGGCCACGTTGGCGGCCAGGGTGCGCATGCCCTCGAACAGGTTCATCTCCATCACCGGGGTATTGCCGGTGGCCATCAGCACGATCATGGTCTCGCCCACCGCACGGCCCATGCCGATCATCAGCGCCGAGAAGATGCCCGGGCTGGCAGTGAGGATGACCACGCGGGTCAGGGTCTGCCAAGGCGTTGCCCCCAGCGCCAGCGAACCGAGAGTAAGGCTGCGCGGCACGCTGAACACGGCGTCTTCGGCAATCGAGTAGATGTTGGGGATGACCGCGAAACCCATGGCGATACCCACGACCAGGGCGTTGCGTTGGTCATAGGTGATCCCCAGGTCGTTGGTAATCCACAAGCGCATGTCGCCGCCGAAGAACCAGCTTTCCATGTGCGGGCTCATGGTCAGCGCGAACCAGCCGGTGAACAGGATGACCGGGATCAGGATCGCCGCTTCCCAGCCATCCGGCACCCGCAGGCGGATCGACTCGGGCAGGCGGCTCCAGGTGAAGCCGGCCAGCAGGATGCCGAGCGGCATCAGCAGGAACAGGCTGAACACACCTGGCAGGTGGCCCTCAAGGTACGGGGCCAGGAACAGGCCGGCGAAGAAGCCGAGGATCACCGTTGGCATCGCTTCCATCAGCTCGATCACCGGCTTGACCTTGCGGCGCATGCCGGGGGCCATGAAATAGGCGGTGTAGATGGCCGCAGCAATGGCCAGCGGCGCAGCCAGGATCATTGCGTAGAACGCGGCCTTCAGGGTGCCGAAGGTCAGCGGCGACAGGCTGAGCTTGGGTTCGAAGTCGGTGTTCGAGGCGGTCGATTGCCAGACGTACTTGGGCTCGTCGTAGTTCTCGTACCAGACCTTGCCCCACAGCGCGCTGAAGGATACTTCAGGGTGCGGGTTGCGCAGGCTCAAGGGCAGCAGCTTGCCGCCTTGCTCGATGATGATGCGGTTGGCCCGCGGCGACAGGGCCAGGATGCCCGGGCCATCGGCCACCGGCTCGACCAGCAGGGTGCGGTGTGCGGTGCTGTGGAACACGCCCAGATTGCCCTCGGCGTCCAGGGCGATGAAGCCCTTGCGGCGCTCTTCGGCATCAATCTGCACAATCGGTGCCTTGTCCATCTGGAAGGTGCGGATCTGCTTGAAACGCGACTCGCCGTCCGGATCACGGGCCATGAACCATTGGGCCAGGCCACCTTTGGAGTCGCCGATGATCAGTGAGATGCCGCCCACCAGCTGAGCCGTGGCGGTGATTTCGGTGTCAGCGCTTTCAGACAACTTGTAGCGGCCATTGAGGCTCTTGTCGCGCAGGCTGAACACGTCCGCGGTAGCGCGGCCGTTGATTACGTACAGCCACTGCTGGCGCGGGTCGATGAAGATGTTCTTCACCGCTTCGGTCATCTGCGGCAAGACGATGCGGTTCTGCTCGGTGGTGACCTCTCCGGTCATCATGTTTTCCGTGCGGGTCAGCTCCATCACCTGCAAGTGCGCGCCGGTGGAGCCGGCCAGCAGCAGGGTGTCATTGTTGACGTTGACAGTGACGTGCTCCAGCCCACGGCCCTGCTCGTCGAGCACGAACGGCTGCTCGCCGTAGGGGTAATCGATGCCGGGAGTGATGGTTTTCTTGTTGTCCGGGTAGGTGATCTTGTAGGTGTGGTGGAACACCAGCGCCTGACCATTGGACAAGCCCAGCACCACCAGCGGGCTGCCCGGCACATCGGTACTGATCGATGTAACCTGGGTATCTGCCGGTACCGCCAAATCGACACGCTTGAGCTCGCTACCGGTCTTGGTGTCGAAAAACAATGCCTGGCCCTTGTCCGAAACGCGCATGCCCACCAGGTTCTGCTCTTCAAGCGCGATCATCAGCGGCTTGCCGGCATCCTGCTGCAGCCAGGTCGGCTCCAGGGCCTTCTTGCTGGTCAGCTCGGCGCCCTGGAACAGTGGCAGCACAACGTAGGCCAGGTAGAAGAAGATCAGGGTGATTGCCGCCAACACGGCAAGCCCGCCCACCAGTACGTACCAGCGGGTCAGGCGATCCTTCAGTGCGCGCATGCGGCGCTTGCGTTGCAACTCGGGCGTATTGAAATCAATGCGCACGGGCTGGGAGTTTTGAGTCATGGTGGAGTTGGCCAGATCATTCATGCGCACACCCTAGCGGTCCCGTGTGACAAAAACATTACAAAGTGGTGACGCACGAAAGCCCGCCGCTCAGGATACCTGGGCGTCGGACTGGAAATTCGTGGACGAGGCCGGGCAGCTGCGCCGGCCTCCTCCTCAGTTACTTACTTCTTTGCGACGTTACCGGCGTGGGACAGGCCCAGGTCAGCCAGGGTCTTGTCGACCACTTTGGCCGGCAGTGGAATGTAGCCATCCTTGACCACGACCTGCTGGCCAGCTTGCGACAGCACCAGCTTGACGAACTCGGCTTCCAGCGGGGCCAGAGGCTTGTTCGGGGCCTTGTTGACGTACACGTACAGGAAGCGCGACAGCGGGTAGCTGCCGTTCAGGGCGTTGGCTTCGTTGTCTTCAACGAACTCGCCGCCTTCTTTCTTGGCCAGGGCTACGGTCTTGACGCTGGCGGTCTTGTAGCCGATACCCGAGTAGCCGATGCCGTTCAGCGACGAGCTGATCGACTGCACCACCGAAGCCGAGCCAGGCTGTTCGTTGACGTTAGGCTTGAAGTCGCCT
>NZ_JABMCN010000338.1 GCF_013179515.1 Pseudomonas sp. CM27
CCACCCAGGGCGAAGAACAGCCCGTGCCCCAGCGACAACAGCCCGGCGTAACCCCAGACCAGGTCCAGGGCCAGGGCGACGATGGCATAGCAGAGGATCTTGCCGACCAGGGTCAGGGTGTAGGCCGATACCTGCAGGGCATGCTCGGCCGGCAGCAGCGACAGCAGCGGCAGGGCCAGCAACAGCAGGACGACGACAGTGCCGATGGCCAGCGACAGCCGTGGCCCGGCCTTTTGCGTAGCGGTGACAAGCAGTGGCTGGTTCATCAGTCGATTACCCGTCCTTTGAGGGCGAACAAGCCTTGCGGGCGTTTCTGGATGAACAGAATGATCAGCGCAAGGATGAGGATCTTGCCGAGCACGGCACCGATCTGCGGCTCCAGCAGTTTATTGGCGATGCCAAGGCCGAAGGCCGCCCACAGGCTGCCGGCCAGTTGCCCGACACCGCCAAGCACCACCACCAGGAACGAATCGATGATGTAGCTCTGGCCCAGGTCCGGGCCGACGTTGCCGACCTGGCTCAAGGCCACGCCGCCGAGCCCGGCGATGCCCGAGCCCAGGCCAAAGGCGAGCATGTCGACGCGCCCGGTGGACACGCCGCAGCAGGCGGCCATGTTGCGGTTCTGGGTGACCGCCCGCACGTTCAGGCCCAGCCGCGTGCGGTTGAGCAACAGCCAGGTGAGCAGTACCACGGCCAGGGCGAAGCCGATGATGACCAGTCGGTTGTACGGCAGCACCAGGTTGGGTAGCAGCTGGATGCCCCCCGACAGCCACGCCGGGTTGCTGACTTCGACGTTCTGCGCGCCGAACAGCAGGCGGATGGCCTGGATCAGGATCAGGCTGATGCCCCAGGTTGCCAGCAGGGTTTCCAGCGGCCGGCCGTACAGGTGGCGAATGACCGTGCGCTCCAGCAGCATGCCTACCCCGGCACTGACGGCGAAGGCCACCGGCAGGGCAATCAGCGGATAGAACTCGATGGCCCCTGGGGCATGGCGCTGCAGTAGCACCTGGACCATGTAGGTGCTGTAGGCGCCAAGCATCAGCATTTCGCCGTGGGCCATGTTGATCACCCCGAGCAGGCCGAAGGTGATCGCCAGGCCCAGTGCAGCCAGCAGCAGGATCGAGCCCAGTGACAGGCCGCTGAACGCCTGGCCGAGCAGCTCGCCGACCAGCAGCTTGCGCTTGACCTGGGCCAGGCTGGTTTCGGCGGCGGTGCGCACGCCCGGGTCGCGTTCGGCATCGGCTTGCAGCAAGGCTTCGAGGCGGGTGCGGGCCAGCGGGTCGCCGGTTTCACCCAGCAGGCGCACGGCGGCCAGGCGTACCGCAGGTTCGCTGGCGCCCAGTTGCAGGTTGGCCAGGGCCAGGCCCAGGGCCGCGTGCACGGCAGTGTCCGGCTCGGCAGCGAAGCGCCGGTCGAGAAAGGCCATTTGTGCCGGCTGTGCGCTCTTTTGCAGTTGCTGCGCGGCGGCCAGCCGCGTGTCGCTGTTGTCGCTGAGCAGTTGATGGCTGGCCAGGGCGTTGTCGATAAGGCCGCGCAGGCGGTTGTTCAGGCGCAGCTTGCGGGTGTCGTCAGTGGCAATTCGGCCTTGGCGCAGGTTTTCCAGCAGTGGCAGGCGCGCGGCATCGGGTTGTGCCGCCCAGCCTTCGAGCAGGCGGGCTTGCTCGGCGGGCTTGGCGGCGAGAAAGAATTCACCCTCGCTGGCGTGGGTGGCCAGGGGGATCAGCAAGAGCAGGGTGAGCAGCAGTCTGAGCATGCGGGTAATCCTGGAAATCGATGTTGGCCTCATCGCCGGCAAGCCAGCTCCCACAGGTCCTTCACAGGCCTTGAGGGTGCGCTTTCCGTGTGGGAGCTGGCTTGCCGGCGAATGGGCTGCAAAGCAGCCCCAGTGGCACTCAATTACCTTTCACTGCATAGTCCGGCCGCTTGTCATTACCCGGGATGAACGGGCTCCACGGCTGCGCCCGCAGCGGCTGCTCGGTTTCCCAGACCACGCTGAACTGCCCGTCATCCTGGATCTCGCCGATCATTACCGGCTTGTGCAGGTGGTGGTTGCTCTTGTCCATGGTCAGGGTAAAGCCCGACGGTGCCTTGAAGCTCTGGCCGGCCAGCGCTTCGCGCACCTTGTCGACGTCGGTGGACTTGGCTTTCTCGACCGCCTGGGCCCACATGTGGATGCCCACGTAGGTGGCTTCCATCGGGTCGTTGGTCACCGCCTTGTCGGCGCCGGGCAGGCCTTTGGCCTTGGCGTAGGCTTTCCAGTCGGCGACGAACTGCTGGTTGACCGGGTTATCCACCGACTCGAAGTAGTTCCACGCCGCCAGGTGGCCCACCAGTGGCTTGGTGTCGATGCCGCGCAGCTCTTCTTCACCTACCGAGAACGCCACCACCGGCACCTCGGTGGCCTTCAGGCCCTGGTTGGCCAGTTCCTTGTAGAACGGCACGTTGGAGTCGCCGTTGACTGTGGAGATGACGGCGGTCTTGCCGCCAGCGGAGAACTTCTTGATGTTGGCGACGATGGTCTGGTAATCGCTGTGGCCGAACGGGGTGTAGACCTCTTCGATGTCCTTGTCGGCCACACCCTTGCTGTGCAGGAAGGCGCGCAGGATCTTGTTGGTGGTGCGCGGGTAGACGTAGTCGGTGCCCAGCAGGTAGAAGCGCCTGGCGCTGCCGCCGTCTTCGCTCATCAGGTAGTCCACGGCGGGGATGGCTTGCTGGTTGGGCGCGGCGCCGGTGTAGAACACGTTCGGCGACATCTCTTCACCCTCGTACTGCACCGGGTAGAACAGCAGGCCGTTGAGCTCTTCGAACACCGGCAGTACCGATTTGCGCGATACCGAGGTCCAGCAGCCGAACACCACTGCGACCTTGTCCTGGGTCAGCAGCTGGCGGCTTTTTTCGGCAAACAGCGGCCAGTTGGACGCGGGGTCGACCACCACCGGCTCAAGCAGCTTGCCGTTCACACCGCCCTTGGCGTTGATCTGCTCGATGGTCATCAGCGCCATGTCCTTGAGCGAGGTCTCGGAAATGGCCATGGTCCCCGACAGCGAATGCAGGATGCCGACCTTGATGGTCTCGGCCGCCTGGATACTCCAGCTCAGGCCCATTGCGGCAATCGATGCGCTGAGGGTAAAGGCCTTGATCAGACTGCGACGCTTCATGTGCTCTCTCCGCTGGTTTTATAGGTTGGCCAAGCGGGGAGGGGCTTTGCAAGGGGTGTGCCTAACGGCGGAAGGTGCGTAATAGAGGGGGCGTGCGGGGCGTTGGGGCGTTATGCCGGGCCATATTGGTGCCTGGTGAGTTTGTGTGCACAGCGTTGGAGCTTTGCTGCTCGCAACGCTAGCAGCAGGCTGTACCTAGCATTTTTGCCAGTAGGCGCAAGGGCATGGCATCCCTATCGTGTGCTGACCCGAATCCACTTCTGGAGATGCAGGCAATGAAGAATGCAGGACGCAGGAAGGCAAAGACCGCTGTGTGGGTGACACCACTGCTATTGCTCTTGGCCGGGTGCGCGCAGGATGCAGAATCGATAATGGGAAAAAGCCCGCTCGGGGCAACGGTCGCACAGGAATTGGGCGGCTACCGCTTCCACAACACCAATTCGCTACGCAATGTCCAAGGCTATGCGATCGAGAGCGGCAACCTTGCAGAGCCTCTCAAGGGCAGGATCGACGGTTCGTTGGTGGTGGTCACGGACAAGGATGGGGCGATAACGGCGATCATTGACCGGCCTGGGCGGCGTGGCGCGCTTTTTGTCGACAAAACTGGATCGCGGCGTTTTGTTGAAGAACCTGCTTACGATTATCTGAAAGCGGATACGTTGAAGGAGCGCGCAGGGCCTGCGCAGGTGCCGGGCGCTGACAAACCTGACAAACCTGACAACGATGGCCAGATCGATGCCCTGATGCTGTTTTCGACGAAGGCCTTGGCGGTGCTGAATGCCGATCCTGTGGCATTCGCACTGGCACAACTGGAGACGTCCAACCTCGGGCTACGAAACTCACAGGTGGGAGGGGTTTCTTTGCGCCTTGCAGGTGTCCGCGTGACCGAAACTGACCTTCCTGTCGACGGGACTGGCCTGGTGAAAGTCAGGGACATGCTGACACCGCTGCGTCCGGTCTATAAGCACGATATCAATGTGGGATACTTCGACAATTCACCCTATGGCGGCATGGCTTATGTACCCGGCTCAGCCAGCGTCAATAGCATTCATCATCCGTTAGCCTTTCGGCATGAGGTCGGCCATAACGTGGGCGGTAACCACT
Source organism: Pseudomonas sp. CM27 (assembly GCF_013179515.1). Lineage (GTDB taxonomy): Bacteria > Pseudomonadota > Gammaproteobacteria > Pseudomonadales > Pseudomonadaceae > Aquipseudomonas. The sequence goes on from NZ_JABMCN010000338.1 coordinate 4,263, forward strand.
GCAATGAAACCGGTGCGGACAATTATCGCTTTGGCTACCAGACCTCCGGTGGCGCTCACACCATGCTGTGCGGCAACAACATACCGTACTACTCAAATCCTCAAGTTACTTATGGAGGCAGGCCTCTGGGAAATGCAAGGACCGCCGACATGGCCAGGCTCTGGCGTGAGGAAGCGGGACGGATGAGCGGATACAGCCCCGCGTTCGAAGGCACCCGACTTATCTATGTTTCCACCCAGCCAGAGTCAAGTGCAATCGTGGCTTTCATACCTGGGCGGTCCAGAATCGGAGTGGTGGCACTTTCCAGTGAAGTCGGCCCGACTTCATTGACCTATGGCGGCCCAGGCGTGACGACCTTGACCGCCAAATTGACGGGGAAAGATGGGGTAGCTCGATCTGTCAATCTGAGGGCTATGCGGCAGAATTCGGGCTGCCCGCGGACGACTATGAACAGCACACTTGTATGCCACCCCGATTTTGATGGTGGTCCGGTGCAGCTGATCATCGGTTACAGTGCACTGGATAATCCCGAGCTACCACCGGGTTGGTACAACGGTACGGTGACCCTTGAGGCACGCAATGACAGCGATCCGAACTGGAGAGCACCCATCCTCGTGAGCCTGGCAGTGCTTCGCTGACTGAGGTAGAACAAGGGCCTTGCTTGATCAAGGCCCCGGTCAGGTCATCGGTGCCCGGAGGTGCTCGATGAATGGCGTACGGCCGTGCGCGGCTGGCGCTTGCTGCGCACGAACTGATAGGTCACCGCCAGCAGCACGAACCAGATCGGTGTCACCAGCAAGGCCGAGCGGGTATCTGCCTCCAGGCTCAGCAGCACCAGGATGAAGGCAAAGAACACCAGGCACACGTAGCACATGAAACGCCCGCCCGGCATTTTGTACTTCGATGCCTGATGCAGTGCCGCACGGTTTTGACGGTACTTCAGGTACGACAGCAGGATCAGCGTCCAGACGAACATGAACAGT
>NZ_JABMCN010000339.1 GCF_013179515.1 Pseudomonas sp. CM27
CAGTCGATCAGCGGCTGGCGACCGCTTTCAACAACCGCCTTCAATGCCGCCAGCAACGCTGCCACGCCAGCCTTGTCGTCCAGGTGGCGGGCACTGATATGGCCGCTTTCGGTGAACTCGGGCAGCGGGTCGAAGGCGACAAAGTCACCAATGCTCACGCCCAGCGCTTCGCAGTCGGCGCGGGTGGCGCAATAGGCGTCCAGGCGTACCTCGACGTGGTCCCAGCTGATCGGCATCTGGTCGATGGCGGTGTTGAAGGCATGCCCGCTGGCCATCAGCGGCAGCACGCTGCCACGGAACACGCCGGTGTCGGTGAATACACTGACCCGGCTGCCCTCGGCGAAGCGGCTGGACCAGCAGCCGACCGGTGCCAGGGCCAGGCGGCCGTTGTCCTGCAACTGGCGCACGCTGGCGCCAATGGTGTCCAGGTGGGCGGATACAGCGCGGTCGGGCGAGGTTTGCCGGCCCTTGAGGGTGGCGCGGATGGTGCCACGGCGGGTCAGCTCGAAGGGGATGCCCAGCTCGTCGAGGCGCTCGGCCACGTAGCGCACGATTGTGTCGGTAAAGCCCGTGGGGCTGGGGATGGCGAGCATCTCCAGGAGTACGCGCTTGAGGTAGTCGAGATCGGGTTCGGGGTGTCGTTCGGACATGTTGGGTGCTCCTTTACTCCTGTGCCGGCCTCTTCGCGGGTAAACCCGCTCCCACAGGTAAGGCGCGCCCCCAAGGGTCGGTGATATCCCTGTGGGAGCGGGTTTACCCGCGAAGAGGCCGGCACTGGTTTACGCCAAAGGCCGGCTATGCGGAAACAGCAGGTCGATAAAACGCTCGGCCGTTGGCTGCGGTTCATGGTTGGCCAACCCGGCGCGTTCATTGGCCTCGATGATCACGTACTCGGCCTGCTCGGCGTCGCGGACCATGAAGTCCAGCCCCACCACCGGAATTTCCAGTGCCCGTGCAGCGCGCACGGCGGCGTCGGCCAGCACCGGGTGCAGGCGTGCGGTCACGTCTTCCAGGGTGCCACCGGTGTGCAGGTTGGCAGTGCGCCGTACCGCCAGGCGCTGGCCGGCGGGCAACACGTCGTCATAGCCAAAACCCGCAGCGTGCAACGTGCGTTCGGTCTCGTCGTCCAGCGGGATCCGGCTCTCGCCTGCCGTAGCAGCCTGGCGCCGACGGCTCTGGGCTTCGATCAACTGGCGCACGCTGTGCTTGCCATCGCCCAGCACTTGCGCCGGGTGGCGGATGGCGGCGGCCACCACTTCATAGCCGATCACCACGATGCGCAGGTCATGCCCGCCATGGAAGCTCTCCAGCAGCACGCGGCTGTCGAACTGGCGGGCGTGGGCCACAGCGCGGGTGATATCGTCGATACAGGTCAGGTTCACGGCAACGCCCTGGCCTTGCTCGCCATCCACCGGTTTGACCACCACCGCGCCATGCTCGTCGAGAAATGCCAGGTTGTCGTCGGCGTTGCCGGCCAGTTGTTGCGCGGGCACCTGCAGCCCGGCGTTGTGCAGCGCATGCTGGGTCAGGCGCTTGTCCTGGCACAGGGTCATGGTCACGGCGCTGGTCAGGTCGCTTAGCGATTCACGGCAGCGAATGCGGCGCCCGCCCAGGCTCAGGGTGAACAGCCCGCCTGCGGCATCGTCCACCTGCACTTCGATACCTCGGCGCAACGCTTCGTCAACGATGATGCGCGCATACGGGTTCAGGTCGGCCTGTGGGCCGGGCCCCAGGAACAGGGGTTCGTTGATGCCGTTCTTGCGCTTGACCGCGAAGGTGGGCAGGTTGCGAAAGCCCAGCTTCTGGTACAGGCGCTTGGCCTGGCGGTTGTCGTGCAGCACCGACAGGTCCAGGTAGGCCAGGCCACGGCTCATGAAGTGTTCGATCAAGTGGCGCACCAGCACTTCACCCACCCCGGGACGGGTGCAGTGCGGGTCCACGGCCAGGCACCACAGGCTGCTGCCGTGCTCGGGGTCATCGAACGCCTTGCTGTGGTTGAGGCCCATGACGCTGCCGATCACCGCGCCGCTGTCTTCGTCCTCCGCCAACCAGTACACCGGGCCGCCGAGGTGCCGAGGCGTCAGCCGTTCGGCATCGACCGGCAACATGCCGCGGGCCTGATACAAGGTGTTGATGGCTTGCCAGTCGGCGGAGTTCTGCGCCCGGCGTACACGAAAACCGCGAAAAACACGCTGCGCCGGGCGATAGTCGGTGAACCACAGGCGCAGGGTGTCGGACGGGTCAAGGAACAGCTGTTGCGGCGCTTGCGCCAGCACCTGCTGCGGTGCTGCCACGTACAAGGCGATATCGCGCTCGCCCGGGCGCTCGTCCAGCAGTTCGTCGGCCAGGCTGTTCGGGTCCGGGTAGGTGTGGCCAATCAGCAACCGGCCCCAGCCGCAGTGCACGGCACGCGGCTGGTCGTGGGGCTGGCTGCCGTCGCCGGCCAGGCGCGCCTGCAGGCGCTCGTAGGACGGCGCCTGGCCGCGCAGCAGGCGCTGACCGTAAGCGATTTCGTGGGCTTTCATCGGTCAGATTCCTTGTTCGCTCAGCCACAGGTTCAGCGCAGCCAGCTGCCACAATTTGGAGCCACGCAGCGGCGTCAGCTGGCCGTGCGGGTTGCTCAGCAAGCGGTCGAGCATGGCCGGGTTGAACAAACCGCGGTCCTGGCTGGGGTCGGTCAGCAGCTCGCGCACCCAGCCCAGGGTCGCACCTTCCAGGTGCTTCAGGCCTGGGACCGGGAAGTAGCCCTTCTTGCGGTCGATCACTTCATGCGGGATCACCCGACGGGCCGCTTGCTTGAGCACCTGCTTGCCGCCGTCAGGCAGCTTGAAACGCGCTGGAATACGCGCCGACAGCTCTACCAGGCGGTAGTCGAGGAACGGCGTGCGTGCCTCCAGGCCCCAGGCCATGGTCATGTTGTCCACCCGTTTGACCGGGTCTTCCACCAGCATCACCGTGCTGTCCAGGCGCAGGGCCTTGTCCACGGCATCCGCTGCGCCGGGGCGGGCGAAATGTTCGCGCACGAAGTCGCCGGCTGCGTCGGTTTCCAGCAGCCAAGGCGCCTGTACGGTGTCGCGGTATTCGGCGTGGCTGCGGTCGAAGAAGGCGTCGCGGTAGGCCCCGAACGCATCCTCGGCGCCGTCCACCTGCGGGTACCAGTGGTAGCCGGCAAACAGCTCGTCGGCGCCCTGGCCGCTCTGCACGCCCTTGCAGTGCTTGGCCACTTCCCGCGACAGCAGGTAGAAGGCGATGCAGTCGTGGCTGACCATCGGCTCGCTCATGGCGCGGAAGGCCGCTGGCAGCTGGTCGATGATCTCGTGCTCGGCGATGCGCAACTGGTGATGGCGGGTGCCGTAATGCCTGGCGATCAGGTCGGAATACTCGAACTCGTTGCCGCGCTCGCCGCCGGCGTCCTCGAAGCCGATGGAGAAGGTCGACAGGTCGTCCACGCCCACTTCGCGCAGCAGGCCGACCAGCAAGCTGGAATCGACCCCGCCGGACAGCAGTACGCCTACGTCCACGGCGGCCCGCTGCCGAATGGCTACGGCATCGCGGGTGGCATCGAGTACTCGGGTGGTCCAGCCTTCAAGGTCCAGTTCACGCTCGTCCGGGTGGGGGCCGTAATGCAGCGTCCACCAGGTCTGGCGTTCGACTTCGCCATGGCGGTCGATGCGCATCCAGGTGCCCGGTTCCAGCTTCTGCACGTTGGCCAGCAGGGTACGCGGTGCCGGTACCACGGCATGGAAGTTCAGGTAGTGGTTGAGCGCCACCGGGTCGAGCATCGGGTCGATGTCGCCACCTTTGAGCAGCGCTGGCAGGGTCGATGCAAAGCGCAGGCGCTCGCCATTGCGCGACAGGTACAGGGGTTTGACGCCCAGGCGGTCGCGGGCCAGGAACAGGCGCTGGTTGTCGCGTTCCCAGATGGCCAGGGCGAACATGCCGTTGAGCTTGGGCAGCAAGGCCGCGCCCCAGGCATGGTAGCCCTTGAGCAGCACCTCGGTGTCGCCGTCGGACCAGAAGCTGTAGCCCAGGTCTTGCAGTTCCTGGCGCAGCTCGGGGAAGTTGTAGATGGCGCCGTTGAAGGCCAGTGACAGGCCAAGGGTGTTGTCGACCATTGGCTGCGCCGAGCCGTCGGACAGGTCCATGATTTTCAGGCGCCGATGGCCAAGGGCGATCGGGCCTTGGCTATGGAAGCCCCAGGCATCCGGGCCACGCGGGGCCAGGTGATGGGTCATGCGCTCTACCGCAGCCAGGTCGGCTGGGCGAGGGGCTTGGTCGATGGGGGTGAAACGTAACTCTCCTGCTAATCCGCACATAAGTCCTTACCGGTTTTTCCGTTGGGGAGGTGATGCCCCGGATTAGGGCACCTTAAGGAACTGACCAGGGTGGTTTGCAGGAGTTTTAGAACGATCTGTTATAAGGGTTTTCAGTTTCTGGTTGTCCGCCCTGGTTTTTGTGGCGTGGCGATAAATCCAGCGCCGCGCGGGCGGCGCTCGATTCGCAGGCGCCATGAATTCAACGGCATGCGCCCCAGGCAATCACTTTCCCCGAACCAATCGCCGCACGCCAAACCGGTTCGGATGACAACCTTCCGCCACCCCCCGCGGCAACGGCAGTGGTTCCCCGCACACCCAGGCCGCCAGCAGCTCACCGCTCAGCGGCGCGGTAATCAACCCACGCGACCCGTGCCCGCTGTTCACATACAACCCACCCAGCCAAGGGCAAGCCACATCCGGCACCTGGCGTGCATCCCGCCCCAGCACCGCATAGGCCTGGGCAAATGCCTGCGCGTCGGCCACCGGCCCGACGAGCGGCAGGTAATCCGGGCTGGTGCAACGAAACGCCGCACGGCCCTGCAACTGCTCAGGGTCCAGCTCCGCCGCGCCGAGGCGCTGGGCCAGGTCGGGTGAAATCTCATTCAGCAACGCCAGGTTGCCCTGATGCTCGGCAACCGTCGGCGTCAGGTCCTCGTTGTGGAAATCAAAGCTCGCGCCCAGGGTATGTTCATCGTCGCGCGGCGGTGCCACGTAGCCCTCCGCACACACCACCGTGCGCAGCGCCCGGCTGCTGGCGGTGGCGGCAAGGCGGGTTATCTGCCCACGGATGCGCTTGAGCGGCAGCTGCGCGCAAGGCTCGAACCGGCGTACTTCGGCCGCACCGGCCAGGATCACCACCGGTGCGCTGGCCAGCAGGCGATCGCCAGCCCAGGCCTGCCACTGCTGGTCAACCTTGCGCAGTTC
>NZ_JABMCN010000034.1:0-6470 GCF_013179515.1 Pseudomonas sp. CM27
TGGTGATACTCCCGCATTGCGTCGATAGCCTGCTGAATCAGCGGCTCGCCAGCCTCGACCATCCCGATAAACATGCGCTTGTCCAATGCAATGCCCTGCTCACTTGGTCAGGCCATTATAGATCGACTCGCACGCCAGCCCAGCTATTCGGCTTCGCTCAAGCGCTGCTGCGCAGCTGCCCGCCATTCGGTCAGCGTCTTCAAGCAATCCCCCGAGCACCACGACGGCAGAGGTTCCTGCCTTGCGCTGCTGGGCAGCGATGGTGTCGCAGGTGGCCGATCGGCCGGCGCGCAGTCTACCGATTTCCCCGCGCAGCCCACCAGCAGCAGACTCAGCAGCAGCGGCGCGGCCCTGGGCCAGTTCCAGTTTCTGTCGTGCACTCTCACCCTCCTCGTCCGCCAGTGATTGGCGGCGTTTCTCTTCCTGTCTGGCCTGGGCAGCCGCGCGCCGGTCGCGCTCGGCAACCTGCAGGCGGTAGTCGGCCAAGGCCAGATAGGACTTGGCAGCGTCACCCCTGGCCACGGCCGCTTCGCCATTGGCTACCATGACCCTATACTGCTGGCCGCCCGCTACCAGCACTAGTGCGATCAGCCACCAGGCCCAAGCAGGTGCCGCGCCAACCCAGGTCACGCAGCTATCCCGCCAAGCTTCTTCCACTGAGTCAGCAGCTTGTCCAGCCGATGCGGATTCTGCCCGTAGTTGTTACCTGGGAGGCTAGCCCAGATGTTCGAGCACTTGGCGATAGCCTGCTCGATGCGCCCTGCTTTGATGTCATCTAGGGCGCGGCGCTCGCGTATTTGCTGCAGGGCTATTCGATCCTGATTCTCTGGGGTGAACCCGCCAGCCAGGCGAAGGCTGACTCGGTACGCGTCCCAGTAGCGCTCAAGCAACTGGTACCGCCCTGCCGCGGTGCTGGTCACCAACTTTCCATTGATGGCAAAAGTCAGCTTCTTGCGGGGGTGGTCACCGTATCCGGTGAAGAGACCACCACCGTACAGCACGTTGTATCCGTCATCGCTGGCCTTGATAGTGGAGGTTCCTTCAGACCAGGCCAGCATGTTCAGAAAGGCGAGCACGTTGGGGCCTCCAACGTCAACAAGAGAGGTTCGAGCCATACAATTCTTCCCTATGAGTAAAAACCCGCTGCATAGCGGGCGTGAGCGGTTCAATCGGCGCCAACGGGATATAACGTTCGCGCTAACACCGCCGCAGAGTTTCAATTTGTTACATTTTCAAGAAGTACTGGCACTTAGCCCCCGGTATAGTGCCGCGGCCTATAGCTGGACCAGGGAGCACACGGTCGTGCAAGTTACACTTCGCAGTACTGATGACTTTATCATCACCTATCATCAAGCCAATGAAGGGCGTTCAGAATCTGTAGTCATTACATTTGGCCAAATAAATTCCGGATTAAATGATTCCGGATTCGGAACGCAATTTTTCAAAAAACAGGGAATTGATTCGATCTATGTGGGACAGCGTGGCAAATCTTTCTACCAGGGTCTAAGCGGTGAAGCACTTGTGGACGCGGTTTCATCCGTGACCAAGGGGCGCAAAGTATTTACGTATGGTTCAAGCTTAGGCGGCTACGCTGCTTTGTACTATGCCCTGTACCTAGACTGCCCAGCCATCTCATTCAGCCCACGATGCTCAGTGGATCCCGCTATCGCTGACGTAATTGATAGAAAATACCGTGAGCCCTTTGCTCATATCCCGCTAGAAGAGGTGGCACAATCTAGGACAAAACAGCCTTCGTTCGTCGCTTATGATCCTGAGGTCCAAATCGATCAAGCCTACGTTGAGCGGCGGGTTGAAAAGGCATTCCCGCAAGCCAACCTAATAAAGGTTCACAACGGCCTTCACGGTGTAGGTAGGGCCATGAGCTACTCAGGGGTGCTGAAACAATTCATCCTGTCGATTATCCACACCGGAGAGGCAATAAGTTTCGAAATTGATCCCTTGATGGATCCGCGATACACCGGCGAGCAGGCATTAAAAGAGTATAACGCGGGCAACATTAAGGAAGCCCAAGATTTTGCGGAAAGGTCTCTGAGAATCGGCGGCGATGAGAACTCCGTTTTTGTCATATCCCGTCTTTGCGAAAGGCGACTGACCACTATAAACCCAAGAAATTACAAATTAGACCCTACGATCAGAAGATACTTCCTCCGACAGCATGCCAAGAAATCAAGCAAACTCAACTCAGAAATTGAATTGACGCTCAATTTGATCGATGCCAAGTGCCGCATTTTGAACTTCGAGGCAGCACACGACCTGGCATACTTCTTGAGCGTAAAACATCCCGACGACGAGACTGTCAAAAGTAAGCTCAGTCGGGTGAGGAAAATAATTAGGCACTTAGAGGCATTATCTTGATCTAGATTTCAGCCCTGAAGGTCAGGTAGACGTTGCCAAGCCCGCTAATGTCTTGGAGCTGGCCGGTACCGCCGTCGACAAAAGTCACCCTGGCGGTACCGTCATCGCGGTTGTAGCGACCGCACAAGGCATGCAGCCGGCGCCCTGTGAGCGTGGTGTTGTCGTCCGTCAGCTGCGCGATCATCAACGGATGCAGGCGCATCCCGGCGCCGTCGTTGCCACGCATTGTCACGGTCAGGGCTGCTGCTGCGGCGTCGTAGCTCAGCGACTTGATACCGTCGGCCTGGTAGTTCGAGTTCAGCGATGGAACGCCAGACGCAACCAGGATCAGGCCTCGAGCAAGAATCCTCGGCGCCCCTAGGTCGGTGTCGTAGATGCTGATGGTCGGATTGGTGAACTCAAAATCACCTTCACCCATCGCGGCGAAGTTGCCGATGGCAAACGTAACGCGCAGGTTGTCGGGCGAGCGCAGTGGCGTGGTAAAGCTGACCACGTACTCGCGCCATTCGCGCGAGGTGATTTCGACGCTGCCGCCGCCGCGATCCAGTGGCAGGTAGTCGATGGCCACCGCGCCCCCCACGCCGCTGATAGCGCGGGCAAAGATCTTGATTTCGACCTTCACGCCCGGCCCAACCAGCACGCTCTTTTCGTACTTGGTCGAGACGCCTGCCGGTGAGTAGATCCGGCCAATGCCATTGATGATCGAGTAGCTGCCACCCACCCCCACCATCGACGGGATGTAGGTATTGAGATCGCTGGGGATGTTCATTGGCTGACCTTGAGCGAGACGTTGGAAATGATGCGACGGATACCGAGCTTGCGGATGGCAGGCAGCTGGCTCTGCCGGTCGACGGTGTACACGCCCCAGTCCACGCCCTTGGAAAAGGCGTAGGCCACAGCCTCGGGAATGGCCAGGGTGGCGTCGTAGTCCCAAATCAGCGCGCCCTTCCCGAGCGCGGCTACCTGGTCGATGTACCCTTTGACGGTGGCCACGCTGGTGGAAACGCCAAGCAGGCCCACCTCCATGTTCTTGTTGGCCGCCCTGGTCATCGTCAGGATGTTCAGGTTGAACGACCCCATGCAGCAGGCGCTGTCCATGCCGTACTGAACGATCAGGTCGATCATGCCCTGCAGATCGGCAGTGCTGCGGTAGCGTTTGAACTCGGGATAGATGAAGGCGCCAGCCGTGCGGGCAATCTCCAGGTACTCAGTGAACCGCGACAGCCGCACCGGGGCGAACCGCGTCCCCTGCCCCGACTTGAGTTCAAGGCTGTCCAGATAGGCCGATGACAGCGACGTAAACGTGCCGGTACCGGTGGTCAGGCTGTCCACGGTAGTGTCATGGAACATGAAGTACTCGCCATCAGCACTGACCGCCACGTCGCATTCCAGGGCATCCGCCCCAGCGCTCAGGGCCGAGGAGAACGCCAGGGCGGTATTCTGCGGCGCCTGGGTCATGAAGCCCCGATGCGCGACCAGCTCGATGGGACGGCTGTTGCGCTGCTCGAAGGTCGAGTAGTTCAGCGTTTCCAGAAAAGTCATGGCCTTCTGCAGCAGGTCGCCATTGTCGAGACGAACACGGGTGCCGCCACTGGAGAGCAGGTCAGCCCGAAGCACACTGTCCCCGCGCGCAACCAGCTTCGCCGAATCAGTGGCCCAGACCCCGGTAAGCACCACTGGCGGGGCATAAACGGCGCTAAGCCCATACAGCTCATCGGCATACCGCACCACCTGCTGATAGCCGGTGAAGGTCACGCCGGCGGCGTAGTCGCCCAGGTATTCAAATCCTGTGCTCTCGATCGCTTCCCGGTACCGGGCCTGGCGGTCGGCCTCGGCAGCGTCGAATTCGTTCTCCATGCCGAGCATGCTTTTGCGCGGACGGCCGAGGCGGTCGAGATAGCTGTCCTCCTCACCCAGCGAAAAGCTGTCCAGGTTCTCGGCGTTATCCAGCAGGTCCCGCGGGTCTTTCGACCCGATCGGGTTGAGGGTGGCGTAGGTCGTCATTCCTCTACCTCACTTGGATCTTCAGGTGGCGTCGAAAGCTGGTTCTCCAGCTGAAGCACTCGGGCTTGCAGCGCCTGGTTCGCGTCGAACGCTTGCTGGAGCTCGCCCGCTTGCGTATCTCGCGCCTGTTCCAGCTCGCTCACGCGCCCCTGCAGCGCCTGGTTGGCCGCCAGCATATCTGCCGTGGCCGAGCCAACGTACTGCCCAAACAGGGCAAATGCCTCGGAGTCACCTTCCACCAGCGGCACCAGCGGCCCCTCACTGGCGGAACCGACGCGCTCCCCGTCGCGCAACACGCGGGTGATCGTCTGATAGTGCGCGCCGTAACTGCCATCCTCGCGGACACGGATCAGGATTTCGTAAAGGGAGGTCTGTTCGATCAATTGGCTCATGTTTAGCTCACAGTGGTGTTGGTGTTGAGGATCTTCCAGGCCGTGCCATTGGACTTGCAGGTCTTCGAGCCGTCGGCAGCGTCGGTCACTTCGATGATGTAGCCGGGGAACAGCGATGCGTCAGGCAGCGTGCCCAGGGTGAACTGCCCAGGGCGGAATGCCCCGGTGAGCCGCCCGGGCCCTACAACCGTCAGCTTGTCCGAGCCGCTTTGCGTGGTCGTACCGATCCGCAGGTCACCGTTCAGGTAGTTCGGCGCGTTACCGGCGGCGTACACGTTCCATCGCTCATAGCCGGACTGCAGGGTTTGGTTCAGGCGCAGCGAGCAGGCCATGGTGATGGTCGTGGTGGTCACCGAGTCGACGCGGAAGCCGTCATGCTCCGTTACGGTCACGTTGGCCCCCAGCCCCGGCGTGATCGACGTGTAGTTGGCCGTCAGCGCGATGACCGTAGGGGACGCCTGGTCGGGCAGGTTCACCGCCCCGCCAAAGGCGCTGCTGAACGAAGCCAGGCCGTAGATGCCCGCCGAGAACACCCCGTACTGGCTACCCGAAGCAGGCAGCGCGGGGGGCGTGCCGCGCACGTTGAGAAGGAAACGTTCAGACGGAGCGGCGCCGATACCTACGGTGCCATTGAGCCTGAGGTTATCCAGCGTCATTTGCGCCACCGGCACCTTGCCCGTGGCATCCAGCGCCGCAACGCCGTTGGCCGCTCCGCGCTGGGTGCTGGCCAGCTTGCCGTCCAAAGCCGCCTGCAGGCCGCTTACCGTGCCGATCGCCTGCAGCCCGGTGTGCGTGGCACGGTCGCGCAGCTGCGCGTCAGGGGCGTTGATCAGCTCCCAGGCCGCGCCGGTGGAACGGTAGGAGCGAATCCCGGTATACCCGTCGTCCGCATCAAGGATGTAGTTCGGGGTCAGGCTGGGGTCTGGCAGTGTGGCCACCGTGTACTGGCCCAAGCGCATCGGGCCGAACAGCGTCAGCTTGGTGATGAACGCCTCTCGCCAGCGCTTGAGCAAGGTGCCCAGGTCAAAGCTGTTATCTTCGCCGGGGTTGAACCCGTTGGTGAAAATCTCGGCGACCTTCAAGCCCACCTTGGACGTGGCATTGAGCGCGGCGTAGAACCAGGTGCGGGTCGACGCGGTGAACGCTGTGCTGCCACCACCGATGATCACCAGGTTGGCGTCCTGAGTGCTGGTCTGCTGCAGCACCAGAATGTCGGCCTGATTGCTGTCCCGGTGCGGTGTCAGGATGCGCCCGAACACATCGCCATTCGCCACAAAGCCATTGCGCAGGTACGCGCTGCGGGTGCCCAGCAGCTCGGTGGAGTTGGCCGTCAGGTTCACCCAGTACGGCGCGAATTCCTTGGCCGACGTCCACACCACCACCAGAAACGCCTGGTTGTTCTGGTTGAATACCTCGACCCGGCTGGCCGTTGGAATCTCTATGATCCCCATCGGCGTGATGGTCACCGCCGAGGAGTACCAGGAAAAGCGCGGCACCTGAACGTCGGCCATGTAGCGCAGGATTTCCTGCATAGTGCTGAAAACCGCACCGCTGAACGGGTTGTAGATCTTGCCGTCCGGCCCACGCGGAAAGATGCCGGTGACGCTGCGCTCCATGTTGAACGGCGTGTATGGATCGCTGATATCCGAGTAGTTCACGCCCTGGGCGTCGTACTCAGTGAGCAGCAGGATACCCCCC
>NZ_JABMCN010000034.1:6567-30398 GCF_013179515.1 Pseudomonas sp. CM27
CTTGCCGTCCGGCCCACGCGGAAAGATGCCGGTGACGCTGCGCTCCATGTTGAACGGCGTGTATGGATCGCTGATATCCGAGTAGTTCACGCCCTGGGCGTCGTACTCAGTGAGCAGCAGGATACCCCCCACATCCGCATCAGGGCTCCCCGGGCGAGCGGTGATGATGAGGTGGCTGATCGTACCGTCTGGGCGCAGCGACAAGCCTTCCGACTCGGTTCGCAGGCACAGGTGGCCAGCTGCCGACAGCCGCGCCATCATCTTCTCTGCTCGAACGGTCCCGTAATCCACCAGAGAGCCGTCGAGCTCGCACACCGCCATGCCAATCGCCGCTACCGGCAAAGCGACCGTGCCGTCTGTTTCAGGGATATACGAGCCGCCCAGGCCGAACAGCACGCGACCTCCCTGCAGTGCCACCCCCTGGGTCTTCGGCACGTAGGAATAGTGCGCGCTGGTCGACAGCTGCCAGCCAACCACGTTCTTGGCGACATAGAACTCGCCCCGGCGGACGAAGTTTTTGTCGTAAATCAGCCAGCGGGTACGGGAACCCTCCGTCCCCATGTCGACCTGTTGTTGCTCAATGATCCATCGACCACTGTCGTAGGCGTACTGCAGGCCCACACCGGTCAAGCCGGTGCTGACACCAGACACGGTTGCCCCTTTTGCCGGCAGAGTGCTGATGTCATAGGCGTGCAGCCCATCAGTGCCCGCCTTGTTGTAGAGCTTGCGCACACCGCCTTCAGTGATGATCACCAGGCTTTCCCCGCCTGGGGCAATCATGAACCAGCCGCCGTACACCCCCGTTGCCTGGAACCAGGCAATCACGGCCTTGGAGCCGTTGGCATACTTGATGTAGATCCGGCCCGACTCGTCGTAGCAATGGCCCTGCGGGTAAATGTTGCCCTGGCTCGGGCTGCCGGCGGCGACAAAGGCGGCCGCGATGTCCGGGAAGTTCAGGGCCAGTTCCCGCGCTACCGACTTGATGAATATCGCATCCCGCGTCTTCGCCAGAGCGTTGAACCCGGCAATTGCCGGCGCCACCTCAGCGTTTGAGGCCTTCTGGTCGAGGGCCAGCTTCTGCGCAACACTCACCGGCTTTTCTAGGTCCGAGGTGTTGTCCACCTGGTCCAGGCCAATTGCGCCCTTGGCCTGGCCTGCCGTCGTGGAGCCAAGCAGCGCCTTGATCGGATTGCTCCAGGCCGAAACGATCGCCTCGCGCAGCTTAGTCAGCGTTTGTTTTTTGGTGCTTCGGCCCTGTACCACCGGGTACAGGTCCGCCTCCTTCGCTGCGACTGAAGGGTCGAGCTTGGAGATTGGTTTTTGCTCAGCCATTTATGACCCCGTGATGATCGTGTCGCCGTCTTCGGTAGCCAGCTCAGAGCCGTCCTCAGTCATGAGCGTGTACACGTCCATGCCAGGCCACTTCTCGTTGATGGCGATGTCGACAATGTCGGATTGGGAAAGGTATTCGGGCGCGATCGTGAACCACTGCTCGTCATAGATCGGCCGTTTGAAGACCTCTAGATTTGCGGTGAAGCGCCAATGGCTCACGCCGAACAGCGTGGGACCGTCGTAGATGTCAGTGAACCTGGCCCGCAGTTTCTCGAAGCCCATTGGTGACTGAAGGGGACACTCAAACCAGAGCGTTCCGGATTTAAGCGTGTACTCGAACCAGGCCTCAAAGAGCCGGGCCTCTTCAGCCGAAAACAGCCAGTTCACCTTGGCGATCGTCGGCACGCTGGAGAAGCGTCGGCGCATCCGTGCGCGCCCGCTGACCATCGTGGTACGCACGATGGGGCTGACGGGCTGGAACCCGTAGCCCTCCCGCAGAGGGAATGACAACCCGTCTGGGTATTGGATCATGGGTCAGCCTTCCGGTTTATTTTGAGGTTGCGGCGCCCTTTACCCCGGGGGGAACTGGTCGTCGTAGGTGTAGACACGGCCGTCGTAGGGCATTCCCTTCATCGAGACGTTGCCGTTGGCAGGGTCAGAACTGGTGATCAGAACCGGATAGGCCCAGCGCGCAGCAGGGCCGAAGAGGATGTGAGTAGGCTCTAAAGGCCCTTCGTCCTCAGGGTTGGAAACGCCCGCCAGCACCGGAACGAAATCAATCGGCCCTATAAAAGCGCTGTATTCACTGACAGGCGACGCAGTAAACGGACCGCATAGAGTCCCATCCAGCTTGCGCAAAGCCAGGCGATGCTCTCCACCTGCAGACCAGTCAAGCCTCTCCGATGAGAGCACGATCGTTCCGCCCTGAGAGCTTCGGTAATCCATTAGCACTGCGCTCTGACACCGCTTTGGCGCGTCGTCCGCAACGGCTGCAAAGCTCAGATAGCCGCTGTTGCTGCCATCCAGTTGGGTTTCCCAGCTATACACGTCAGTCCTGAACTTCTGGTGGCCGCGCCGCCGCATGCCGAACCGCCAGGCCCTTGTCTTGTCGCTGAACCCTGGCACCTTGATCTTCTCGACCTTGGTGCCGAGGTCGCCAGGCCAGCGGCATTCGACCGTTTCCCACGCCCAGGTGCTGCGCGAGAAGTACTCTACGTCCACGCCGTCGAAGTCGTTGATCGACGGCATGGCGCCGCTGATCTTGAGCATCTTGGTCATGTTCTGCGGCGAGTAGGTCTGCGTCTTCGGGCCGTAGGTGACGTCGAATGCAGCGCGGGCAGCGTCACGGACTGGGCGCAGCAGGCCACGGAATGTGACCAGCTCACCGAACCCGCACGCCAGGGCGTTGTTGATCATGTCCTTGACCGTGATCGTCGCATCCAGCGTCTCGTCGTAGGTGTCGCCGCGGGCAACGCAGGTGTTGTGGAAGGCCTGCCACTCTGGCAGGTCTAGGTCGTCGTCCGTGTAGCCGCGCTGCTTCAGCTGGTATATGCACCACGGAACGATGTCTCGGCTTGGCCCGGCTCCGCCCTCCATCAGCGGCAGGATTCTGGTTGCTTCGACACTGACCTGGCTCTCCGACTGAGCAGAAAGCCGGTCACCACCTCGGATGTTGCAGGTCATGACTGTCAGGCCAGGGTAGCTGGTAGGCGAGTACTGCATCCGCCCGCGCAAGTCCGTCCAGGTGGCGTCATCCCGAGCCTCGTCGTTGATCCGGCCGGGCCGGTCTACGTACTGTTTTCGGATACGGGCCTCGGCACGCATGGCGTATGGCAGCGCGATTCGCTCAGTAAAGCCTTGGGCATCAAGCGAGCCGCCCACGTTCATATACTGGAGTTGAGTCCAGGCGCCGGCCACGTCCATGTCGCGATACTCGAACACGTAGTAGGTCGGAATCTCGTAGATCTGCCCCTCGCGCCCGATGCCGCAAAGGCCATTGGCGTAGGTTACGGTCCACTCCAGTTCGATGACCTTCTCGTTGTCTGGGCAGCAGGCGAACGGGCCTCGGTAACCACCTTGCAGGTTCGAAGCGTCCAGCGTGATCAGGCCGTTCACCGTCTGCATGGAATTGAAGCCAGGCCAGTCGTCGTCGGCCGACCCGGACGCGGTCAGTCGCTCCACCTCAATTAGGCTCCTACTGAAGGCCGTGATCCGGTAGCGGAGGCCGCGCGGGCCGATAGTTGCCAGCCCCTGACCCAAGGCAAGGCCGAACACCGGATCGCCACCGTCGTAGTTCAGCGTCATCTCAGCCGGCTGCGCAGGCGTGCCGCCGTTAGTGGCTGCGCCGGTGACACCTACTGGCGCAGATCCCAGCACTAACGAGGCGCCGGAAGCCGTGATTGGCATACCGAAGAACGGAGTGAGTTCTACGAAGCGAATCACGCCTGAGGACTGCTCGGCCTTGATCGGCACACCCGTCAGCTGCACATTCAGAGCTGAGACGAGCCCGGCCAAGTTTGTTGTCGCAGTGCTCAGCGTAACCGGATAGTTCGAGCCGGCATGAGAAAGTGTGAACCCCAGAGGCGTTACGTTGAAGTCGTAACGGCTTGGCGGAGACGAACCAGTCAGCGTTGATGCTGTGCCAGGATCCGCCGGCACTGCCGGCTCTGCGGGCGTAAAGCTATGCACCACATACATCCCGGCATTAGCTCCAGCCACCTCGATCAGCATGCCAGGGGTTGGATTAAGCATTTCCAGCGGGCCGCGGACGATGTCACGGTCAGCCCCGCCGTCGACTACCCCATAGCTGTATGGTGCCAGCGCCCGAATAATGATCCCGCTGGACCAGTCTTCCGGGAATTGCCCGGCACCGGCAGGCACGCTGATCGTATCGCCGACGAACTGATATGCCGAAGTAGTGGCTGACCTGGTGAGGTCGGTGGCCATCGTCAGTTCAAGGCCGGCCGATCCGCTCGAGCTTGCCCCGACCTCTGGCACGTTGAACCAGTTGATGTGGGCAGGATCGGCCGACAGGTCAGCGCCAGGCGGATAAATCGTGAACGTCGCGTCTGCCCCCAGTGAGATCAGCGGTGTTTCGCCAACCTTCACCTTGGTCAATGGGATGTCGTACTCGCCCTCGCCGATGTACAGCAGCATCTCCATTCGCTGATCGCGCGGTGCGACTTGTGTCCTGCGCGGCTGCGCCAGGTACGAGCCATACACCCGCTGGTGGCCAGCTACCTGCCGCACTGGGTCGCCAAGCTTGACCTTGTTACCCTTGGCGCTGGCGTCCATCAGGGGGTCGCCCTGCTGGGTGCCGGCGCTGGACGGCATGCCGGGCATCTTCGGCATGATCGCCTTGAGTACGGCCTTTGCGCCTTTGAACAGGGCGAAGGTGATGGAGAATGGATCTGTGCCCTTAGGTTCGCGGTAGATCTGGAGCAGGTCGGACGGCTTGAATTGCACCTTGTGCCACAGGTGCTGCTCTATCACCTCATCGTTCAGCAGTACGCTGATTGGCGGGCTTTCCCGGCGCTCATACGACGGGGCCAGCGACTGCAGCCACTCCTCGATGGACATACGCCGGTCGGTCTTCCAGGTTCCGAGGGGCGCCGTATCACTCAGCTTGTTCGGATAAAATTCGATCATCGGTAATAAACCACCCTCGGGTGAGCGGCTTCGAACTCGCCGGTCGTCCGGAGGCAGGCGCCACCGGGGTTCGTGTCCAACACCTTCAGCCGGCCTTCACTCTGCACCACCACGCCAACATGTAGGCACAACGCGCCTCGGAACACGGCGGCAATGGCGCCGGGCTCTGGTTGGCACTCCTCCATACCCTGACGCAGGTCGTGATAGGCCTCGGTGTTGGCCCTGAGCTTGTTCTTTCCCACGGCACCCAGACTGGGCAGCAGCGGCATGCCGAATACCTGGTGGCGCACAGCGATGCACAGCCCCCAGCAATCGAAGGCAATAGGTCCCCGTGCACCCTCGCGATACGGGGCGCGCATGAATTTCTCGATCATGGTCAGATGTACTTCAGGCCGGGGGCTTTTGTCGCGGTGAGGAACTCGCGCATGCCGTTGGTATTAAGCAAGTCCATGAACCCGCAAGTCAGCTTGGCGATGTCGTCTTCATACTCCCGGCTTAGCAGGGTCATCCTGTATCGCTCCTGCGGGAACGTAAGGTCTTCAGCCAGGTAGCGCCGGAAAGTGATGATGAAGCGCTCATCCGCCACTTTGGCTTCCTCGACCACTTCCTGCACTTCTCCGGTGACGTTATCCATCCCCAAGATGATGTTCTGAAACGCGCTGTTGTCGTTCTTGGGAAGACCTAGATCCATGGCCATTGCCACGAAGGTCAGCGTGCGGCCGTCCTCGGTGGTGCATACCCGGTCTTCCCAGCCAGAGCAGTAGAGGTGGGAGATGGTGCCGCCCTCCTCTCGCGCTTCGATCGTATCGACAAGCACGCCACGTCCCGAGGCGTAGCACTCCTCGATTAAGCTCATTGCCATTCCTCGTTAGGTTGGGCTGCGAGTGAATCCATATGCAGCCTCAAGTGCCTGGGCACGCTCGCCGCCACCCCAGATGTCCGTCACAAAGGCATCGATCTCAAGCTGGCCGTTATCACCAGTGCGCTGATCTACTGTGCCTGCGCGGGACCGGTCCTCGATGAGGTTCACAGTGACGCTTGTCTGAGTCGTGACAGGCACCTGGCTGCTGCCGGAGGACTTGGTGGAAACCACAGAGCCGCCACTTCCAGCGACCGAAACCCGCTCTCCAGCGTTTATTGCCTCAAGCAGAGCGCGATTGCGCTTGGTGCCTTCGGCGTTCACCACAAATTCCTGGCCGTGCACCACGCCAGCGACCTGCTTACGCCCGCCGCCACCGGTGTAGCCGCCAGACTCGAAGCCCTTGATCAGCGCGAACGCCGCCAGGAGTGCTGTGCCGCCAACCACGGCAGCAGCACCGAAGGACCCGATGGAGGCAACCAGCGCTGCAGGCAGCCATGCCGCCAGGGTGGTGCCAGCTGCAGCCGTTTGTGCGGCAGTGGTGGTCGCGGCTGAGGCGAGGCTGGAAGCGGTAGCCACACCATCTGCAGCGACCTTGGCAGTGGCAACGGCGGCCGCACCAGATGTCTCTGCCGCCGTCACAGCGCCTACTTGGGCGATCTGCTGAGCTGCTACCGCCGCCGACGTCTGCCCAAACACCACCTGCATTGCCTGGTTCACGGCCCACTGAGCGGCCATCTGGCCGAGCGAGTTGATGACGCTGCCGAACAAGCTGCGGGTGATGTTCGAGACAGATTCTCCGAAGGTCTGGCCGTCCAGAGCCATGCTCTCGAAAGCACTGCCGACACTTGACTGGATGCTGCCGAACGCTCCGCTGAACAAGGCCTGCGTCTGCCCGGCCACGTTTGCTGCGCTCACCTGGAAATTGGCCAAGGCCGCATTCCACCCATTAAGCGGGCTGGTGATCGCTGCATCGTACTGGGCGAAGCCGGTTTGTAGGGCTTCAAGACGCTTGGGCAGGTATTCCTGCTCCAGGTCGATTTGCGCCTGCAACTCTTGCCGCTGCTTCTCCGTCGTGGCGTTGGCCAACTCAGTGCGCAGTTGCAGGATGCGGTCGTTGGTCTGCTGCTCCAACTGCACGCGCTGCTGCATGCGCTGCGTCTGCTGATCGCCCATGCCGACGCCGGCTGCCGAGATGCTGTATTCGCTGCGCTGCCCGGCCAGCTGCCGCTCAAGCTGCGCCCGGTATTGCTCTGCTTGGGTCAGGCCTTGGGCGCCCTTGATGGCGGCGGCATAGTTCAGCGAGGCCTGGGCCAGCGCTTTTCCGTACTCTTCCTGGCTGATCTTGCCCTTGCTCAGAGCAAGGTCAAGTTGCTCCTGCTCCTTGGTCAGCGCACGAGCAGCCTGGGCGGCCGGGTCGTACTGACTGTACAGGCGGGCGAACGTATTCTGGGCTTCAGCGACACCGCGATTATCCTCACGCGGCGTCTTCGGCTTCGTCTTGTCGGCGTACTTGCTTTCGATCGCAGCGATCCGCTTAGCGATATCCTCCTCGCTTCGCCCCGCTTTAAGCCCAAGCTCTCGAGCCTCAGCGATCTCGGTGCGCTTCCTCGACTCTTTGTCGAGGTACTCAAGCTGTGAACTCGCCCAGCGCGCAGCGGCAGCAATTCGTCCTTGATTGGCATCCGTTTCGGCCGATTCTGCTTTGGCAGCAGCTGCTGCAGCCTCTCGGCGCTCCGTAAGCGCCTTAATCTGAGTTCGCAGAGCCTGGTTTGTGTTGTCCCCGAAGCTGAACAAGTTGGAGAGCGCGCCTGTGAAACCGCCCTGTTTCCTTGTATCAAGGATCCTCTGCGCTATCTCTATCTGCTTGTTGTCATCGGGGAAAAGCTCGGCTTTTATCTTGCTGTAGGCATTGCTAATCGCGGTGCCTATATCATCCCAGTCGCGCTCAAGCTCTGACAAAGAATCTCGATAGCGTTGAAGTCTTTTTTGGGCATTGGCATTAAGGCTCTCGCTGAGGGAGTCCAGGGCCTCCTGCTTCCTTCCCTGGCTCTCCAGGCCAGCAATAACCTCATATTGCGCAGAGGTTATGAGCCCGTACTGCTCGCTGATCTTTTGCGCTGCCTTGGTGGCACTATCTCCAAGCCCGCCAAATGACTTCGCTACATCCGTGGCGCTCTGCCCGGTGAACTGCGCAATCGAAGCCGATGCCTGCGCAAGATTCCTGAATTGGATCTCGCTGACCCTTCCGCTTGCGCCAAGGGCTATTACGGCGTTTTTGGCTTCGGACAGGTCACCAGTGATATCCGCAACCGACATGGCAATCAGGGCCATGCTTTCCACTGTTTGGCCAGAGTCAGCAGAGCCAGAAAACAAGGCCTTATTGAACGCTGAGATTTGCTTCTCTACGTCATAGAAGACCAGGCCCAGCGTTGCTGCAGCCGCAGCCGCGACGGTGAATGGGTTGACCAAGCCAAGAATGTATCCGCCCATCGCTCTGGCGGCCGGGGCGATTCCGCCAAACATATCTTTGAGCTGCCCACCCTGCTGAAGGAACACGGTGAGTGGAGCTTGCCCTCCCTGAAGGCTCACTGCTATGTCAGTGAACTGCGCAGGAATTCCCCTGAGAGCAGCGTTGTAGGCTTTCGCCGACATCCCGGCCTTGTTCATTCCGTCTGAGGTTTCGCCCAGCGCGTCCCGCATAGTGTGAATGCGTTGCGTGTACTCGACGAATGTATCGCTCTCAACGATTCCGGCCTTTTTGAACTTGGCAAGCCGCTCCTGCATGTCGTCCAGCCGACCCAAGGCAGCAGTGGTGGGATTGATCTGACCCAACAGCTGGGTGAGAGCCTTGCGCTGATCCTCCAGGCTGCCGGATACGTCATCCGCCGATGCCGCTGCCGCATCCCCGGCCCGCGTCATCCCCTCAAGCGAACCAGTCAGGTCATCTGCGTTGCGCTTGGCCCCGCGCGAGTCGATCGTTACCGCAAGGCGGGATTCCTGCGCCATATCTTTCTCCAGGCGTAAAAAAACCCGCTCAAGGCGGGTTGTTGTTTGTCTTACCGGAGGTCAGCTTCCGAGTAGCTTTGACTTTTCTCGGTTGAATTCAGCCTCGCTGATGTGCCCCTTTTCCTTGAGGGACGCAAGCTTCTCCAGCTCGCCATAACGATTGCTGGATTTCGATTCAGTCGCAGGCTGGGTCTGCGCCTCAGTCTTGATTGCCGAAGCAGACCAGATAAGGGCTGCCAGCCAGCCAATGAACGTCCATCCAAGGAAAATATTCAGCAAGGCAATGGGCGTGCCATTCGGGTGCTTCCGCTTAGCCGCCACGAAGGTTGGCGCGAAATAGAGAATGAAGGCGGCGACAGCCATCAAGAAAGCGAGAAAATCCGACATGTTCGATCTCCCTGAAAGATGATCAGAATTTAACACATGTCAGCCGCATGAATATCAGCGCTTCTTTGGCCTGCTCTTTCCTTCAGATTCCGCTCTTGCCTTCTCCTCCTGCTCGTCCCAGCTTTTCCGGAACTGGTCATCCAGCGCGAAGACTGCGGCGTCGAGCTCTTCGCGGCATATCGCCGTGGGGTAGCGGTCGATGTATTCGGCAATGGCCGATGGTGGAATGGGCGCCGGAGCGCCAAGCATGCCGACGTACTGCCGGGATCGACTGATGTAGGCGTAGGCCTCCAGGATCTCTGCGGTTACCCCGTCGATTTCTGGTGGATCCTGCACTTTTAAGCCGAGGCGCTCATGCTTCCAGCGCTTCTTTTCGTTCTCAGGCCCCGCCCACTCCCTGCCCCACAGGTATGCCGCGACTACTTTTCCACGGTGGCTGCAGCCTTCTCCTCGACGCGGCGAGCGATGTCGGTGCCGGTGCGCAGGGCAAGGAAGTAGACACTGTTCATCTGCTTGATCAGCTGGATGCACAGTTCGGGAGTGTATGGGGCTGGCTCGCCGGGGCGCTCTTCGACATCTACGCCCTTCCAGTCCTTGATCAGGTGCTTGGCCGCCAGCTCGATGAACAGGTCGTCGTCGGTCTCCAGCTCTACATCGGGGATCTCGGACAGATTGAATTCGGCGGTGCCAACGCGAGCCTGCTGGTTGATCAGTGCAAGGTGACGATTGATCAAGGCCTGGTGTGACTTGTAGATCGGGCTGGCAATGGAGCCGACCAGAATTTCGGCGCCTGGGGCGAACTTAACCCAGCGCTGACCATTGAGGTCAAGCTCAGGCTTCTTTGCAATGGTGATGCCCATGGTATTCCTCTGCGGTAAAAGGCCCGGCGCACACCGCAGGGTGCGCCAGGCAAAGAGTTAAGCGGTTACGGTGACAGCGCAGGTGTCGGTCTTGGTGCCGTCTGCAGCGCTGGTCGCGGTGATGGTTGCGGAGCCGACTGCGATGCCTTTGACGAGGCCGGTTGCGCTGACGCTTACCTTGGTGGCGTCCGAACTTGTCCAGGTGACCTGCTGGCTGGCACCGGCCGGGGTAACCACGACTTCGAGGTCGCCCGTCGCGCCAACAGCCAGGCTCAGGGTGGCCGGGGTGACATCCACAGCGGCCACAACGATCGGCGCCGGCAGGCGGGTAATGGTCGGGGAGACGCGGCGGGCGGTGTAGTTCAGCTCCACCTGGATGATGTCGGTGGACCCACCGTCCGGCCAGTCAGCGGTCACTTCCATCTCAGGGATCAGGAAGCGATACCCACCGTCAGCGTTGCCGATGGTGAATTCCAGGCTGATCGCGTCGTTGGTCTTCTGGGCCTTCCACAGCTCGTAGGCCATCTTCGACCAGCTGATCGTGATCGCGCCTGAAGGGGTGAAGGTGGTGGCGATGATGTTGCCCGGGTACGGGTTGCCGTTGCCGATGCAACGCTGGGTCTGCACGCTGTTGTCGAACTGCAGGTTGAAGCTGTCGACGCAGGCGTTGTCCTCACCCACCTGGACGCCGTTGATCTTCAGGCCGCTGATGTCCTTGAAGCTGAAGCGGCGCTGGCTGGTCTCGGGCTGGGCGTTGAGGATGAACGACGTGTTGTCGCCCTTGTCGTCCCAGGAGCGAGCGGCCATGGTCGTGGTGACCGTGACTTCGTTGTCACCTGGGAAATCGAAGTTCATGGTTGCGACTTGCACGCCGCGGGCGATGGCTGATACGCCGATGTCGGTCGCGTAAGAGGCGATCGAGAAGGTGATCCGGTCGTCGCCCATGGTCAGGACGTTGGCCGCCCAGGCCTTGCCGAAGCAGGAGGCCATGAACTCGTCCAGCGCGCCGTATCGCCACTTGGTTTCGATATCGCCGCCGACGTCCACGGTGGTCTGGGCGGTACCCTGCGACATGCGGGTGAAGCCGATTTCGTTGTTTTCTTCCGAGTTGAAGGTCGGCATCAGGCCGTTGCTGATGCGGGTCAGCACGTTCCAGTCGCCGGCCGGGGTCACGCCGGGGGTTACTTCTTTGATCCAGGCAAGCTGGACCTTAGCGCCCGAACTCATCGGTGCCTCCTTAGATCGTAATGATCCGGGGAGGCGTGGCGGTCAGAGGGGCCTTTCGGCGTGTCTGATCAGCGTGCCCGGTGAATTTGGGTTTTAGATGTTCAGCTCGACCTCGACAGAGGTCAGGAGCTGCCGGCTTACCTCGCCGAAGGTGGTGAGGTCGGTGTACTGGAGGTTGACGTACTCGACGCTGAGCCCGGTCTTCTCATTGAAGGCCTTGATCGCCCCGTGAATCTGATCGGCCAAGATGCGGCGCTCTTCGCGCACCTGCTCGATGGTCATGCTTTCACTCATCGCCCTTCTCCTTCGATGTCAGCCAGCGCTCCCACGCGGCAAGCGCAGCCTTAGCCGCGCGGATCAAGCTGCGGTGCAGCTCCACGGTTGTCTTGGACATGCTTGCCTCTCAGTAGGCGCGATAGGGTATTGAAACGTTGACTTGGTACCAGCCATGGCCGTCATCGCCGATGGTGCTGGCCGATACCGCGTAGCAGTCGAATGGCCCGGTCGGGTCGCTGTAGAACTCGAAGTGCTGCACCAGTGTGTCGGCAGCCTTGGTGATTGCCAGCGTGCCCTTGTAGCTGGGCACGAACAGCTGAATCATGATGATGCCGGTGCGTCGCACGCACGGGCCGATGCCGGTCTCTGGCGCGCTGGACAGGCCTGGCACGTCCGCCAGCCTGGCCCAGATGGGTTTCCCGGCGGGATTGAATGGGCCTTGCGGATTGTTCGGGTAGTCGACGGCAGATGAGGGAATGCCCGCCCACTGCGTCATGCGGCCAGTGACGATGGCCCGGATCTGCTCAAAGGTCATTTGTCGTAGGCCTGTGTAACGCCGTAGAAGGCGATGCCGTATATGCCAGCCGGCGCCTGCCTGGAGTGGCCGTCCTCGAGCGCTCCGGCGTATGCCAGGTTGTTCTGAATGTAGGTGACCGTGTATGGCTCAAGCCCAGAAAGCTCGCTCTCGCCCTTGGCTATCGTCTCTCGGCCGCTCCTGTCATAGACATCCAGGGAGTAGTAGACCGGCGAGCCGATGCTTACGATGTTGTTGGCCAGGAAACGGCCTGTGTCGACCGGGGCCCGCAACACAATCTCGCCCAGCATTGCCAAGGTGATCGACCGGTGCCTCTCGGCCAGGGCATCCTCCACCACTCCGATGAATGCCGACGGCGGCACGCTCCAGGCGCGCCCTCCTCTCTGCCTGGCCATCACGCCTTCCTCAGTTGAAGGTCATGGTGCACACCAGCAGGGTCACCGCCCACGCGAACAATGCGATAGCCCTTGGCGGGCATACCGAGAATGCCGACGTTATCGGTCGTCTCAACCAGGTGGCCGATGTCGGGACGGGCGGCCACTTCATTGGTTAGCGCGATCAACTGGATGTCGCCGAACTTGATGTTCAGCCCGTCCACCCGCTTCTCATCGTACTCATGGAACACGCCGCGCCCGTCGTAGATCACGGGCTGCGCCGTGGTTTCCTCGGTAACCGGATCGACGACGCCTGGGCCCATGTACTCGCCTGTGAAGGCGGTCACCGACTCCGCGAAGACGTCATCGAATAGTTCCCCGAAGATTTCCTGCATCTCGTCGCGCATAGTTCGCCCTTATGGTGTACCGGGCCTGGCACCGGCAATTCGCAGTTTCATCCCACCCGGCGCCCAGCGATCGGTCGCCCGGGTAGCGCAGCAGCGCGCCAGAGTTCGTGCTGAACGGCTCACCCAGCGCCCGGGTCTGACCCTGCATGCCGGCGTGGCTGTTGCGCACCTTCTCGTCTCGCCTGGTCTCCCAGTCTTTGACGATGGCTTCGCGTGGCAGGCCGCGCTCTACCAGTTGCTCATACACCCGGTCCCGGCCGGCGCTGAACGATTCGAGCGCCTCGGTGCGGGCGATCATCTGTGCATGGGTTTGCAGCAGTCGGTCGGCGTAGCGCCCTGCGATGCGGTCGGCATCAGCACTTGCCACTGGCGTGCCGGCCTTCAGCGCCCGCATGACCATGGCGTCGAATCGCTTGTCGCGGCGGGTGCGGGTCAGGTACTTGCGCAGTTGCTCAGGATCACCGCTGCGCAGCTGGGTGCGGGCATCAGCAACGTATTGTGAAAAGTTGCCGGGGAGCCCGACCGTACCACCTGTGCGCCGACCGGTTTGCTTGCTCACACGACCGGCCAGGTCCAGGGCGATCTGGCGCGGGCTTCTGCCGGCCTGCAGGCCATAGGAAACCGTAACGCTGATGCCATCAACCTGGTCCATGGCCATCTGCGCTTTCAGGGTGGCGATGTGCTGCGCCAGCCATGACTGGGCGCCTTCGGCGTTCACATCCAGCTCCTGCCTGCCCAGGCTGCGCGGTACGCTGCTCACCTCTGCCTTGGCGCCAGCCATATAGCCCGACCTGATCAACTCCATCAGCGCGCTGAACACTCCAGCCGTGAGCAAATCGGCCAGGGCGGAATCGTCTCGGGCTGCAATCAGGCGTTCGATTTCCGCGATGGTCGCTGCATCCAGCGTCGCCCTTATCTGGTCAAGGTAGGCCTTGGCCATGGCTGGCTCCATGCCCTCGATCTGCCGGATGAGCTCTGCCTGATTCACACGACCACCACTGCTGGCAGCGGGCACCGCAGAACCATGATTGGCGCCAGGATGTCGTTGATGATGCCGACCACGGGCTTGTTTGGCTGGCCGTCGACATCATCAGGGCCGAAGAACTCGGTTTCCAGCGGGCCTACCTTGGCGCGTTTGACGGCCTTGGATGCCACATAGTCAGGGTTCAGGCTGCCAGGCTTCACCAGCTCACGCAGCGCGCCTTCGTAGGCGGCCTGCTCAACCTCACGCGGCACCGAGCCTGAGTCGATTGGGTCGCCGTTTCGGTCCGTTGCGCCGGTGCGCGGCCATTGCAGCGCCTGGTCGCGCCCACCTACCTTGCGGCCGGGGAACGACAGAACGCAGCCGGTGGTCGGCAGCTGGGTGCCAAGTCCGTCGATGTAGGCTGATGCCCGCGCCAGCGCCGCTTCCTTGTCGGCCTCAGTAGCAGCCGCCCAGGCGGCATTGCCACGGGCCTGGTGGTAGGCGTCAGCGCCCGCCACGGTACCGTAGTAGTCAGCCATCATCGCTCTCGAATAATTGGCCCGTAGGCCGTGAATCAGGAGGTGAACATCTTGCAGAAGGCTTTGGCCGCTCGCAGCGATGGAACCTTGCCAGTCTGCTTGAACACGGCTTGGTCGCCTGCCTTGTGGAACTCGAACCCTGGCCCGGTGACAACGGCAAGTTCGCCTACGCGCTGTGCATTGATCTGGCTCATGGCCTGATCCTCGAATGAGTGGGCGGCGAACCGCCCAGGGTTGTTACGGGTGCTTGGCCAACTCGGCCTCCAGCTCTTCCAGGGTGACGTCGTTGCCCACGTCCACGCCCTTCTCGGTGAGCTTGGCGATGATGTCGGCCTTGGCCTTCTCTTCGGCCTCGGCCAGGCGCTCCCGCAGGCTCTTGAGGCTGGAGTTCTTGCCAGCCTCGATTCCCAGCGCCTTCATCTTGGCGAACAGCTCTTCCTTGCTGAGTTCGACAGGCTCGCCGCCCTCGACCACCAGCACGCCGGTCTCGACGTAGAACGCCAGATTTTGACGGTTGCTGTAGTCGACCCACTGCGGCACATCGATGGTGCCGCCAGGAGGCACCACGGAGCCGTCAGGGAGGCCGATGGGGGTCTTGCTATGGGTGTTGGATACCTTAGCCATGCGACCCCCTTAGATGCCGTCGGTGTAGCGGACTTCGGCAGGACGGCGAACGTCCACGCCGCCCAGGCGGAAGATACCCGGCACTTCCCAGCGGATCGGGCCGGCCTGGTACACAGGCAGGAAGCGGTGAGGCATCGGGATGTGCATCTTCAGCACCGACGGGTCGCGACGGTAGCTGATCATGCGTGCGGTGTTGCCGGCGCCGGCGGTATCAAGGCCGTTCAGCCCCTTGATCAGCAGCGGGCGGCCGGTGGTGGCGGTGTAGACGTTGTTCTTCTGCAGGTAGGTCAGAATCGACTCCAGGCCCTGCTCGTTCACCTTGCGAGTGGCCAGCAGCAGGAACTTGCTGTAGGGCAGCAGCAGGGTGTCAGAGAACGCGGTGTACAGGGTGCCCTGCGCCTGGACGGTCAGCGCGGTGTTCACGTCGGCCAGGATCTGGTCGGCGGTCGCGGTGGCCCAGTTGCCAGTCACAGCGGTGCCGGCGGTTACGCCCGGGAAGTTGAACAGGCCCGAGAAGCCTTTCGACGAGTCACCCAGCAGGGCAACGCGGTCGACCATTTCCTCGTAGGCCCGGCGTGCCGCCATGGCGTCGTCCGCAGTCAGGTTGATGCCGAGCATCTGCGCCTGGCTGATCTCTTCCAGGCCGTAGCCGTAACCGATACCGGCCATGTGGATCTGGGTCTCGAACTTCGAGCGCTCGGTGCTGGCCAGCGGGATGTCATCGGCATTGCCGTTGATCCAGTCGGCCTTACCGACCTTGTCGGCCGAGTAGTAGGTGACGGTCTTGATCCACTCGGGGGCCGAGGTGTCGACCGGGATCAGCGTCGGGTACTGGATGTCCGCATAGACGATCTCGTTCACCTGACGCTCGATGTACGAGGTCTGGGATACCACGAAGCCCAGGGCGGCCTGAGCATCGAGGAGCTGAATGTGTCGCATGGTTTCTCCTTAGCCCAGGCGGACTTGAGCGATTTGGTTGGCACCGGTGGTGCTGGTGTCGAAGCGTGCGTTTGCCACCAGCACGTTGTCGGTGGCCACGTTGGTCCACACGCCGGTTGCCGGGACGAAGTACACCGGGTCACCTGCGGCAACCTGCACGGATGCGGTCACCCAGATAGCGCCCTTGGTCATCACGCGGGCCGATTCGTACTGGCTGTACTGGTTGGCCTCAGCCTTGACCGAGCGATCGCGGACGCTGATACCGACAAACTTCGCGGCGGTGTCGCCGGTAGTTGAGGCGCGGCCGGCCTTATCGGCAGTACCCTGGATGACCGGAACACCGAAGGCCAGCCCGCCAGCAGCCTGCACGGTGCGGGAGATCAGGGTCTTCGGGATCATGTCCACGATCATGCCCGGCAGGCCGGCGCGAATGGTTGCGGTGTAGCTGGTTTGAACGGCCATTACTTGTCACCCCCTTTCCAGGCGTCGTTCAGACGCTGCTCGTAGGCCTGCTGGCCGTTGTCATTGGGCTTCGGCGGTTTGCCGTCCTGATTGATCAGGTGCTGGCGAACCGGGTCCTTGGCGGCGTCCTCGACCAACAGGTCGAACCGCGCATCGATGTAGGCATCGGTCTTGCCGGCGATGGCCGCATCACCGATCTTGGCGATGACCACGGCCTTGCGGATCTCGGCATCGCTCTTCCCGGCGTAATCGCCGTCGTGAATGGCCTTGGCCTTGGCGATCAGGTCACCGCGATCCTTCACGCGCTCGTCGATCTGCGCGTCGGTGATCTGCTTGGCCTTGAGGTCGTCGATCTCGGCGTCCTTCTTGGCCAGGTCAGCGTCCTTGGCTGCCATTGCGGTGGCGTGCGCAGCCTCGATGGTGCTGAGCTTGGTGGCGGCGTCGGCCAGGCGGCCTTGCAGGGTGGCGATGACAACGGCGCCCTGGTCGGTTACTTCAACCGGGATGCCGTCGACGGTAACCGTCTTCAGGGTCATGGGTTTTTCCTCGGGGGTTGGGGTGTGTTGTGGCCAGGAGTCGCCAATGCTTGCCCGGCTGCCGGCCCGCCCGCGCTGAACGATGGCGATGTGGTCGGCGATGATGTTGGTTTGCTTGGCCTGGTACTTGGTGCCGTCCGGGGCTTCCCCGTCCTCCCAGACCAGTTCGCAGCTGTAGCCCACGCTCAGTTCGCGCTTGCCGGCCTGCACTGCGGCCACTGCGTCACCGTCGGTGATCTTCAGGCCGATCTTCAGGTACTCGCCGTCGCGTAGAACCTCGTCGCCGGTTGTTCCCACGGCGACTTGCTTCCAGTTGGCTGCGGTAACCGGCTGGCCCGGGTGGTCGTTGGTCATCGGGATCTTCGAGAAAGAATCCAGCGAGCGCTTGGAGAAGACCTCCTTCTCGTCTCGGTAGACGTTCACGAGCTTCAGGTCAGGCCGGCCTACCTCGACGCCCAGGTACTGCTGAATACCGGTGCGCGCAGTTAGCGCAAAAGCTTCCAGGTAGCCGGAATCGTTCAGCCTGGTATCGCCCAGGCTGACTTTGTCAGTGATATGCATGGTTTACCTCAGGGCGTGGGCGGAACGTCGTCTGGCTCTTCTTCAGGAAGTTCAGCCCCGAACTCAGCGATGGCCGCCTCCAAACCCGGCAGAACGCTCTGCTCGACCAGAAGCGTGGTGGCCGCCTTGCTCAGCGCGTCTTCAGGCCAGAGCTTCGTCTCGCCCAGGATCTTGATGGTCTCGGCAGTCTGCTTGCTGATCTCCGATCGCTCCTTCGCCGTCGGCTGCCAGAGGGGGTTCCACACGTAGTGGATCTGGGCCGGCCTGGAGCCGAGCGCCGAGCGGATTAGGCAGTCATCCAGCAGCTTCAGTGCAGGCGTGATGTCCAGCTCCTGCAGCGCCTGGATGCGGTCGTAGTAGTTGCGCAGGTCGGCCTCACCGGTGGAGTTCAGGCCGGACGGTGACTGCCCGAGCAAGCGGGTAGCCGGAATGTCCGCAGCACCCGATACGGCCTGCAGGAATCGGTCGATGATGTCGGGCAACGTGCCGAAGCTCGCAGACTTGGTCTCGTAGTCCTCCTCCTTGTCCAGCAGCAGCGTGCCGTTGATGCCCTTGGCAGTCGCTGCCAGGGTGATGCGCTCCAGTACCTGCTTCCGGTACCCATCGTCCTGCAGGCTCTGCATGAAGTCAGGGATGCGGATGACGTCGACCTTTGCCTCGAACACCAGGCTGGCCACGTTGGCCATAGTGCCGTCCGACTGCTTGATGGCCTCGAACAGCGCCTGCAACACCGAATCGCCCCAGCCGAAGATGTTGGCCGGCGCCAGATCGGGGTCTGGGTGCTCAGCACCGGAGAAGATCACCAGTCGAGACGGGTGGATCTCCAGCTGGCTATCCGCGAGTCGGTAGGCCTTGGGCTTGCCGAAGCGCTCCGACTGCGGGTCTTGCTCGATCTCAGTTGGCGAAAGCTGCCGTCGGTTCATGACTGCCAGATACTTTAGTCCGCCTGCCTGGATTCGGTCGGCATTGAGCGGCGTAGTGGTGTTCGTCTCACCGGTGCCGATAAAGATGGCCGACCCACCGAACAGCCTCGCCCTGATCATGGCCTGCTTCACCTTGGCCCGAAGGTCAAGGCGGGCTTCCTCGGCCTCGATCTTCTCGATCTGCTTCTTGTCAGCCTGCCAGGCCCGCCAGCGCCGCGTGCCGTCCAATGCCGGGATGTCCACGATCTTGCGCGGCAACCAGGCGCCCCGGTAGGCATTGATCAGCTGCTCGTCGGTCAAGATCACCGGCGCATACGTCGAGCCCGATGCCTTGTCGCGCTCGGTGCCCAGGTTTGCCACCAGGTTGACCAGCTTGTCGCTGAGGTATCGGACTACGCCCATTAGGAAACACCTTCGTAGGAGAATCGGCCCTTCGCAGGCCATTCAACGTCGACGCAGTAGCCGATCGCGGTTGTGATGTGTTGGTACTGGTTCTTCTGGTCCTCTTGGAACGTCGAACCTTCTTGGAGTTGGACGGTGGCCAGGCCCTTGTGGCACCAGGGCGCGGTAACAGGGTTGACGAACAGGCTGCTGTCGCCCGAGGCGGTCAGGATCTTGGCCCTCACCGCGTTCTGCCGGTCCTTGATGGCTGGGTGAGCTGGCTTGACCTTGCGCGTATAGCGCCAGCCAGCAGCCTTCAGCACGGCCTCGATGTCGGTGTAGTCCGAGGCGTGGCCATGCTTCTCGCCAGCTTTACCCGCCGGGTCGCCGTAGATCAGCACATGCTTGTTCTTGTGGTCCTTGTAGCGCTCGACGAACTCGACGGCAGCCTGGCGCGAGATAGCGCTGGTCAGGACTATCTCGTCCAGCAGGTACAGGTCGGCGCCGTTGTTGCGCCTGACGCCAATGGCGGACGACAGTGGCGTGAAGTTCTGGTCGTGCATCCACATCAGCTGCTCATGCGCCTCAATGGTCGCAGAGGTCTGGTTGTGTTTGCCGTAGTCCTCGTAGATCCGCCCCGAGGCGGTCTCGAAGCTGGCTTCGAACTCCTGCTTGAACTGCTTGGGCGACATGGCGCGCTTCATGGCGTCCATGACGTCGGGCGGCAGGATCTCGGCTGACTTCCAATGGAACACTCGGAAGTTCGGGTCCTGCCCCGTCTCGGCCTGCTGGCAGAGGTCGTAATAGTGGTTAAGGCCGTCAGGCACCCCCAACAGCCAGCACCAGGCCCGGTAGTCAGGCATCGTCGGGTTTACGGTATTGAGCGCAGGAAGGATGTTGGCCTCCCATGCATCAGGCTTTACGTCCGCGAATTCGTCGATGCCGCCACCTGTCCAGGGGATGCCCTCGATCCGCTGCGGCTTGTCCAGGCCGATAACGTGGATCTCACTGCCATTCTCCAGGTAGATGATCAGGTCCGACTCGGAAGGCCGGCGGCTGTGCATGCTCGAAAGCGTGAAGGCCTTGAGGTCATCCCAGAAGATCTTCTTGGCCTGGGCGTGGGTAGGCGCTGCTGCGAAGTACGGCCCGCTGTAGGCAGTGGCCTGCTTCACCAGGAACCGCTTGAATCGTTCGGTCTTGCCGCTACGTCGGCCAGCAGGCACCAGAGGGAAACGGATACCCGACGGCACGGCCGCCATGAGGGCGAGCTGTACCGGGTGATCCTTGAGCTTGTACCAGCGGGCCAACTGGCGATCGAGCATCAGATTACCGGTGTTCATCCTGGCAACCTCGCGATCAGATCAGCAAGTAGCTGGGCGTTGGACGACTGCGACCCGGCTTGCATGGCTTTCAGCTCAGCCTTGCGCTTCTCGACCTCCAGTCGTTTGAGCTCTTCGTCAAGCTCAGACGGTCCGCCATGCCCGAACATGCCCAGATGCCGCCCGATGTCGACCAGCGCACCCTTCTTGTCGTGCAGTTTGACCTTCAGCCCTTCCTTGCCCTGTGACACCTCAGCAATGGCGCCGGCCGTGTCGTCGTCGATCTCGGTCGAGTCGATCAGTGCCAGGCCGTGGTACGGAACCATGTCTTCGGCGCACTCATCCTCGCCCTCAACCATCCGAACCATCGTCTCGCCCCAGCGGACCACCTTGCGAATATCGCTGAATCCGATTTTGGCAAGCTCGCGCAGCACCATATCCTGGGTGATTCCGGTACGAGCGGAGCGTGACTCCATGCCCTTGGCTACCGCAGCAGAAACCATAACATTTGATAACAGGCGAGCACTCTGGACTTGTGCCGTCTTCTTGCTGTATCCCGCACGTATGGCGGCCTGCGTGGCATTCAGGTCTATCAGGTATTCATCCACGAAACGCTGCTGTTTTGCTGTCAGCGCCATAGGGAATTCCTTGAGACTTTGATGCCTCGCTTTGAGGT
The DNA here is from genome assembly GCF_013179515.1 of Pseudomonas sp. CM27. GTDB lineage: Bacteria > Pseudomonadota > Gammaproteobacteria > Pseudomonadales > Pseudomonadaceae > Aquipseudomonas. The sequence goes on from NZ_JABMCN010000034.1 coordinate 27,406, forward strand.
AGTTGATTTGCCCGCGCCACGAAACGGCGCATCTCAAATTTGTGGCGCCCTACCCCGGCTGGAACACATGACCGCGCCGGGCTACCGCATACAGGACAATGCCCAGCTTGAGGATCACGCCGTACAGGGTGGGCACATGTCCGCTCATGGCCAGGACGAAGGAGCCGAATGCGCCGATGGCCACCAGGTAGAACGCGACAGCCAGCAATGGATGGTCCATCGGGCGTATCCGGCGCAGGTAGTCGCACGCAGCGATCACCACCAGCACGCTCAGGAAGGCATTGGCGCCGATCAGGGTTGAAATCAGGGTCGAGCTCATCAGGTAGCTCCTTTGGCTCCGAACGACCCAACCAGCGACTTCAGCACCGGGATGATGTTCATTGCCAGAAGGCCTATCAGAAAGGCCACGCCGTATTGGGCTTCTCCGCCTGCCTCAAGCTTGAAGTAAGTGATGGCGAGCGGGGTGCAAAAGATCGCTGAAGCGAAGCCGGTGAAGAAGGCCGCGACTGCCTGGCCTCGAGTGAGACCCCGCAGGAAGGTCAGCGAGAGGATCGCTCCTGCGAAGCCGCCAATTATCACGCCGTACTTCACCAGCAGGACGCCGGCAGTCGTGCTTGCTGGTTCGGCCATGTGTGGTTCCTAGAATAAAAGGCCCGGCAGGACCCTATTGAGGGGCCGGGCAAGCGTGCGGAGCAGCACATAACGAAATTGGAGCGGATACGGGAAATCGAACCCCGATCGTCAGCTTGGAGGGCTGTCTAGCGACCTGCTCTACCCGCGATTTACTACGCAGCGCTTCTGCACTTGCGCTTGATCTTGATATTCGGGGTCAGGTCAGGCTTATTCGGACTCGGCTGCTTGACTGACGCGTGATACTTGTCGAGAAAGGCCATCGCTTGGTTTGGCCCAGACCGAAGCGCCTCAATCATCTCCTTGATGATTGGATGCCTCCCTGGGTACCACTCATTTCCTGGAATGCCGATCCGAATCCTCAGCATTGCCGCTGCCATTGCAGCGTGGAGCGCCTGCTCCTGGCGCAAGGTGCCATCCACGCAAAAAACCGGATTGATCTGATGAGGGTTTCCAGTCTGGAGCTGCGAAATCCTAACGCTCACATCGTCATTTGCCGAATACCCGATCTTGATGAATCGGAAATTCTCCACCTCTACCAAGTAGATCAAATTCCCCTCTCCATACTTTTGCAGGCAGGCCGTGCCATGAGGCCTGCCCTGGCTGCAGTTGCGTTTCTTGCTGGAACAAAAATCCCGGCGCTTGGCCGGGACTCTTGAGGGCCTATTCGGGCAATAAAAAACCCGGCTTTGTGGGCCGGGCTTTGAATGTTTTCGCCAAAGGCGAAATTATGACGATGGCGAAATAGTGCCAAAACACTCCTCAAACTGTCAAGCGGCTATTTCCTGCTCCTCGTCATTGCGCTCACGGAGCCTTTCCACCACCCGAGCAACTGGCTTTAGGGCCTGCTTGTCGAGCTTGTCGACCTGGGCGCAGAGAGCATCCCACACCTCTTGCCAGTCCCTTGCCCAGTTCTGCGGGTTCATCTTCTCGCCAGTGCGATCCTCGACGAACATGCACACCGCCCCCGGACCCATCGCCTCGCCGCCGTGAACGAGGATCTTGTGCGATTGGAGCGCAGCCATGGCCATCCAGTAGGCTCGCTGCTTCTTGCGGTCTGTGAGCGCTTCCAGGCCGCTTCCAAGCCATACCAGGCCATGGGATATGCTCAGGTCGTTGCCGCTGGCCACCGGCGAGTACAGGAAGTGCCCAAGGTGGCGCAGCGACTTCGGCAAGGAATCGATCGCCTGGAGCACCAGGCCGGCGGTCAGCATGTGGGCGCAGCGGTCGTTGGTGAGGCGCCGGCCCGGGCGGGTTTCCTGCACCCCTTCCTTGCGAACCTCGTACACCTTGCAGACCTCCTGACCGTCGTGATTCTCGAGCATGACCATGATCTTCACGTCGGCGGAGCCACCCTTCTTGCCCAGGGCTGCCTGCTCTGCGGCCACGGCCAGGGCGGATGCGCGGTTCTCGTGCAGTGCGTCGTGCCAAACTTGGCGAGCGCTGATTACTTTCATGGTCGTTCTCCCTGGATGCGATTGGTCTTCTTCAGCAGAAATTCTTCGTAGCAACGCTTGCGGCGCACTGCCCCAGCCCAGGACAACGCCGCTCCACCCACCACCATGAGGGTGGCCAAAATCAGGAATCCCCATGCTGGTGTCATGCTGCTGCCCTCCTCAGGTCTTTGAGCTTCTGCCTGTACAGGGCCTTGATGGCCTGCAGGTCTTCGATGGTGTAGCGGCGGGCTGATTGGTCCCTTTCCAGGGCCTCTACAGCTTCCAGGCCGATGCGCTCGATGAGGCCGATCCGGTAGTCCGCTACGTTCCCGGATAGGTATCGGTTGTCGTGCTTCGACTGGGCGTGGCAGTTGTTCTCGTCGAAGCGCAGGTGCGGGGCGGCACCGGTGCTGCGATAGTGCCCGGCATCTACGGCGTTGCCGTTCCAGTCCAGGGGTCGCCCGCTGGAGATGCAGCGATACCCCGCCAAACGGTCCCGCTCGCGGATGTAAGCGTTGAACGCCTGCTGGGCCTCCCGCAGGTGGTCACCCTTAGTCTTCAGCTTCTCACGGCGCGCCTGGAGCTCCTGGCGGGCCTGCTTGGTGATGGCCCTGGCCGCGACCTTCTGCACCCTCGAATCCTTCGACATGGCCAGCGCACAGGCGATGCTGCACACCTTCTGCGTGGTCATTGACGGTTTGAAGTGCTGGCCGCAGCCTGGCGCCTTGCACTTCTTCGGTTTGATCTCCTTGGCAAGCATCAGTAGCGCCCCTCCCACAGATCCTTCTGGCTCCAGCGAACCTGGTGCTCAGCGCCAAACGCCTGAATCCACTCCAGCAGACTCGCGCACTGCTTCACGCTGAGCTGGCTTGTGCGCTCATACACGACGTCGAAGCCGTTGCCGTCTACCGCTGGTATCAGTTGAGG
>NZ_JABMCN010000340.1 GCF_013179515.1 Pseudomonas sp. CM27
GTTCTCAGTGTCCGACCAGTTTGCCCGCAAAAGCAAGATCAAGCCCGATGGCGGCGACTGGCAGTCGATCTCGAACAGCGACTACAACGCGGCCAACTTCAACGTCGGCCTGACCTTCGCCGCCACCAACAACCTGACCATCGTGCCCAACCTGTCCATTGGTCTGACCGACGACGCGCCAGACTTTTCCTTCAGCCTGAAATTCCCCTACTACTTCTGACAGTTGCCCCCAGCCGGGCCTGCGCGAGCGGGCCCGGCTTTTGTTTACAGGGCTTGTAGCCGCCCGCTTTCCCTCCCCCGGCCTGTTATCATCAAGCACATCCGCATGACGATTTTATGGCAAAAGGGAAGTTTTTGTGAAAAGCCTGTCAGACCACCCACGTACCCGGTTTACTGCCTTGGCGGTGCTGGTACTGGTGATCCCACTGGGTATGCGCGCCATCCTGGGCTGGTCCAGCCCGCTCGGCTACCTGTCCGACCTTGCCCTGGGCAGCCTGCTGCTCTTGCTGCTGCACCGCCGGCCGTGGTGGCTGGCCCTGCCCGTACTCCTGGCCTGGGCAGCCCTGTGGGTGGCTTCGGCCGAACTCGTCAGTGCCGTGGGCCGGTTGCCCACCAGCGCCGACCTGGCCTACCTGGTCGACCCGCAGTTCATGGAGAACTCGACCGGTGGCGGCCTGGCGCATGCCTGGCTGCCCTGGGTGCTGGGTGGCGGCTTGCTGGCCTGGCTTGCCACTGCCTGGCGCAGCCGCGCACACCGCGGCCGCGCCTTGCCGCGCAGGGCCTGGGCCATCCCGCTGGTGCTGTTCGGCGCCCATTGGGGCAGCCAGCAGCTGCAACCTTCCGATGCTGACCAGTGGCGCCAGTACAACCTCAGCCACCAGCTGATGTCGGCCGGGGTCGGCAACCTGCAGCGACAGGTCGAAGGCTGGATGGGCCATACGCAAACCTTCACGCCGCTGGCCAGCAGCGGCCTGACCCAGTCCGACCTGCATGGCCAACGGCTGCTGGCCGGGCCTGGCAGCGCCCGCAACCTGCTGTTGATCACCGTCGAAGGCATCCCCGGGGCCTACGTACGGCCCAACCGCCAGGCCCTGCACAGTCGCTTCGATGAAAACCTGATGCCCAGGCTCAGCCAATGGGCTGAGCGCGGCATGAGCACCCCGGACTACGTGCTGCACACGCACCAGACCATTCGCGGCCTGTACGCGATGCTATGTGGGGACTACGACAAGCTCGCCAACGGCACCCCCAAGGGCGTCGAGCTGCTGACCCAGCACCAGCGCAACCAGGCCTGCCTGCCGACGCAATTGCGCCAGGCCGGCTTTACCACCCACTACCTGCAGGGCGCCGGCCTGCGCTTCATGGCCAAGGACCGCATCATGCCGCACATCGGCTTCGACTCGGTGCATGGCCTGGAATGGTTCCGCAACAAGAACTACCTGGACTTCCCGTGGGGCAAGGATGACCGGTCCTTCTTCGAAGGGGCCCTGGGTTATGTCGACAAACTGCAAAAGCAGGACAAGCCGTGGATGCTGACCCTGCTCACCGTGGGTACCCACCAGCCTTACTCGGCACCGGCCGAATACCTGCAGCGCTACGACACGCCGAAACAGGCAGCGGTGGCTTACCTGGACGACGCGATCGGCGCATTTCTCGACAACCTCGAACGCAAGGGCGTGCTCAAGGACACGCTGGTAGTGGTGACCTCCGACGAATCCCACGGCATCGACGGCGTGCGCCTGGCTTCGGCCTGGGGCTTCAACCTCACCCTGGCGCCGGAACAGGCCCGGTTGCCGCCTATCAAGCGCGGCACCTACGGCCATGTCGACCTGGCCACCTCGCTGCTGGACTACTTCGCCCTGCCGATTCCAATAGCGCTGGGTGGGCGCTCGTTGTACCGCGACTACGATACCGGTCGCGAGATGATCTCCTACACCAACGGCATGCTGCGTTACCACAACGGCCAGGGCGTGTTCACCGAATGCGACTTCCAGCAGCGCTGCCGGCGTTACGCCAGCAAAGGTTTCATCGCCGATCAGGCACGCTACCTCGGCCCTGGCGACAGCCTGCTCGGCCAGCAGATCGGCGCACTGGCCGGGGTGCTCGACCAGTCCCTGCTGCAAACCCCGCTCAACTTGCGCTACCAGTTCGGCGGCCCTTCGCCGATCAAGTTGCGCAAGCGCATTCACGATGACTGGGCCGACAACCTGATTGGCGCCCAGTACCTGGAGATGCCCGGCGGCTCGCATACCCGCGTGCGGGTCAAGGTGCGCTCGCTGGACCCTACGCGCACCGCCTACATACAACTCAAGGCCAAGCAGCTGGAGCAGGATGTGCCACTGGGCTTGCCTGCCGAGGTGAGGGTCACCGCCGAACAGCCGCTGGAAATGGAGTTCAGTTTCGACAACCCGACAGGGCGCAAGGCGTTTTCCTTCCATTTGCTGGGTTATGGCGGCGGCAAGGTGGAAGTCAGTGACTTCAGCGTGATCACCGCACTGCCGGGCGAGGATGAAGCGGCAGATGAACTGACCGAGGATCAGATCGCTCACTCGGGCTGATCGTTACCGCCCATCGCCCGGCCACCGGTGCCCGTCGATTCGGCTTGGTCATGCTCGACTAGTGTGTGAATCCCCCAAGCGTGGAGACAGCACCATGAGCACAAGCGAAAACAGGCACCCGGTGGTTGACCGCAGCCAATGGCTGGCGGCCCGCCGGCAGCTGTGGCTGCACGAAAAAGCCTTCACCCACCACCGCGACGCACTGGCCGCCGCCCGTCGCGCCCTGCCTTGGGTCAAGGTCGCACACGACTATCGCTTCCACGGGCCAGACGGCGAACTTGGCCTGGCGGACCTGTTTGCAGGCCGCAGCCAGTTGCTGCTGTACCATTTCATGTTCGTGGAAGGCTGGAGCGAGGGCTGCCCCGGTTGCTCGTTCCTGGCCGACCACTTCGACGGTGCCAACCTGCACCTGGCCCACCACGACGTGTCGCTGGTGGCCGTGTCGCGGGCGCCGTATCACGAGTTCCAGGCATTCCGCCAGCGAATGGGCTGGCGATTCCCCTGGTATTCGTCGAATGGCAGCGGCTTCAACGAGGACTTTGGTGTCAGTGTCGGCAGCGAAGGTGAAAGGCAGTACAACTATGAAGCGTATGACGGCAACGAAAGCGAGTTGCCCGGCTTGAGTGCCTTCTACCGCGAGGCGGACGGTAGCGTGTACCACACCTATTCAACCTACGCCCGGGGGCTGGATATCCTGGTCAATACCTACAACTTCCTCGACATCGCGCCGCTGGGTCGCAACGAAGCCGGGACCATGGATTGGGTTCGCCATCATGACCGCTACGAAGGGCAGCCCGACAAGCCGCACTGCTGCCACAACTGATATCAAACCCATACGCGGAGCGGCTGCAGGAGGGTTCCCGGCCCATTGGGCTGCGCTTTCGTACAGGGAACTGATGCTGGGCGCTCCGCGTACCCTGTGGGAGCGGGCGCGCCCGCGAAGAATCCAACGTGGTGCATGGCACCGGCTGCGCCGGTGTTCGCGGGCACGCCCGCTCCCACAGGGTCCCTGCCAAATCAGTAAGTCATGTGCAGGCCCGGTATGCCATTATGCGCGCACACCCAGCATCCCGCGCTCGACGATGAAATCGATCACCGCCTGCAACCCCTCGCCCTTCTTCAGGTTGCTGAAGGTCCACGGCCGCTGCGGGCGCATGCGCCGGGTATCGCTCGCCATTACCTCAAGCGAAGCGCCGACATAAGGCGCCAGGTCGGTCTTGTTGATCACCAGGAAATCCGACTTGGTGATGCCCGGGCCGCCCTTGCGCGGGATCTTCTCGCCCTCGGCCACGTCGATCACGTAGATGGTCAGGTCGGCCAGCTCCGGGCTGAATGTGGCGCTGAGGTTGTCACCGCCGCTTTCAACGAAAATCACCTCCAGGTTGCCAAACTTGCGCGCCAGCGCTTCGACCGCCGCCAGGTTCATCGAAGCGTCTTCACGGATGGCCGTGTGCGGGCAGCCGCCGGTTTCTACGCCGACGATGCGCTCCGGCTCCAGGGCACCGGCTTCGGTGAGAATGCGCTGATCTTCCTTGGTGTAGATATCGTTGGTCACCACAGCGATCTGGTAACGGTCGCGCATGGCTTTGCACAGCGCTTCCAGCAATGCGGTCTTGCCAGAGCCGACCGGGCCGCCGACACCGACGCGCAGGGGTTGTTGATAGCTTTGCATGCAGGCAGTCCTCAAGAACGGAACAAACGGGTGTATTGGGTTTCATGACGCGATGAAGCAATGGCCAGCAATGGCAGGCCGCCACCGAGTTGGTCGTCGCCCAGGGTCAGTGCCTGGTCGAGCGCGGCGGGCAAATCTGCGCCCAGGTCGTGCAGCAGTGTCTGCGCCGCCTGCTGGCCGAACGGCACCAGCTTGACCCCGGCCATGACCGCGCCCTCCAGCCAGGCAAAGCCGTGGCCCAAGGCCAGCTGGCGCAGCGGGATGGCCCAGTGCGCCGCCAGCCAGGCCATGCCGCCCAATTGGGTCAGCTCCAGGCTCGCGCGCCAGGCCGGCACTTGGCCGAGTTGCCAACCGTCAAGCAACCGCGCCAGCGCCGCGCCACGCTGTTGTTCTTCCAGGCGCAGCTCGGCGGTTTCGCGGTTGGCCAGCAGAAAGCGGCTCCAATGGCCGAAGGCCTCGGGGTCAGCGGCCTGGCAGGCGTGGTACAGGCGCGCCATCACCGGCCAGTCAAGGTGGGCCAGGGTGTCGTGAAGCTGCTCGCGCTGCCAGGCAGCGAAACCGCTTACGTCCCGCACCCAGCCCGCCTCTACCGCCCATTCCAGGCCTTGCGAGTAGGTGAAGCCACCCACCGGCAAACCGGGGCTGGCCAGCTGCAGCAGGCGCAGTAACGCCAGGTCGCTGCTCATCAACCGGCCAGCACCAGTGCCGCGCCGGCCAGCAGGCCACCGCCGAACGCTTTCTGCAGGCCGCTGTGCCGGCGCAGCAGGCAACCGACAGCGAAGCCAGCCGCCAGCAACAGGCCACTGACCATCACGAAACCGGCGCTGAACTGCCAGAACGCGCTCGGTGTTGCCTCCACGCCATGAGCCCAGCCATGGAACAGGGCGAATACCGGCATGGCCATGGCCATCAGTACTTGACGGCTTGGTAGCAGTACAGCCCCGGCAGCCACCAGCAGCGACACGGCGATCATGCTCTCCATGCCCA
>NZ_JABMCN010000341.1 GCF_013179515.1 Pseudomonas sp. CM27
CAAACTGGACATCCCCGCTACGTCGGTGCGAACGGTCTCAGGCAGGCGCACTACCATGTCGAACCGACGGTCGCCCTCATACAGCGTGCCGGCCTGGCGACCACCCACGGCGATAGCGATCGAGTTCTGAACATCCGCGATGTTCAGGCCGTAGCGTGCTGCTTTCTCGCGGTCGATGTTGATTGTCAGCACCGGCAGGCCGGATGTCTGCTCAACTTTCACTTCCGACGAGCCCGGTACCGCTTTGAGCGCTGCCGCGATCTTGTTGGCGGTGTTGTTGAGCACGTCCATGTCATCGCCGAAGACCTTCACAGCGACATCACTACGCACGCCCGAAATCAGCTCGTTGAAACGCAGTTGGATTGGCTGCGACAACTCGTAGTTGCTTCCTGGAACACCCGCTGCGGCCTTCTGCACCTCAGCAATCAGCTCATCGCGAGGCTTCTTGGGGTTAGGCCACTGATCCTGAGGCTTGAGCATGATGTAGGCGTCGGAGGCGTTCGGTGGCATCGGGTCAGATGCAATTTCCGCGGTACCCGAGCGTGCGAACATCCGCTCGACTTCAGGCACCTGCGCTATTACCGCTTTCTCCAGACGCTGCTGCATCTCGACGGACTGAGTGAGGCTCGTTCCAGGCACACGCATGGCCTGCATCGCAAAGTCACCCTCACTGAGGCTTGGGATGAACTCGCTACCCATACGACTTGCCAGCACACCACTGAGCACGACCAAGGCTACTGCGGCCGAGAAAGCGATGTTCCGATGTCCCAGCACCCATTGCAGAACCGGCTCATAGCGCAGTCGAGCTGTGCGCATGACCACGCCTTCCTCTTCCTTCACCTTGCCAGTGACGAACATGGCAATAGCTGCAGGAACAAAGGTAACGGACAGGATCATTGCGCCCAGCAGAGCCATCACAACGGTGAACGCCATAGGGTGGAACATTTTGCCTTCGACGCCGGTGAGGGCGAAGATCGGCAGGTACACCACCATGATGATCAGCTGACCGAAGATCAGCGGCCGGCGAGCTTCTCGCGCCGCGGCAAAGACCTCGTGGAAGCGTTCGGTTTTGGTGAGCATGCGGCCATGCTTATGCTGCGCATGAGCCAGTCGACGGATCGCGTTTTCTACAATAACCACGGCACCGTCGACGATGATGCCGAAGTCGAGTGCCCCCAAACTCATTAAGTTGGCACTGACCTTGTTGTTGAACATGCCTGTGAAGGTGAAAAGCATGGACAGCGGAATCACCATCGCGGTGATCAGGGCTGCACGGATGTTGCCGAGGAACAGGAACAGAATCGCGATTACCAAGATCGCGCCTTCTACCAGGTTCTTCTTCACCGTCGCGATGGCTTTTTCAACCAGGTTGGTACGGTCGTAAACGGTCACAGCCACCACGCCCTTTGGCAGGGTGCGGTTGATGTCCGCCAGTTTGGCGGCGACAGCTTGAGACACAGTACGGCTGTTTTCACCAATCAGCATGAACACGGTACCGAGCACGACTTCGCGGCCGTTCTCAGTAGCAGCACCTGTGCGGAGTTCTTTACCGATGCTGACGTCAGCAACGCTGCTGATGCGAATCGGTGCACCATCCACGCTGGTGATCACGATGTTGGCGATGTCTTCGATGTTGCCTACCTGGCCGGGCGCACGGATGAGCAACTGCTCACCATTACGTTCGATGTAGCCGGCGCCGACGTTGGCATTGTTACTTTCCAACGCTGCGACCAGGTCATTGAGGGTAAGCTTGTAGGTAGCCAGGCGCTTAGGATCTGGCGCAACCAGGAACTGCTTGGCATAGCCGCCGATGGTATTGATCTCGGCTACACCCGGGACGTTGCGCAGCTGAGGCTTGATGATCCAGTCTTGGATCACGCGCAGGTCGGTCGGGGTGTAAGGCGTACCGTCCTCTTTGACCGCGCCATCTTCGGCTTCAACGGTCCACAGGAAGATCTCGCCGAGGCCGGTAGATACCGGGCCCATAACGGCCTCTACGCCTTCTGGCAGCTGTTCCTTCGCAACCTGCAGCCGCTCGTTGATCAACTGGCGGGCAAAGAAGATGTCAGTGCCATCCTTGAAGATCACGGTGACCTGAGACAAGCCAGAGCGAGACAGGGAACGGGTCTGCTGAAGGCCCGGGAGACCGGCCATGGCCGTTTCAACTGGAAACGTGATCCGTTGTTCGGTTTCCAAAGGCGAATAACCAGGCGCTGCAGTGTTGATCTGCACCTGGACGTTGGTGATATCGGGTACCGCATCGATGGGCAGCTTTTGATAGCTGTAGATACCGATACCCGCCATGATCAGAACAGCGATCATTACTACGATGCGCTGCTCGATGGCGAATCTGATGATACGTTCAAACATGAGAAATCATCCTGTCAGTTCGCATCAGTGACCGTGTTCGGCAGAAGCTTTGCCGAGCTCGGACTTGAGTGTGAAGCTGCCACTGGTTGCTACCTGGGCGCCGGCTTCAATACCGTCGATGACTTCCACGTACCCATTGTCGCGACGACCCAGTTTTACCGGGCGGGTGTCAAACCCATCTGGGGTGCGTACGAATACCGAGGGTTTGTCTTCAACGGTCTGGACTGCGTGCTCAGGGACCGCTACGGCAACTCGATCAGTCTGGGAAGTGACCGCAATGTTCACGAACAGGCCTGGACGCCAGGCACCGTTGGGGTTGGTCAAGGTGACGCGGACAGTGGCTGCGCGGTTTTGCTCGCCCAGCAGGCTCCCGACATAACCCACCTTCCCTTCGACCTCGACATTCATGTCAGGCGAAGAGACTTTCACCGCACGACCAGTCGTGACCTTGCCCAGATCTGTAGGCGGGACGGCGAAGGTTGCCCAGACCTGATTCAGGTCAGAAAGGATGAAGGCGTTGGTCGCCTCGCTGACGACTTCGCCAACGGTCAGGTGTTTCTCCACCACCACGGCGTCGAAAGGAGCTCGGAGTTCGTAACGATTACCGCCAACGGAGTTAACCGAAGCACCGATCGCACCGACCTTCTGCTTGGCGTTGGCCAAGGAGATCTCCGCTTCTTGCAGCGCTTGGCGTGCTTGGAGGTAGTCTTGCTCCGCGGAAATCTTGTCCTGCCACAGCTGCTTCTCACGCTCGAAGGTCACTCGCGCCAGTTCGACGCGACGCTGTGCGGCCTGTTGTTCGCTGCGCAGGTCAGAGATCTGCTGGCTCGCGATTACAGCGAGGACCTGACCCTTTTTGACCGTCTCACCCAGGTCGGCTTGGACAGCCTCTACAACGCCAGGAACACGAGGAACCACGTGGGCGGTCCGGTCTTCATCGAAGCGAATTTCGCCCGGGAAGCTCACGACTGTACCCAAGTCACGCGGCGCTGCAGCTTCCAGGGCAACGCCGGCAGCCTTGATCTGCTCAGCGCTAAGCGTCAGCTTGCCCTCTTCTTCACCGCCCTCTTCGCTGTGGCCTTCTTCACCATGGCCCTCATCACCCTCCTCTTTGGCGGCAGATGCGGCTTTCTTTTCGTCGCCATGGCCATCGTTAGCGCCATGCTCGGCGGTACTAGCGGCCTGCTGTCCAGAACTGTTGTTCCAGGCAAGGCTGCCAAATCCGAGGGCTGCCACAGCGGCTACCGCGAGGGCGATCTTGCGTTTGTTATCCATTGCTACTCCTGCTGATCGTAGGCACCGGCTTGTTCAAGGCTGTGTGCCGAAGAAAATGTTTGGCCCGTTCAGCGAGCGCCGGCAGTTGAGCCGACTTCGCCATAAACCCTTTCCACCTGCGCACGCGCATTGGTCGCCGCTGCCAACGATTCGAGATATTGGCCACGAGCGACGATCAAGGTGCGCTGGGCATCCAGCACTTCGATGAAGCCGAATTTGCCCATCTCGAAGCCGCGGGTTGCGGTATCTACGGCTTGTTGGGCTGACGGCAGAATGGTCTTGTCGTAGGACTCGACCTCCTGCATGGCGGTGGACCACTGGTTCAACGCGGTTTGGGTTTCGGTGCGCAGCCGCAGCTCCACAGCATTGCGCTGGTCTCGGGCCTGATCTGCACGACGAGAAGCGGAAAGAATGTTGCCCTGGTTGCGATCAAACAGCGGCAAAGGCATAGAGACGCCCACAGTGTTGACACGCTCGCGCACAGAGCGGTCGTACTGGCTACCTACGCTGACGGTAAGGTTCGGGATACGCTGAGCTTTCTCTGAACCGAGCGAGGCATCGCTCTTGTCGATCTGTACCACGGCCTGGCGCATTTCTGCGGTCTGATCGAGCTTCGCCAGCAGCTCTTCAGTCCGCGGTGGCAGTCCCGGGGAGAGGGTTGGCGATTCGAGTCGATCAAAGACGGTGACCGAGCTCCCGGTAATTTGAGCGAGTTGCTGGTAAGCGGTCGTCTTTTCGGTTTCGGCACGTCGAACTTGCAGCTTTGCTTCGGCCAGTTGTACTTGGGCGCGGGTGGCCTCTACTGGAGACGATTTACCTGCGCGAACACGACCATCGACGATGCGGAGACCGCGCTCAGTCAGTTCGAGAGATTGCTTGGCCAGGTCAAGGCCTGTCTGGGCCCGCAATGCGGCGTAGAAGGCCTGTACGACGTCTGCCCGCAGACCGTTCACGCGACGGTCCAACTCCAGCTGTGCGGCGGTCTGCCCGTAAGTGGCGACGTCAACACGAGCTCCCCGCTTACCACCCAGCTCCAGGGTTTGGCTAAGCGACACGGTCGTCGTGCTGGTGTTACGACGGGTGTCTTCCACGTCGTACGAAATAGTGGGGTTGGGGATAAGCCCGGCCTGCTTGCGAGCACCATCAGCGATGCCAATCTCTTGCCGGGCCGCGGCCAGGTCAGGGTTGGCATCCATGGCCGTCGAAAGCGCCTGGGGCAAGCTGATGCTTTGAGCAAGAGCTGCAGGTGCCATCAATCCAGAGATGACTGCACAGAGTGCAGCGATCTTCCAGGGCGAGACGGAGGTCTTGGATAAGACATTGCGGTTATACCGGGGCACTTTGATGGTCCTCGTGCACAAACTTCGATAAAGCTTGGCGAGAACGCCGAAACAGCTGCCAAGCCCCACTTGATTAGGTGATGGCACTCTAATGAGCGGTAGCTATCAGAGGGGTGGCTAGAAAATTACAATTTCGT
>NZ_JABMCN010000342.1 GCF_013179515.1 Pseudomonas sp. CM27
AGGTAAACCCGTGACCGCCGCCCTGCCGCCCACCTCCCTGCGCAACGTGCTCACCGCCCTGATGCTGGCGATCTTCCTCGGCGCGCTCGACCAGACCATCGTCGCCGTCTCGCTGCCGGCGATCTCGGCCCAGTTCAACGATGTCGGTCTGCTGGCCTGGGTCATCTCCGGCTACATGGTGGCGATGACCGTAGCCGTGCCGATCTACGGCAAGCTCGGTGACCTGTACGGTCGTCGGCGGATGATCCTCACCGGCATCAGCCTGTTCACGGTGGCCTCGATTGCCTGCGCCCTGGCCCAGGACATGCCGCAACTGGTGCTGGCCCGGGTGCTGCAGGGCATTGGCGCAGGCGGTATGGTTTCGGTGAGCCAGGCAATCATCGGCGACTTCGTGCCGCCGCGCGAACGCGGCCGCTACCAGGGTTACTTCAGCAGCATGTATGCAGTGGCCAGCGTCGCCGGGCCGGTGCTGGGCGGCTGGCTCACCGAGTACCTGTCGTGGCGCTGGGTGTTCTGGATCAACCTGCCGCTGGGGCTGGTGGCCTTGTGGGCAATCCGCCGGGCCCTGGGCGGCCTGCCGGTGCAGCGTCGCCAGGCCCGGGTGGACTACGTGGGCGCCGTGCTGCTGATCCTTGGCCTGGGCAGTTTGCTGTTGGGCATCACCCTGGTCGGCCAGGGCCATAGCTGGGCCAATCCGGCCGTACTGGCGCTGTTCGCTTGCGCCGTGCTCGGCCTGGCGCTGTTCACCGTCCATGAACGCCGCTGCCCAGAGCCACTGCTGCCGCTCGGCCTGTTCGGCAACCGGGTGGCAGTGCTGTGCTGGGGGGTGATCTTTTTCGCCAGTTTCCAGTCGATTTCCCTGACCATGCTGATGCCCTTGCGCTACCAGGGCATCACCGGCGCCGGCGCCGACAGCGCCGCCCTGCATTTGCTGCCGCTGGCCATGGGGCTGCCCATGGGCGCCTTCACCGGCGGGCGCATGACCAGCCGAACCGGGCGCTACAAGCCGCAGATCCTTGCCGGGGCGCTGCTGATGCCGCTGGCCATCTTCGCCATGGCGCTGACACCGCCGCAGTCGGCGCTGCTCAGCGCACTGTTCATGTTACTGACCGGGATTGCCTGCGGGCTGCAGTTCCCGACCTCGCTGGTGGGTACGCAAAGTGCGGTGGACAGCAGGGATATTGGCGTCGCCACCAGCACCACCAACCTGTTCCGCTCGCTCGGTGGTGCCATGGGTGTGGCGTGCATGTCCAGCCTGCTGCTGACGCTGCTGCACCAGGGCGGCTTCGAACTGCTGGGCAACCCATTGCTTGGCAGCTTGAAGGCTGGCGAGGTGGACCTGGCAACGCAGGGGCGGCTACTGGAGACGTTCCGGCAGCTGCTGATGGCCAGTGCTGCCGTGGCTGTACTGGGGCTGGTTGCAGCGATTGCCTTGCCAGACCGGCAGTTACGCGGCCATTAGGGGCGCCCCGCGCCGCGCATTTAATCCTCTGTTAATACGTGGGGGAAACACTCCCTCACAATCCTTAACAAAGTGTCATTTGCGCAGAGCCGGGCTCAAGCGCAGCATATCCAGCCCGGTGTCGACCCATTTTTCGACATCACCCAACAGATCGAAACTGTCAGGCAGCAGCAGCCAGCGCCCGATCAGGCCATCCACATACGCGAAGATGGCCACCGCCGAGCGCTCGACATCCAGCTCGCCCGGCAGCTGCCCCCGGCGCACGGCATTGGCCAACGCCAGGGCAACGCCCTTATGGCAATCCAGCACCGCACCTTGCCGTTGCTGGCGAATTTCACACATGTCATCGGTGAACTCGCACTTGTGATGCAGGATTTCATTGATACGCCGGGTCCGGGCATCGAGCACCAGCTCGTTGAACACCTGCAGCAGCAATTTGCGCATGCAGCCAAGCGGGTCGACTTCGTCCTCGCTTTCGCTCGCCCGCGCCAGGTGGTCATGGGTCTCGTGCAGGCTGTCGAGCAATGCCTGCACCAGCTCGGCCTTGTTGTTGAAGTGCCAGTAGATCGCGCCCCGGGTCACACCCGCCAGTTCGGCGATGTCGGCCAGGGTGGTGCGCGCAACCCCGCGCTTGTAGAAAGCCCTTTCCGCCGCCTCGATGATCTGGGCGCGGGTTTCCTGGGCTTCCTCTTTGGTTCGACGGACCATGGCAGTACAACCTCATCTGGCCCGAACGCGCGGCGCGCACGGGAGAACGCTTCGCGGGCACCTCTGCAGGGGGCCTCACGGATAAGCTAATCAGGGCTGTGGCAGTACCCGAGTACCACCCAGCGGTATTTACAAACAACCATGAATGTAAGTATATTCCTTAGCAAGCTATTTATCTACCGGATAGCAATTTTTCCAGATCAGACTCTTCCATTACTCTTGAGCGTCTCCCTGCTCTAGCGATCCGAGGATCCTCATGCAATTCAAGCCAGCCGTTACCGCTCTGGTTTCCGCCGTCGCCCTGGCAACCCTGCTCAGTGGCTGCAAGAAAGAAGAAGCAGCGCCAGCGGCGCAGGCTCCTCAGGTCGGCGTCGTGACCATCCAGCCGCAAGCCTTCACCCTGACCTCGGAACTGCCGGGGCGTACCAGTGCCTACCGCGTCGCCGAAGTGCGCCCGCAGGTCAACGGCATCATCCTCAAGCGTCTGTTCAAGGAAGGCAGCGACGTCAAGGAAGGTCAGCAGCTGTACCAGATCGACCCTGCCGTGTACGAAGCCACGCTGGGCAATGCCCAGGCCAACCTGCAGGCCACCCGCTCCCTGGCCGAGCGCTACAAGCAGCTGATCGACGAGCAGGCGGTGTCCAAGCAGGAATACGACGACGCCAATGCCAAACGATTGCAGGCCGAGGCTTCGCTCAAGAGCGCCCAGATCGACCTGCGCTATACCAAGGTGCTGGCACCGATCAGCGGCCGTATCGGCCGTTCTTCGTTCACCGAGGGTGCACTGGTGAACAACGGCCAGACCAACGCCATGGCCACCATCCAGCAGCTCGACCCGATGTACGTCGACGTCACCCAGTCCACCGCCGAGCTGCTCAAGCTGCGCCGTGACCTCGAAAGCGGCCAGCTGCAGAAGGCCGGCGACAACGCCGCCTCGGTGCAACTGGTGCTGGAAGACGGCAGCCTGTTCAAGCAGCAAGGCCGCCTGGAATTCTCCGAAGTGGCGGTCGACGAGACCACCGGTTCGGTCACCCTGCGCGCCATCTTCCCCAACCCCGACCACACCCTGCTGCCTGGCATGTTCGTGCATGCGCGGCTCAAGGCCGGGGTCAACGCCAACGCCATCCTGGCCCCGCAACAGGGCGTGACCCGCGACCTGAAAGGCGCGCCGACCGCGCTGGTGGTCAACCAGGAAAACAAGGTCGAACTGCGCCAGCTCAAGGCCAACCGTACCCTGGGCAGCGACTGGCTGATCGAGGAAGGCCTGAACCCGGGCGATCGCCTGATCACCGAAGGCCTGCAGTACGTGCGCCCTGGCGTCGAGGTCAAGGTCAGCGAAGCCACCAACGTCCAGAAGCCGGCCAGCCCCGACCAGGCCAACACGGCGAAAGCAGACGCCAAAGCGGAGTAAACCATGTCGAAGTTCTTTATCGATCGCCCGATCTTCGCCTGGGTGATCGCCTTGGTGATCATGCTGGTCGGGGCCTTGTCGATCCTGAAGCTGCCGATCAACCAGTACCCCAGCATCGCGCCGCCGGCGATCGCCATCGCCGTGACCTACCCGGGCGCCTCGGCGCAAACCGTGCAGGACACCGTGGTGCAGGTGATCGAGCAGCAGCTCAACGGTATCGACAACCTGCGCTATGTGTCGTCGGAAAGTAACTCCGATGGCAGCATGACCATTACCGCCACGTTCGAACAAGGTACCAACGCCGACACCGCGCAGGTGCAGGTGCAGAACAAGCTCAACCTGGCCACCCCGCTGCTGCCGCAAGAAGTGCAGCAGCAAGGTATCCGCGTCACCAAGGCTGTGAAGAACTTCCTGCTGGTGATCGGCCTGGTGTCCGAAGACGGCAGCATGACCAAGGACGACCTGGCCAACTACATCGTCTCCAACATGCAGGACCCGATCTCGCGTACCGCAGGTGTGGGTGACTTCCAGGTGTTCGGTGCCCAGTACGCCATGCGTATCTGGCTTGATCCGGCCAAGCTGAACAAATTCCAGCTGACCCCGGTCGACGTCAAGACCGCGGTCGCCGCGCAGAACGTGCAGGTGTCCTCCGGTCAGCTCGGCGGCCTGCCGGCCATGCCGGGTACCCAGCTGAACGCGACCATCATCGGCAAGACCCGCCTGCAGACCGCCGAGCAGTTCGAAAAGATCCTGCTCAAGGTCAACAGCGATGGCTCGCAAGTACGCCTGGGCGATGTCGCCGAGGTGGGCCTGGGTGGTGAAAACTACGCGGTCAGCGCCCAGTTCAACGGCAAGCCGGCTTCGGGCCTTGCGGTAAAACTGGCCACCGGCGCCAACGCCCTGGACACTGCCAAGGCACTGCGCAAGACCATCAGCGACCTGGAGCCGTTCTTCCCGCCAGGGGTCAAGGCGGTGTTCCCGTATGACACCACCCCGGTGGTCACCGAATCGATCAGCGGCGTGATCCACACCCTGATCGAAGCGGTGGTGCTGGTGTTCCTGGTGATGTACCTGTTCCTGCAGAACTTCCGCGCCACCATCATCACCACCATGACCGTACCGGTGGTGTTGCTGGGTACCTTCGGCATCCTGGCCGCTGCGGGCTTCAGCATCAACACCCTGACCATGTTCGCCATGGTATTGGCCATCGGCTTGCTGGTGGATGACGCCATCGTCGTGGTGGAAAACGTCGAGCGGGTGATGTCCGAGGAAGGGCTGCCGCCCAAGGAGGCCACCAAACGTTCGATGGAGCAGATCCAGGGCGCCCTGGTGGGTATCGCCCTGGTGCTGTCGGCGGTACTGCTGCCGATGGCGTTCTTCGGCGGTTCCACCGGTGTGATCTACCGGCAGTTCTCCATCACCATCGTCTCGGCCATGGGCCTGTCGGTGCTGGTTGCGCTTATCTTCACCCCCGCGCTGTGCGCCACCATGCTGACGCCGCTGAAAAAGGGCGAGCACCATGTGGCCAAAG
>NZ_JABMCN010000343.1 GCF_013179515.1 Pseudomonas sp. CM27
TGACCTGGCTCGCACCATGGAAACCAACCTGAAGCTGATCAACCATATCCAGCTGGCCGACAACCCCGGCCGCAACGAGCCAGGCACCGGCGAGATCAACTACCGCTTCCTGTTCGAGCACCTGGACCGCATCGGCTACCAGGGCTGGGTGGGCGCGGAATACAAGCCGCTGACCACCACTGAAGCCGGCCTGGGCTGGCTGAAGACCCACAACGCAATCTGAAGGCTGCTCACACCCTGTGACACACAATTGACCTTGTGGGAGCGGGTTCACCCGCGAACACCGGCAAAGCCGGTGCCATCCACCGCGGTGCCTGCTTCGCGGGTAAACCCGCTCCCACAGGAGTTTTGTGTCCAACAGGAGGACTGTGCTGCCCTGTTCCATCGAGATTCAACAAATACAACGAGGTAATCTCTCATGGCTAAAATCGGTTTCATCGGCACCGGCATCATGGGCAAGCCCATGGCCCACAACCTGCAAAAAGCAGGTCACAGCCTGTTCGTTTCCACTCACCACGACGCCGCCCCTGCCGACCTGATCGCAGCCGGTGCAGTGGCCCTGGCCAACCCTAAAGAAGTTGCCCAGGAAGCCGAATTCATCATCGTCATGGTCCCCGACACCCCACAGGTCGAGGCCGTACTGTTCGGTGAAAACGGCGTGGCCGAAGGCGTCGGCCCGAACAAGGTAGTGATCGACATGAGCTCGATCTCGCCGACCGCCACCAAAGCCTTCGCCGAAAAAATCAAGGCCACCGGCGCCGCCTACCTGGACGCCCCGGTGTCCGGTGGTGAAGTCGGTGCCAAGGCCGCGACCCTCAGCATCATGGTCGGTGGCTGCCCGAAAGCCTTCGAGCGCGCACTGCCGCTGTTCGAAGCCATGGGCAAGAACATCACCCGCGTGGGCGGCAACGGCGACGGCCAGACCGCCAAGGTCGCCAACCAGATCATCGTCGCCCTGAACATCCAGGCCGTCAGCGAAGCACTGCTGTTCGCCGCCAAGAACGGCGCCGATCCTGCCAAGGTGCGTGAAGCACTGATGGGCGGTTTCGCCTCGTCGAAAATCCTCGAAGTGCATGCCGAGCGCATGATCAAGGGCACCTTCGACCCAGGCTTCCGCATCAACCTGCACCAGAAAGACCTGAACCTGGCCCTGCAGGGCGCCAAGGAACTGGGCATCAACCTGCCCAACACCTCCAACGCCCAGCAAGTGTTCAACACCTGCCAGGCCCTGGGTGGCGGCAACTGGGACCACTCGGCGCTGATCAAAGGCCTGGAGCACATGGCCAACTTCTCGATCCGCGGCGACAAGTAATTCGAATTCGGGGGCTGCTGCGCAGCCCGATCGCCGGCAAGCCAGCTCCCACAGGGACCGCACAATCCCTCAATCCTGTGCTGTACCTGTGGGAGCTGGCCTGCCCGCGATGAATTCCACACCGATGAACCTGCGACCACAGGCTCATAAGGTGACACCGAGCAACACCCGCCCCTGGTTCGGCCTGCACGGAGGCAGTTCCAGGGGCGTTTTTGATTCTGCAGAACAACAATAACTGGGAGCCTGCCATGTCGGTCGATCCGCAAAAAATTCTCCGCGAGCTGTTCGACACAGCCATCGCTGCCGCCCACCCCCGCCAAGTCCTCGAACCCTATCTGCCCGCCGACCGTAGCGGCCGGGTCATCGTCATCGGCGCCGGCAAGGCCGCAGCCGCCATGGCCGAAGTGGTCGAGAAAAGCTGGCAGGGCGAAGTCTCTGGCCTGGTCGTGACCCGTTATGGCCACGGCGCCAACTGCCAGAAGATCGAAGTGGTCGAAGCCGCCCACCCGGTCCCTGATGCCGCCGGCCTGGCCGTGGCCAAGCGCGTGCTGGAGCTGGTCAGCAACCTCAACGAAGACGACCGCGTCATCTTCCTGCTGTCTGGCGGTGGCTCGGCGCTGCTGGCCCTGCCTGCCGAGGGCCTGACCCTGGCGGACAAGCAGCAGATCAACAAGTCGCTGCTGAAATCCGGCGCCACCATCGGCGAGATGAACTGCGTACGCAAGCACCTCTCGGCGATCAAAGGCGGCCGCCTGGCCAAGGCCTGCTGGCCGGCCACGGTCTACACCTATGCGATTTCCGATGTACCCGGCGACCTCGCCACGGTAATTGCCTCCGGCCCCACCGTGGCCGACCCGAGCACTTCGGCCGATGCGCTCGCCATCCTCAAGCGTTACAACATCGAAGCACCGAAAGCCGTTATCGACTGGCTCAACAACCCCGCATCGGAAACCGTCAAGGCCGATGACCCGGCCCTGGCCCGCAGCCACTTCCAGTTGATCGCCAAGCCCCAGCAGTCGCTTGAGGCAGCGGCGGTCAAAGCCCGTCAGGCCGGTTTCAGCCCGCTGATCCTCGGCGATCTGGAAGGTGAATCGCGCGAAGTGGCCAAGGTGCACGCCGGTATCGCCCGGCAGATCGTCCAGTACGGCCAGCCTTTGAAGGCGCCCTGCGTAATCCTGTCCGGCGGCGAAACCACCGTGACCGTACGCGGCAATGGCCGTGGCGGGCGCAACGCCGAGTTCCTGCTCAGCCTCACCGAAAGCCTCAAAGGCCTGCCGGGCGTGTATGCCCTGGCCGGTGATACCGACGGCATCGACGGCTCGGAAGAAAACGCCGGCGCCTTCATGACCCCAGGCAGCTACGCCCGCGCCGAGGCCCTGGGCCTGTCGGCCAGCGACGAGTTGGACAACAACAACGGCTACGGCTACTTCGCCGCACTGGATGCGCTGATCGTCACCGAGCCGACCCGCACCAACGTCAACGACTTCCGCGCCATCCTGATCCTCGAGACTGCCCAATCATGACGCCTGATAAAAAAGTCAAAATCCTCGCCACCCTTGGCCCTGCGATCAATGGCATCGATGACATCCGCCAGCTGGTCGAAGCCGGGGTGAACATCTTCCGCCTCAACTTCAGCCACGGCGAACATGCCGACCACGCCCTGCGCTACCAGTGGATCCGTGAAGTCGAGCAGCAGCTCAACTACCCGCTGGGCATCCTCATGGACCTGCAAGGGCCAAAGCTGCGCGTCGGCCGTTTTGCCGAGGGCAAGGTGCAGCTGCAACGCGGCCAGGCGCTGCGCCTGGACCTGGACAAAACCCCGGGCGACAGCCACCGGGTCAACCTGCCACACCCGGAAATCATCGCCGCGCTGGAGCCGGGCATGGACCTGCTGCTGGACGATGGCAAGCTGCGCCTGCGGGTTACCGCCAAGCACAGCGACGCCATCGACACCGAAGTGCTGAACGGTGGTGAGCTGTCCGACCGCAAGGGCGTCAACGTGCCGCAAGCGGTACTCGATCTCTCCCCGCTCACCGAAAAAGACCGCCGCGACCTGGCCTTCGGCCTGGAACTGGGCGTGGACTGGGTGGCCCTGTCATTCGTGCAGCGCCCGGAAGACATCGTCGAGGCGCGCCAGCTGATTGGCGACCGCGCCTACCTGATGGCCAAGATCGAAAAACCTTCGGCGGTCGAGCAACTGCAAGCCATCGCCGAACTGGCAGATGCGATCATGGTGGCCCGTGGCGACCTGGGCGTGGAAGTACCGGCCGAAAGCGTGCCGCAGATCCAGAAGCGCATCATCGCTACCTGCCGCCAGCTGGGCAAACCGGTGGTGGTGGCCACGCAGATGCTCGAGTCCATGCGCTTTTCGCCCGCCCCGACCCGTGCCGAAGTCACCGACGTGGCCAACGCCGTGGCCGAAGGTGCCGATGCGGTCATGCTGTCAGCCGAGACGGCCTCGGGTGACTACCCGCTCGAAGCCGTGCAGATGATGAGCAAGATCATCCGTCAGGTAGAAAACGGCCCGGACTACCAGGCCCAGCTGGATGTTGGCCGGCCGAAGGCCGAGGCTACCGTGTCGGACGCCATCAGCTGCGCGATTCGCCGCATCAGCGGCATCCTGCCGGTGGCGGTGCTGGTCAACTACAGCGAGTCGGGCGCCTCTACCCTGCGTACTGCGCGCGAGCGACCACGGGCACCGATCCTCAACCTGACGCCAAACCTGAACACCGCGCGCCGCCTGAGCGTGGCCTGGGGTGTGCACTCGGTGGTCAACGACCGCCTGCGTCAGGTTGACGAGGTGGTTTCAACTGCGCTGGAAATTGCCCAGGCGCAGGGTATGGCAACCCGTGGCGACACGCTGCTGATCACTGCCGGTGTGCCTTTCGGCAAGCCGGGGTCGACTAACACCCTGCGGATCGAGACCTTGATCTGAGATTGCAGGGGGCGCTTTGCGCCCCCTGTGGGAGCTGGCTTGCCGGCGAATGGAGGGCGCAGCCCTCCGCCAACACTGAAAGCACACCTGCGGAAAACCTGAGGCCCAAAGAGGCCCACCGCCCTCCACCCACCTCACTGACTGCCCCATGTACAGCAAAAATTCCGTCAACCCGTGCCCCGACTGGGCCACGGCTATACTCAACGGCTTCAGCCAGGTACTGCTGCTGCGCAGCCCCCTGTGCGGCCTGTGCTGCCTGCTGGCCATCCTGCTCACCGCGCCCAGCCTGGTCGGCGGCGCCCTGCTCGGCGCCCTGGCCGGCCTGCTGACCGCCCAGGCCCGCGGCTACGACCGCGCCGACCGCCAGGCCGGGCTGTACTGCTACAACGGCGTGCTGATCGGCATCCTGATCAGCGCCGTGCTGCCCTGGTCGGTCATTCTGCCGCCGCTGATCATCGCTGCGGGTGGCCTGTCCAGCATCATTACCCACCAGTGGCGCAAGCGCGGTGGCAAGCTGCTGGTCGCCTATACCGCGCCGTTCGTGCTGTTGGGCTGGACCACGCTGCTACTGGCCGATCCCGGCACCTCGGCATCGGTCGACGCAGCCCCTCTATCTGCCGTGCTTCGCGGAGTAGGCCAGATCTTTCTACTGGACCAGCCCATGGCAGGGCTGCTGATCGTCGGCGGTTTGTACCTGGCTAATCCCTATGCCGCCACCTGGGCGATAATTGGCTCATTGCTAGGCGCCGGCGTAGCTTGGCTAGCCGGCGATTTCCAGGCGGCATGGCTTGGACTTTATGGCTTCAACGCCGCGCTGGCGGCACTGGCATTCAGTCGGCAAGGAGAGCGGCCG
>NZ_JABMCN010000344.1 GCF_013179515.1 Pseudomonas sp. CM27
AGGCGTACGGCCTCTTCCACGGCGATTTCGCAGAAGGGGTTCATGGACATCTTGACGTTAGCAAGGTCGACGCCGGAGTTGTCCGCTTTGACGCGAACCTTGACGTTGTAGTCGACCACTCGTTTGACAGCTACAAGAACCTTCATGGATTCCTCGTTACTCTCCGGTGAATAGATAGTCGCCTGGGGCAGAGCCCAGCGATGCGCGTGGGTACAAGGGCACCTCTGAAGACGTAGCGGGAGGCAGCAACTTCACAGTGACCGAACAGTCATGACCGGACTCTTGCGACAAATACTCGCGGGTCATTTTCTGTCGTGGCGTGTAAACTCCACTACAAACCGGATTTCAGCCCGAAAACCCTGCTCCACACCTGGTCTTTAGAGGTGTACCTGCGCCCGGCTGCAAGCCTACGGCGAACGTAAAACCGCTCGTATCTTGACCGTAACACCCCATCCGGTCAATACGGCAAATCGGTCACCCTCCAGCCGCGTTCCTGTGATTTTACTGGCCTGCGGCAAATTCAAACAAACGTTTGTATTGGACCCGCCAAGTGGTGTAGATATAATGCGCGGCCAAGACAAAACGGTGTAGTCCGTCATTTGCGCAGCTACAGTTTCGCTCCCGTGATGAGCCACTGTGCGCAAGCACCCATAAGACAAAGCAACAGCACGAGCCTTGATGAGTAGGAGAGAACCTGTGGAACGCGAATACATGGAATTCGACGTGGTCATCGTCGGCGCCGGCCCGGCAGGCCTGTCCGCCGCCTGCCGCCTGAAGCAGAAGGCCGCCGAAACCGGTAGCGAAATCAGCGTCTGCGTGGTGGAAAAAGGCTCTGAAGTCGGCGCCCACATCCTCTCCGGCGCGGTGTTCGAGCCCCGCGCCCTGAACGAACTGTTCCCTGACTGGAAAGCACTCGGTGCGCCGCTGAACACCGAAGTGAAGCGCGACGACATCTACGTGCTCAAGGATGCCGGCAGCGCCACCAAGGTGCCTGACCTGTTCGTGCCCAAGACCATGCACAACCATGGCAACTACATCATCTCGCTGGGCAACCTGTGCCGCTGGCTGGCCCAGCAGGCCGAAAACCTCGGCGTGGAAATCTACCCGGGCTTCGCCGCCCAGGAAGCGCTATTCGACGACAACGGCGTGGTCCGCGGCATTGTCACCGGCGACCTGGGTGTCGACCGCGAAGGCAACCCCAAGGACGGCCTGTACACCCCGGGCATGGAGCTGCGCGCCAAGTACACCCTGTTCGCCGAAGGCTGCCGCGGCCACATCGGCAAGCAATTGATCAAGCGCTTCGATCTCGACAACGAGTCCGATGTCCAGCACTACGGCATCGGCCTGAAGGAAATCTGGGAAATCGACCCGGCCAAGCATGAGCAGGGCCTGGTGGTGCACACCGCCGGCTGGCCGCTGGACGTGGTGGCCAAGGACAACACCGGTGGCTCGTTCCTTTACCACCTGGAAAACAACCAGGTGGTGGTCGGCCTGATCGTCGACCTGTCCTACGCCAACCCGTACCTGTCGCCATTCGACGAATTCCAGCGCCTCAAGCACCACCCGGTGATGAGCCAGTACCTCGAAGGCGGCAAGCGCATCAGCTACGGTGCCCGGGCCATCTGCAAAGGCGGCCTGAACTCGCTGCCGAAAATGGTCTTCAACGGCGGCGCGCTGATCGGTTGCGATCTCGGCACCCTGAACTTCTCCAAGATCAAGGGCAGCCACACCGCCATGAAGTCCGGCATGCTCGCCGCTGAAGCGGTGGCCGAGGCCCTGGCCGCCGGCCGCGAGGGTGGTGACCAGCTCGACGGTTATGTCAGCGCGTTCAAGGCCAGCTGGCTGTATGACGAACTGTTCGCCAGCCGCAACTTCGGCCCAGCCTTGCACAAGTTCGGCCCGCTGCTCGGTGGCGCGTTCAACTACGTGGACCAGAACTGGTTCGGCGGCAAGCTGCCGTTCACCCTGCACGACACCAAGCCGGACTATGCCTGCCTGAAGCTGGCGGCCGACTCGCAGAAGATCGACTACCCGAAACCGGACGGCAAACTCAGCTTCGACAAGCTCAGCTCGGTATTCCTCTCCAGCACCAACCACGAAGAGGAACAACCCTGCCACCTGAAGCTGACCGACCCGAACGTGCCGATCGCCAGCAACCTGCCGCTGTACGACGAACCGGCCCAGCGCTACTGCCCGGCAGGCGTGTACGAGGTGGTCACCCAGGAAGACGGCAACAAGCGCTTCCAGATCAACGCGCAGAACTGCGTGCATTGCAAAACCTGCGACATCAAGGACCCGGCCCAGAACATCACCTGGGTCACCCCTGAAGGCGCTGGCGGGCCTAACTACCCGAACATGTAAGGCCCCTGCCCTTGACGACAAAAAGCCCCCGCTTCTCATGAGCCGGGGGCTTTTTGTTGCCTCCTGGTGTCAGGCCGTACGCACTTCCTCGAAAAGCTCTGGATGACGGTCCAGCAGCTTGAGCAGTTTCACCAGCGCCACTGGCGGCGTGGTCTTGCCGTTTTCATAGCGGGAGAATGCATTGACCCCACCGCCGAAAATCTCACCCGCTTCGCGCTGGTCGAGGTCGAACTTTCTGCGTATGGAGGCAATAAAGGAAGGATCTACAACAGTTGCGTTGATCTGGCGCTCGAATACCGTCATCAGGTGACTGACGCGCATGGCTTCATCATGACTCAGTACACATTCACCACATGCGGAACAGTAATCGCCACTTACTTCAGGGATCACTGTCGCCTCTCCTTTGTAGCTATAGGGCATGCCCTGAACGTCAGGTGCAAGCTCCGAGCCGCCGCATATTGGACATCTCATGGTTACAACTCCTTGAAAGACACGATGAGCACGTCGTCTACCACGGACAATTTCAGATAAACGTACCCAATTGCTGTAAGCGGGCGATACACGTCCTGCCAGACCCGATGATCAATATGGCTGGTCATGCTCTTGTAGAAATCATTGCGCCTCAAGCTGTTGATTACTTCAAGCATGCCCGAAAAATCCATTCCCAGCGCCTTGGCACCTCTCAATGCAGCGCCCGTAGGGCTGATTCGCCTTGCCGCAGCCAAGGCCTTCACCCGCTCCAGCGGGCAGTGAGGCGTTCTCTTTTCCATGAGAAATTAACCTTCCAGGTTAAATTTGGCTAATAGGTTATTCCAATAACCCCCGCCCAGAAGTCTGCCTCACCACCCCACAGCCGTTACCGGCTCATTTGTCACCGCACATGATCGGCATCGGCTCTGCCGCCAGCGCCAATGGCTCGCGACGCCCGAAATACAAGGCGGTCAGCAGCCCCACAGCGCCCATCACCAGACAAAAGCCGACACACACCCACGGGCTCCACGGCATCAGCGCGATCAGCGCCAGCGGCGTGGTGCTGGCCCACAGCGCGTAGGCCACGTTGTAGGTAAAGGAAATGCCCGACACGCGAATCTCCGCAGGGAACAGCCCCACCATGATCGACGGCACCACGCCCACCACACCGCAGCTCAACCCGGCCAGCGCATAGGCCAGCCAGGTCATGCCCCACTGCCCCACCAGGCTGGCGTACAACGCGCCGATCCCCAGCGGCAACAGCAGGCTGTAGAGCATCAGCGCACGCCAGGCGCCCACGCGATCGACCAGCAGGCCAGCCAGCACGCAGCCGATGTTGAGGAAGACGATGCCCACGCTGCTGAGGGCAAAGGTATGCCCGGCACTCATGCCGAAGCGCTGTTGCATCACCGTCGGGGTGATCACCACCAGCACCACCACGGCAGAGGTCAGCACACAGGTCAGCAATGTTGCCGGGATCAGCGCCCCACGGTGCTCGCCCAGCACCCGCCGCAGCGGGAACTTCACCGGCTGCTGCTGGCGTGCGCGCAGGGCCAGAAACACCGGCGTTTCGCTAAGCCAGCGGCGCAGCCACACACCGATTACCCCAAACACCCCACCCAGCAGGAACGGATAGCGCCAGGCGTAGTCGAGGATTTCCTGTGGGCTGAACAGCTGCGCCAGCAACGTCGCGGTCAGCGCCCCCAGCAGGTAACCGAAGGTCAGCCCGGCCTGCAGAAAGCCCAGGGCATAACCACGCCGCCCGGTCGGGGCATGCTCGGCGACGAAGGTCCAGGCACTTGGCACTTCGCCGCCTACCGCAGCGCCCTGCAGGATGCGCAGGGCCAGCAGGATCAGCGGCGCGGCATAACCGATGTCGGCATAGGTCGGCATCACCCCTATCAGCAGGCACGGCAGGGCCATCATCAGGATGCTCAGGCTGAACACCCGCTTGCGCCCCAGGTGGTCGGCGAAATGCGCCATCAGGATGCCGCCCAGCGGCCGTGCCAGGTAACCGGTGACGAAGATGCCGAAGCTTTGCAGCAGGCGCAGCCACTCGGGCATCTCGGGCGGGAAGAACA
This sequence comes from Pseudomonas sp. CM27, assembly GCF_013179515.1. Lineage (GTDB taxonomy): Bacteria > Pseudomonadota > Gammaproteobacteria > Pseudomonadales > Pseudomonadaceae > Aquipseudomonas. The sequence goes on from NZ_JABMCN010000344.1 coordinate 4,413, forward strand.
GCTGGCTGAGGGTTAGCGCAAAGAACACGAAGATGATGAAGTCGTAGATTTCCAGCGCGCCGCCCAGCGCCGCCAGGCCCAGGGTCCGATGGTCGCCGCGGCTGAAGCGCGGCGGGCGAGCGGTATCGATGGCAGTCATGGCAGGGTCCGCAAATCGGCAAAGGGCAAGAGCATAACAAATACCTGCCGCGTTGCCCTGCCCGCTGCGTCGCTAGCGGTTGAACACCGTATGCGCGAAGTTGGCGCGCGGCCGTGGCCGCGTCGTGGTAGCGGGCATGGCGCCTGGCAGCGGCAACTTGCCGACCAGCAGCGGTGCGTCGATGATCGTCATGAACGACTCCAGCGCCTCGTTATCGGGCACCTGGGGCAGGCTCAGGCTGACGGCCTGGCGCTCGGTCTGCGGTACGGCAGGCACCTTCAGCTGGGTGGAGTGGTAAAGCAGGGCGTGCTGGATTTGCGTGCTGACCCGGCAGAAGCGCTCCAGGTCGACCCCGGCATGGCTGGCCAGCTCGATATTGCCCAACAGCAGGTGGAAGGGCTGCAAGGCGCAATGCACCAGGCGCTGCAGCTCCTCGAAACTGTCCACGGGGGCTATGCGGAAGTAGCCCAGGCCGTTGAGCAGCCGCTCCAGCTGCAAGCGCTGGCAAGGGTGTGCGTCGGCGATGAGGATGCGCAGGGTCTTGTTT
>NZ_JABMCN010000345.1 GCF_013179515.1 Pseudomonas sp. CM27
GCGCGCCGAAGGTGACGAGGCTTTGCTGCACTTGGCCAACGACTCCGAGTTCGGCCTGTCGTCGGCCATTTTCAGCCGTGACACCAGCCGCGCGCTGGCCCTGGCGCAACGGGTGGAGTCGGGCATCTGTCATATCAATGGCCCGACTGTGCACGACGAGGCGCAGATGCCGTTTGGCGGGGTCAAGGCGAGTGGCTACGGCAGCTTCGGCAGCCGTACGGCGATCGACCAGTTCACCCAGTTGCGCTGGGTCACCCTGCAGAACGGCCCGCGCCATTACCCCATCTGAGCAACACGCGATTGGCCGCCACCGGCAGCGCCGGGCGGCGGCAGGATGTACAACAAGAACAAGGAGCAACCTGCGTGAATACCGAAGCCCGCTCACGGTCGACCGACCCTGGCCAACCTCCGCGCTACCGGCAGGTGTCCATCGGCCATCCCCAGGTGCAGGTCAGCCAGGCTGACGGCATTGTGCGCATGCACCCCGTCGAACCTTTGGCGCCGCTGCCGGCGCGCCTGCTCGACCGGCTGCTGCACTGGGCGCACACGCGCTCCGATATCACCTTTATTGCGGCGCGCGAACCTGACGGCAGCTGGCGCGCGATCACCTACGCGCAAATGCTCGGCCAGGTGCGCACCATTGCCGCCAACCTGCTGGGTTTCGGCCTGAGCGCCGAGCGGCCGCTGGCGCTGTTTTCCGGGAATGACATCGAGCACCTGCAGATCGCCCTGGGCGCCATGTATGCCGGCATTCCTTATTGCCCGGTGTCGCCGGCCTATGCGCTGCTGTCGCAGGACTTTGCCAAACTGCGGCATGTCTGCGAGGTGTTGACCCCGGGGCTGGTATTCGCCACCGACGCGCAGCCGTTCCAGCGCGCGTTCGATGCCGTGCTTGATCCGTCGGTAGCGGTGGTCAGTGTGCGTGGCCAGGCCCAGGGCCGTAGGCACATCGATTTTGCCAGCCTGTTGCAACCCTGCGACCTGGCGCCCGCCGACGCCGCGTTTGCCGCTACCGGGCCCGACACCATCGCCAAGTTCCTCTTCACCTCTGGCTCCACCAAGCTGCCCAAGGCGGTGATCACCACCCAGCGCATGCTCTGCGCCAACCAGCAGATGCTGCTGCAGACCTTTCCGGTATTTGCCGAAGAGCCGCCGGTGCTGGTCGACTGGCTGCCCTGGAACCACACCTTCGGCGGCAGCCACAACCTCGGCATCGTGTTGTACAACGGCGGCAGCTTCTACCTGGACGCCGGCAAACCCACCCCGCAAGGCTTCGGCGAAACGTTGCGCAACCTGCGCGAAATCTCGCCTACGGCCTACCTTACCGTGCCCAAGGGCTGGGAAGAGCTGGCCAAGGCGCTGGAGCAGGACGCCCAGTTGCGCGAGGTGTTCTTTGCCCGTATCAAGCTGTTCTTCTTCGCTGCCGCAGGCCTTTCGCAAAGCGTGTGGGACCGCCTGGACCGCATCGCCGAGCAACACTGCGGCGAACGTATCCGCATGATGGCTGGCCTGGGCATGACCGAAGCCGCGCCGTCCTGCACCTTCACCACCGGGCCGCTGTCGATGGCGGGCTATGTGGGGTTGCCGGCACCGGGTTGCGAAGTGAAGCTGGTGCCGCAGGCGGGCAAGCTGGAGGCGCGTTTTCGCGGGCCGCACATCATGCCGGGGTACTGGCGCTCCCCGCAGCAGAGCGCCGAGGCATTCGACGAGGAGGGCTTCTACTGCTCGGGCGATGCGCTGAGACTGGCCGACCTGCAGCAACCGGAACAGGGCCTGATGTTCGATGGCCGTATCGCCGAGGACTTCAAGTTGTCGTCCGGGGTGTTTGTCAGCGTCGGCCCCTTGCGTAACCGTGCGGTGCTGGAAGGTTCGCCCTATGTGCAGGACATCGTGGTAACGGCGCCGGACCGGGAGTGCCTGGGCGTGCTGGTATTTGCGCGCCTGCCCGAATGCCGCCAGCTGGCCGGGTTGGCGGCCGATGCCAGCGATGCCGAGGTACTGGGCAGCACTGCGGTGCGCAGCTGGTTCGCTGACTGGCTGGCGCGGCTGAACCGCGATGCCCAGGGCAACGCCAGCCGCATCGAATGGCTGGCGCTGCTGGACGAGCCGCCCTCGATCGACGCAGGCGAAATCACCGACAAGGGCTCGATCAACCAGCGCGCGGTATTGCAGCGTCGTGCCGCGCAGGTAGAGGCGCTGTACTGCGGCGAACACCCCACCCAGCTGCACGCGCAGGCTCGGCCATGAGCAGCGGCGGGTTATGCACCGCGTTCGACGATGTGGCCATCGTCGAAATGGCACGCACGCCTTGGGTCGACCTGGGCGGGGCGCTGGCAGGTGTGTCGCCCATCGACCTGGGCATCAAGGCAGGCCGGGCCGTGCTGGTGCGCGCCGGCCTTGATCCGCAGGCCGTGGACAGCGTGCTGGCCGGCAGCATGGCCCACGCCAGTTTCGATGCCTACTTCCTGCCGCGCCATGTCGGGCTGTACTGCGGTGTGCCGCAGGCCACGCCCGCATTGGCGGTACAGCGCATCTGCGGTACCGGGCTGGAACTGCTGCGCCAGGCCGGCGAGCAGCTGCGCAGTGGTGCGCAACAGGTGCTGTGCGTGGGTACCGAGTCGATGTCGCGCAACCCGATCGCGGCCTACGAGCACCGCGGTGGCTTTCGCCTGGGGGCGCCAGTGGGCTTCAAGGACTTTCTCTGGGAGGCGCTGCACGACCCCGCTGCCGGTGTGGACATGATCGGCACTGCGGACACCCTGGCGCGTGACCATGGCCTGGACCGCACTGCAGTGGATGCCTGGGCTCTGCGCAGCCATCAGCGTGCCCTGCAGGCGCAGCACGCGGGCTGGTTCGATGAGGAAGTTGTCCGCATCACGGCTGAGACCTTTGACGCCGAAGGCTGCCTGCCACGTGGCATCGAACTGCCGCGGGGGGTGAGCGAGGTCAGCCGCGACAGCCATCCGCGGCCTACCGACGCCGTGGCGCTGGCCCGGCTGCGTGCCGTTCACACCCGGGGCGTGCAAACCGCCGGCAACAGCTGCGCAGTGGTCGATGGCGCTGCGGCGGCGCTGGTGGCGCGCTTGTCCACCTGCACGCGGCCACCGTTGGCCCGCTTGCGGATGGTCACGGCAGTTGGTGTGCCACCGCAGACCATGGGTATCGGGCCAGCGCCGGCGATCGCGCTGCTGCTGGCGCGCAGCGGTCTGCGCCTGGAGCAGATCGACCGTTTCGAACTCAACGAAGCCCAGGCCGCGCAAGTGCTGGCCGTGGTCCAGTCGCTACAGCTGGATGTCAACAAGCTCAATGTCCACGGTGGGGCCATTGCCCTCGGCCACCCGCTGGCCGCCACCGGCCTGCGGCTGGTGCACACCCTGGCCCGGCAACTGCGTCAGGGCAACCTGCGCTACGGGGTTGCCGCAGCCTGCATCGGCGGCGGCCAAGGCATGGCACTGCTGCTCGAAAACCCCCATTTCATTGGCTGAACACGAGGTATCCCATGGCCTGGAAGGCACCTTTGGCGGACATGCAATTCGTACTGCAACACTGGCTGCGGGCCGACCGCGCCTGGCAGGCAATGCCGGCCTATGCCGAGGTCGACCTTGATCTGGCCATGCAGGTGCTGGAACAGGCTGCCCGTTTCAGCGAGCAGGTACTGGTGCCGCTGAACACAACGGGTGACCGCCAGGGTTGTACGCTGGAGCATGGCAACGTGCGCACGCCGCAGGGTTTCCCGGCGGCCTATCGGGCTTATGTCGAGGGTGGCTGGCCTGCGCTGGCCTGTGATCCGGCGCTGGGTGGCCAGGGTTTGCCTGTGCTGCTGGACGCTGCCATGCAGGAGATGCTGTTTGCCAGCAACCATGGCTGGGCCATGTATACCGGCATCGCTCATGGCGCGTACCTGTGCCTGAAGGCCCATGCCTCTGCCGAGCTGCAGGCGCGGTACCTGCCGGGGATCGTCAGTGGCGCAACCTTGCCCACCATGTGCCTCACCGAGCCCCAGGCCGGCAGCGACCTTGGCTTGCTGCGCTGCCGCGCCGAAGCTGTGGGCGAAGGCCGTTATGCCGTCACCGGCAACAAGCTGTTCATCTCCGGCGGCGACCACGACCTCACCCACGATATCCTGCACCTGGTGCTGGCCCGCTTGCCGGGTGCGCCGGCAGGCAGCCGCGGCTTGTCGCTGCTGCTGGTGCCGAAATGGCTGGAGGATGGCCAACGCAATGCCGTGCACTGCGATGGCCTGGAACACAAGCTGGGCATACGCGCCAGCGCTACCTGCACGCTGCGCTTCGAGGGCGCCAGCGGCTGGCTGGTCGGGCAGGCGCACGGCGGCCTGGCGGCCATGTTCGTGATGATGAATGCGGCCCGGCTGCATGTCGGCCTGCAAGGGCTGGCGCATGCCGAGGCGGCCTGGCAATGCGCCCGGGACTATGCCCTGGAGCGTCGGCAGATGCGTGCGGTGGGGCATGCGCTAGGGGATGCCGACCCGATCGCCCTGCACCCTGCCATGCGCCAGGTGCTGCTGGAGCTGCGGGTGCGTAGCGAAGGCATGCGCGCGCTGGGCTACTGGACGGCGCACTGGCTGGATGTGGCCGCCGCAGCAGCCGACCCGGCACAGCGGACCAAGGCGTCTAAGCTGGCGGCCCTGCTGACGCCGATCGTCAAGGCGGCCTTCACCGACTACGGTTTCAGCCTGGCCAGCAAGGCCCTGCAGGTGTTTGGCGGGTATGGCTACACAGGCGAGTTCGGCATCGAACAGACCCTGCGCGACAGCCGCATCGCCATGATCTACGAAGGCACCAACGAAGTGCAGGCCAATGACCTGTTGCTGCGCAAGGTGCTGGGCGATGGTGGCGAAGGCTTCGCGCTGCTTCTGGAGGCACTGCGCGAGGAGGGCGATGCGCTGCGCAGGGTGTGCGACACGCTGGAGGACGTGCTTGCCAAGGTCATGCGTGCCGCGTCAGACGACCCCGAGTATGCATACCGTGCCGCGGGCGGCTTCCTGCAATTGTGCGCCACCGCCTTGCAAGCCTACGC
>NZ_JABMCN010000346.1 GCF_013179515.1 Pseudomonas sp. CM27
GGGCTGCGCCAGCCGGACGACGTGCACTCGGTGGAAGGCTTCCGCGGTGGCCGCTTCTCGCGTACCCGGCATTGCCTGCCGGCCATCGTCGAGCGGGTGTGGCAGGGCCGGGAAGCGGCCAAGCGCGAGGGCAATGCACCGTTGTCCCAGGCGCTGAAGATCATCATGAATGCCTTCTACGGGGTGCTCGGCTCCAGCGGCTGCCGCTTCTTCGACCCGCGCCTGGCGTCGTCGATCACCATGCGCGGCCACCAGATCATGCACCAGACCCGCCTGCTGATCGAGGCGCGCGGCTATGACGTGATCTATGGCGATACCGACTCGACATTCGTCTGGCTCAAGGGGGCCCACGGCGAGGACGCAGCGGCACGCATTGGTCGAGAACTGGTCGCCGAAGTCAATCACTGGTGGCAGCAGCACCTGGGCGACACGCTGGGCCTGCACAGCGCGCTCGAGCTGCAGTTCGAAACGCATTTCCGGCGGTTTCTGATGCCGACCATCCGCGGCACCGAAGAAGGCAGCAAGAAGCGCTATGCGGGCCTGGTGCAGCAGCCCGATGGCAGCCAGACCATGGTCTACAAAGGCCTGGAATCGGTGCGTACCGATTGGTCGCCACTGGCGCGGGAGTTCCAGCAGGCGTTGTATGGCCGGGTGTTCCGCAATGAGCCCTATCGCGAATACGTGCGTGATTACGTGCAGCGCACCCTGGCTGGCGAGCTGGATGCGCAGCTGGTCTATCGCAAGCGCCTGCGGCGCCCGCTGGCGGACTATCAACGCAGCGTGCCACCGCATGTGCGCGCCGCACGGCTGGCGGACGACTACAACCGGCGCATCGGCCGCCCCACGCAGTACCAGAAGGGTGGCTGGATCAGCTATATCATCACAACTGCGGGTCCCGAACCTTTGGAAAACCTGCAATCACCGATTGACTACGAGCACTACCTGAGCCGTCAGTTGCAACCGGTCGCCGATGCCATCCTGCCTTTTGTCGGGGATGACTTCAGTGCCCTGACAGGCAGCCAGCTGAAGCTGTTCTGAGCCGGTGGTAACGCCATAGTCCCTTTGGCCACTGCTACTGCTTAGCGTTGCACCTTTCGATGAAAAAGGGGCATTTCATGAGCAATAGTGAGGCGGGCGATAGCCTGGCGTTGGAGCAGGGGTATCAGGATGGCGTGATCGTGCGGGCACTGCCGGCCTGGATGCGCAACTTGAGCGCCGCCGGTGCAGGGCAGCAACCGGCATTGTCGCCGATACAACTCACGGCATTGGTCCGAGCGTTGAAAACCGGCTTGCAGTGCAAGCAACGGCTGAGTCTTGACCTGCGGGATATTCAGGGTATCGAGCAGTACTGCCGGCCGCTGCTGCAGCGCGCCTTGCGCGACGATTTTTCAGTGCTGGTCGACTGCAGCACCCTCTACCTGCGCCACCATTATTTCACTATTGCGCCCAGGCCCGACTGGGCGCTTGGCCGATTGCCCCAGCAGCAACAAAACGACTTCGACATTCCGCTTGTCACCGCAGCGCTTGCCAATTTTACCGAGCACGAAGCGCAGGGGCGTGGGCTATCGCGCAAGGATCGCGTGGTCGCCGGGGATGGCGCTACAGTTGCCGGCATGACGGCGGCTGCTTTTGCCGGTTGCTGCCGCAATCTCGACCTGGGAGCGCGCTATCAGGAGCACCTTCAGGCTGCGCTCGATGCGCCGGCTGAGCGCACGCCCAGCGGGCATACGGTCGCATCGTCCCTGGCAGCGCTGCTGGCCTCATCGATGCTGGTCGACGCCTGTCGCGCCAGAAACGACGGCACGCTGACTGCCGAAGAGCTTGAACTGGTAGTTGGCTTGTGTCACCACGGCCGGCTTGGCGCTTTAGGCACCCGGGCGGTGCATGCCCGGCAGCTGACAGCCTACGCTTGCACGCTCGAGCAGATACTGGTGCTGGACATCACTGATGACTTTATCGGGTTCAAATCCAGCGCGCGGGTACTGGTGTACATCCCGGACGACCCGGTCAGCCCGTGGAATGTAGCGACTGATCTGGATGCATTCATCCGCAGCACCTTGGGCAAGCGTCTTGCCAAACAGCCGTATCAGCGGTTTTTCCGCCGGTTCATCCGCCGCCGCGACCGTCAGGCGTTCTTTGCCCAGGTAGCCGGCGCCCTCAAGGACGTCGCTGACTGGGCAACCCGCGACATGGACCAGCACCTGTCCGATTACCCGCAACCATTGTTCGCCCACCTGGCCCAGGCATGGGTTGACCAGGTCAAGGACGACGCGGCGTTCATTGCGGTGCCAGTGAAGGACATCGACGCCAGGGTTGAGCAGCAGCGGCACAATCGGCTGGTCAACAGCGCCTGGATGACTGCCGGCGTGATGGGCCTATTCGTGCCGCAGCTCAATGCCGTGTTGCTGGGCATTGCAGCCTGGGGCTTGCTCGAGGACGTGTTCCATGCGGTAGGCGCCTGGCGTGAGGGCGATGCCCGAGCAGCGCTGGACCATGTGCTGGACGTGTTCACACAGCTGGTTGAGCTGGGGGTTACGGCAGTGGTCATGCGCACCGTCAGCCGAGCGTGGCAGAGGGTAGACCCTATGGTAGTGGCACGTCTGGAGGACGGGTCTGAAAAACTGTGGCAGTTCGACCTGGCGCCGTTTCGCAGTGCTGCCCCCCCTGTACAGGCACTGGCCGATGCCGCAGGGGTCTACCGTCAGGGCGAACGCTGCTGGGTCAACATGGAGGGTAGCTTTTTCGAGGTCCTGCAGCGCCCGGACGACCTCTGGCAGATCAAGCCCGTCGACGGCTATGGCCCCCTGCTTCGGCATAACGCTTCCGGGGCATGGCGAGTCTGGTGCGAACAGCCTGTCGAGTGGGATGACACCTACAAGATGTTCCAACGCCTGGGTGGCCCGTTCACCGAGCTGGCGCCTGTGCAGATAGACCACGTGTTGGCGATCCACGACATGACAGCAGAGCATCTGAGGGGGTTGCACGTGTGTAGCGGTGCGCCCCATGCCTGCTTGGTGGACACGGTGAATCGCGTGGCGGTGATGAACCGTATCCAGGCGCTGATCAGCCAGCTGCGCAGCACCCAGACGGTTCGAGACAGCGCTTTGCTGAACAGGGTCCGGCAAGGGGCGGAGACCGAAGCGCTGTCGGACGCCGAGCTTGCGGACCGGGTCTGGGGCACGCGGCATGCACTGCTACTGCAGCTGTACTATGAACGGTATCCCGTGACGCCGGCCACTTACGAGCTGCAGCGCGACTTCGAAAGCTTGCACCGCCTGGCAGCCGAGGAACTGTTGGGCGCTACGGACCAGCGCCTTGCCTACCATGCCGCCGACCTGGCAAGGCACATTCGTTGCGTGCGCGCGCATGAGGCGCTGTTGTTCGACCTGCCACAGGACCTGAATCTGGCGCGCGTTGTGCTGGCAGGCATGAGCCAGCTGCCAGGTGCAGCTGCAGGGCCCGGGTGGCAGCTGTTCGACGGCGATGCAGGCCAGCCGCTGGCCAGTACCGAAGGGGGGGCGGGATTGCTGCGGTTGAGGTTTCAGGGCGGTGCTTTTTATCTGAATGAACAACATGGACCGGGTGATCTGTTCGATCTCGTTGCCACCGGGTATAGCGACGAAGCGCATGCGGCGATGGGTATCGGGCAGCCGTTCGCTGCGCAATTACGTGCACGGCTCGCCGAGCATGTAGCGCGAGGACAGCTGGTCATTGCGAACGTACTGGGGATCAGGCGACCTACCGGTTTCTTCCTTCCCCCACAACGCTTTGGTCAAGGGCTGACAGGATACCCATTGAGTGGTTGCCGCTCTTGTATCGGCGCCCGCGGCGCGAGGCGACGGCCAGCGGGTCTTGCTGCCCAGCTGCGAGACCTGTATCCGGGGTTCGGTGAGCAGCAGGTAGACGACTGGCTGACGCGCGCGCGGGCCTCGCAGCTTGATCCCACGATGATGCTGGTCGACCTTGAGCAGCAGTTGCGGATGCTGACCCGCCAGCTGCGTAGCTGGCAGCGGTCTACTGCCCGAATCTGGGCCTGGAATGCGCGTCGCCAGTTTGCGGTGACGCTAGAGCACTGTTGGCGTCGCCTGGGCCCACGCTCGTCGGGCGAAGGGCGTGTCTCCTTTGAGCTCAGCAGTTACACCAGCAACCTGGATGAACTGCCGGCCATACCGCAGCAAGTGGATTTTGCCCACGTTTCCCGGATCAACTTGAGAAACCTGCAGCTGCGCAGGGTGCCGGAGGACTTCCTCCACGTGTTTGCCAGGTTGACTGTGCTGTGCGTCACCAATTGCCGACTGCGCAGTCTGCCTTTGTTCCGCGAGTTGGCTTCACAGCTGGAAGTGCTGGACGTGTCCGGTAACCAGATCAGTCTGGATGGGCGCGCCACAGACCTGCTGGCCCGATCCCGCTCGCTTGTCTATTTGAACCTGTCGCACAATCCATTACGCCTGGCGTTTTCCATCGTCGAAATGCAGAGCCTTCGGACGTTGATGTTGGGCAACACCCAGTTGACAGAGGTGCCCGGTGGTCTTCTGCAAGCCGCACGGCTGAGGACGCTCGATCTTGCCGACAACGCCATCCGGACCTTGCCCTTTGGTTTCTACCGTTCCATTTTGTGGCTCGACGGCAGGGTGCGGCTATCAGGTAACCCGCTGCAGGGCGTACGCGATCAATGGCATGAACTGAATGATGACCCGGTTCCGACCATGCTCCGTTGGCTAGACCTTGTCACCAGCAGCGAGCGCGACCGCCTGGCCGATGCATGGGGCACGCTTGAAGCCCGGGCGGGTTCGCAGGACTTTTTTCATCTGTTGAAGAGGCTCACGACTTCCGCCGATTTTCGCCAGGCATTCACCAGCCGGTATCTGGCCTTGCGCGTACAGCGGATGCTGATGTACCTGGTGAAGCGCCCGGAGCTGCAAGCAGAAGTGTTCAGGCACGCCTTGAGCGAGTATTGCGAAGACAATGCGACGCTGCGCTTCAGCGATCTGGAGATCCGGGTGAAGGTCTGGAAGGCGCAGAACGAAC
>NZ_JABMCN010000347.1 GCF_013179515.1 Pseudomonas sp. CM27
TATCGCTTCGACATCGGCCAAAGCCAGTGGCTGGCATTTGTGCGCGGCGAGAACCTGACCGACCAGACCGTGCGCTACGCCAGTTCGATCCTGCGGGATATCGCGCCAGCCCCTGGGCGTAGTGTGGAGGTCGGCTTGCGTACCACCTTCTGATCAGACGCGGCCTGTGTAGGAGCGGGTTCACCCGTGAATGCAATGGTGGAGCCACCGCCGCATTCGCGAGTGAACCCGCTCCCACAGGTTATATGCATCCCGCAAATACCAGGACTGTTGCCAAACCCGCAACAATCCACTGCGACAATTTGTCTTTTTTTCTTACAACTTCCGCTATATCCTCCCCGCCGCAAGCTGAAACGCTTCATCGACCCCAACTTGTCGTCCTATCCATTGAGGAGCTCGCTCTTCGATGCGCTTGCCATTTTTTCAATAATCAAAAGATAGCGCTATCTCATGTTCCAACTGCCCAAACCCTGCTACATCGGCCTTGCCCTCGGCGCCTTGGCAACCCCCGCCAGCGCCACTGAAATGTTCGCCAGCGACTCCCCGTGGATGCTCGGCGACTGGGGCGGCACCCGCAGCCAGTTGCTGGAAAAAGGCTACGACTTCACCCTCGGCTACACCGGCGAGATGGGCAGCAACCTGCACGGCGGTTACGACCACGACCGCACCGCGCGCTACAGCGACCAGTTCACCTTCGGTAGCCACCTGGACCTGGAAAAGATCCTCGGCTGGGAAGACTCCGAATTCCAACTGACCATTACCGAGCGCCACGGCGACAACATCAGCAACGACCGCATCAACGACCCGCGCGTGGGTGGCTTCACCTCGGCCCAGGAAGTCTGGGGCCGTGGCGAAACCTGGCGGTTGACGCAGATGTGGATCAAGCAGAAGTACTTCGACGGCGCGCTGGACGTGAAATTCGGCCGCTTCGGCGAAGGCGAGGACTTCAACAGCTTCCCCTGCGACTTCCAGAACCTGGCGTTCTGCGGCTCGCAAGTGGGCAACTGGGTAGGCGGCATCTGGTACAACTGGCCGGTCAGCCAGTGGGCATTGCGCGTGCGCTACAACCTCAGCGACGCACTCTATGCCCAAGTCGGGGTGTTCGAGCAGAATCCGTCCAACCTCGAATCGGGCAACGGGTTCAAGCTCAGCGGCAGCGGCACCCAGGGTGCCGTAATGCCGATCGAACTGGTATGGAGCCCACGTATCCAAGGCCTGAAAGGGGAATATCGCGCCGGCTACTACTACAGTAATGCCAAGGCACAAGATGTTCTCAAGGACAGCAGCGGCCAGCCGGCAGCCCTTAGCGGCGCCGCCTACCGCAGCAGCTCGAGCAAGCACGGCTTGTGGCTCGGCGCCCAGCAGCAGGTGACCTCGCTGGCGTCCGACCAGTCGCGTGGCCTGAGCCTGTTCGCCAACGCCACGGTGCATGACAAGAAGACCAATGCCATCGACAACTATGTGCAGGCAGGACTGGTATACAAAGGGCCTTTCGACGCCCGCGCCAAGGACGACATCGGTTTCGCCCTCGCGCGCGTGCACGTCAACCCTGCCTATCGCAAGAACGCCCGCCTGGCCAACCAGGCCGCCGGCCTCGACGATTATGACAACCCCGGCTTCCTGCCGGTGCAGGACACCGAGTACAGCGCCGAGCTGTACTACGGCATCCACCTGGCCGGCTGGCTCACGGTACGCCCCAACCTGCAGTACATCCGCCACCCGGGCGGGGTGTCGCAGGTCGATGGCGCCCTGGTCGGCGGCCTCAAGATCCAGAGCAGTTTCTAACCCCTTTTTGACCTGACGGAGAACCTACGATGAGCACTGAAGGTGCCAACAATGGAAGCCGCTGGCTACCGCGCCTGATCGGCGCGTTGCTGTTGCTGATGGGCCTGGCCTTGTTGGCCGGCGGCATCAAGCTGAGCCAGCTGGGCGGATCGCTGTACTACCTGATCGCCGGTATCGGCTTTGCCCTGTCCGGCATCCTGCTGCTGGCCCAGCGCCGCATCGGCCTCGGCCTGTACGGCCTGGTGCTACTGGGCAGCACCGTGTGGGCCTTGCTGGAAGTGGGCCTGGACTGGTGGCAGCTGGTGCCGCGCCTGGCCATCTGGTTCGCCATCGGTGTGGTGCTGTTGCTGCCGTGGGCACGTCGCCCGCTGATCGGCCCAGGCAGCAAAGCCAACACTGCACTGCTCGGCGTTGCCGTGGTCGCGTCGGGTGCTTGCGCCCTGGGCAGCCAGTTCACCCACCCCGGTGAAGTGTTTGGCGAAGTGGGCCGCGACAGCAGCGAAATGGCCAGTGCCGCACCGGCCATGCCCGACGGCGAATGGCAGGCTTACGGCCGCACCGAGCATGGCGACCGTTACTCGCCGCTGCGCCAGATCACCCCGCAGAATGCGTATCGCCTGGAAGAAGCCTGGCGCATTCGCACCGGTGACCTGCCGACCGACAATGACCCGGTGGAGCTGACCAACCAGAACACCCCGCTGAAGGTCAACGGCATGCTCTACGCCTGCACCGCGCACAGCCGCCTGCTGGCACTGGATCCGGACACCGGCGCAGAAATCTGGCGCTACGACCCACAGGTCAAGAGCCCGGTCGGCACCTTTAAAGGCTTCGCCCACATGACCTGCCGCGGCGTTTCGTACTATGACGAAAACCGCTACGTCAGCCGTGACGGCAGCCCGGCACCGAAAATCACCGACGCTGGCCAGGCCGTGGCCCAGGCCTGCCCGCGCCGCCTCTACCTGCCGACCGCAGACGCTCGCCTGATCGCCATCAACGCCGACAACGGCAAGGTCTGCGAAGGTTTCGCCAACCAGGGCGTGATCGACCTCACCACCGGCATCGGCCCGTTCACGGCCGGCGGCTACTACTCCACCTCGCCTGCCGCCGTGACCCGTGACCTGGTGATCATCGGTGGCCATGTCACCGACAACGAGTCGACCAACGAGCCGTCCGGCGTGATCCGCGCCTACGATGTGCATGACGGCCACCTGGTCTGGAACTGGGACAGCAACAACCCGGACGACACCAAGCCACTGGCCCCCGGCAAGATGTATAGCCGCAACTCGGCCAACATGTGGTCGATCGCCAGCGTCGACGAAGACCTGGGCATGATCTACCTGCCGCTGGGCAACCAGACCCCCGACCAATGGGGCGCCGACCGCACCCCGGGTGCAGAGAAGTACAGCGCCGGCGTGGTCGCCCTGGACCTGGCCACCGGCAAGGCGCGCTGGAACTACCAGTTCACCCATCACGACCTGTGGGACATGGACGTTGGCAGCCAGCCGACTCTGGTCCACCTGAAGACCAATGACGGCGTGAAACCGGCGATCATCGTGCCGACCAAGCAAGGCAGCCTGTACGTGCTCGACCGCCGCGACGGTACGCCGATCGTGCCGATCCGTGAAATCCCGACCCCGCAGGGCGCGGTGAAGGGCGACCACACTTCACCCACCCAGGCCCGCTCCGACCTCAACCTGCTTGGCCCGGACCTGACCGAACAGGCCATGTGGGGCGCCACGCCGTTCGACCAGATGCTGTGCCGCATCCAGTTCCGCGAACTGCGCTACGAAGGCCAGTACACCCCGCCGTCCGAGCAGGGCTCGCTGATCTACCCGGGCAACGTCGGTGTGTTCAACTGGGGCAGCGTGTCGGTCGACCCGGTGCGTCAGCTGCTGTTCACCTCGCCCAACTACATGGCCTTCGTGTCGAAGATGGTCCCGCGCGAGCAAGTGGCCGAAGGCAGCAAGCGCGAAAGCGAGACCAGCGGCGTGCAGCCGAACACCGGCGCGCCGTATGCCGTGACCATGCACCCGTTCATGTCGCCACTGGGCGTACCCTGCCAGGCCCCGGCCTGGGGTTATGTGGCCGCCATCGACCTGTTCACCAACAAGGTGGTGTGGAAACACAAGAACGGCACTACCCGTGACAGCACCCCGGTACCTATCGGCATGCCGGTTGGCGTGCCGAGCATGGGCGGTTCGATCGTCACCGCCGGTGGCGTCGGCTTCCTCAGCGGCACGCTGGACCAGTACCTGCGCGCCTATGACACCAATAATGGCAAGGAACTGTGGAAAGCCCGCCTGCCAGCGGGTGGCCAGGCCACACCGATGACCTACACCGGCAAGGACGGCAAGCAGTACGTGCTGGTGACTGCCGGCGGGCATGGCTCGCTGGGTACCAAAATGGGCGATTACATCATCGCTTACAAATTGGCCGAGTAATGCTACCGGGCCCCTCTTCAGGGGCTCATTCACCTGTACCGGCCTGATCGCCGGCAAGCCAGCTCCCACAGGTACTGCGCAGGCCTGAAAGCTGCGCGATACCTGTGGGAGCTGGCTTGCCGGCGATCAGGCCGGTACGGGCCAGCAAAGATGAAAGCCTTCCCTGCTGCCTTCGTCTACCATTGAAACCCATCCCCCCGCGCCCCATCTAAGCACCATAGTCATTCACGCAGGTGCCCCATGAGCGACCAGCAGGATTTCCCGGAACACCCCGAAGAACACAGCGAAGTCGAACACACCACCCAGGCCGAACCTGGCCACGCCCTCGCCCTGCCCGGCCAGCAGTTGCCGGACAAGGTCTACGTGATTCCGATCCACAACCGACCGTTCTTCCCGGCCCAGGTGCTGCCGGTGATCGTCAACGAAGAACCCTGGGCCGAAACCCTCGACCTGGTGGCCAAGTCACCCGATCACTGCCTGGCGCTTTTCTTCATGGACACCCCGCCAGAAGACCATCGCCACTTCGACACCTCGGCGTTGCCGCAGTACGGCACGCTGGTCAAGGTGCACCATGCCAGCCGGGAAAACGGCAAACTGCAGTTCGTCGCCCAGGGCCTGACCCGGGTACGTATCCGCACCTGGCTCAAGCATCACCGTCCGCCCTACCTGGTCGAAGTCGAATACCCGCGTCAACCCGCCGACCCGACCGACGAGGTCAAGGCGTACGGCATGGCGCTGATCAACGCGATCAAGGAGCTGCTGCCGCTCAACCCGCTGTACAGCGAAGAGCTGAAGAACT
>NZ_JABMCN010000348.1 GCF_013179515.1 Pseudomonas sp. CM27
GATCCAGAAGTACGACGCCATCGCCGGCCAGCTGGCCGCCCAGGATCATCGCGACCTGACCCCGGCCGAACGCCAGCAAGTGCGCGAACGCCTGCGCCGGCTGATCGCCGAGGCCTGGCACACCGAAGAAATCCGCCGCACCCGGCCCACCCCGGTAGACGAAGCCAAGTGGGGCTTCGCGGTGATCGAGCATTCGCTGTGGCACGCGATCCCCAGCCACCTGCGCAAGGTCGACCAGGCCCTGCAGGAGGCCACCGGCCTGCGCCTGCCGCTGGAGGCCGCCCCGGTGCGCTTCGCCTCGTGGATGGGCGGTGACCGTGACGGCAACCCCAACGTGACCGCTGCCGTTACCCGCGAGGTGCTGCTGCTGGCGCGCTGGATGGCCGCCGACCTGTTCCTGCGCGATATCGATGCGCTGGCCGCCGAGTTGTCCATGCAGCAGGCCAGCGGCGCCCTGCGTGAACGGGTTGGCGACAGTGCCGAACCTTACCGCGCCTTGCTCAAGCAACTGCGCGACCGACTGCGCGCAACACGTGCCTGGGCGCATTCGGCGTTGACCAGCGACCAGCCAGCCAGCGCCGAAGTGCTGGTGGACAACCGCGACCTGATCGCGCCGCTGCAGCTGTGCTACCAGTCGCTGCATGAATGCGGCATGGGCGTGATCGCCGAAGGGCCGTTGCTCGACTGCCTGCGTCGCGCCGTTACCTTCGGCCTGTTCCTGGTTCGCCTGGATGTGCGCCAGGACGCTGCCCGCCACTGTGATGCGCTGACCGAAATCACCGACTACCTGGGCCTGGGGCGTTACGCCGACTGGGATGAAGAGCAACGCATCGAGTTCCTCCAGGCCGAGTTGAAAAACCGCCGGCCACTGCTGCCTGCGCACTTCACGCCGCAGGCCGATACCGCCGAAGTGCTGGCCACCTGCCGAGAGGTGGCCGCTGCGCCTGCTGCTTCGTTGGGGTCCTATGTCATCTCCATGGCCGGTGCTGCCTCTGACGTGCTGGCGGTTCAATTACTGCTCAAGGAAGCCGGGCTGACCCGGCCAATGCGCGTGGTGCCGCTGTTCGAAACCCTGGCCGACCTCGACAACGCCGGCCCGGTGATGCAACGCCTGCTCGGCTTGCCGGGCTACCGCGCCGGCTTGCGGGGCCCGCAGGAAGTGATGATCGGCTACTCCGACTCGGCCAAGGACGCTGGCACCACCGCCGCCGCCTGGGCCCAGTACCGGGCACAGGAAAACCTGGTGCGGATCTGTGCCGAACACCAGGTGGAGTTGCTGCTGTTCCATGGCCGAGGCGGTACGGTAGGCCGCGGCGGCGGCCCCGCCCATGCGGCGATCCTGTCGCAGCCACCGGGCTCGGTAGCGGGGCGTTTCCGCACCACCGAGCAGGGCGAGATGATCCGCTTCAAGTTCGGTTTGCCGGGCATCGCCGAGCAAAACCTCAACCTGTATCTGGCCGCTGTGCTGGAAGCCACGTTGTTGCCGCCACCGCCGCCGCAACCGGCCTGGCGCGAGGTGATGGACCAACTGGCCGCCGATGGCGTCGCGGCCTACCGCAGGGTCGTGCGCGAAAACCCCGACTTCGTCGAGTATTTCCGCCAGTCGACGCCAGAGCAGGAACTGGGGCGCTTGCCGCTGGGCAGCCGACCGGCCAAGCGCCGCGCCGGGGGCATTGAAAGCCTGCGGGCAATCCCGTGGATCTTCGGCTGGACCCAGACCCGCCTGATGCTGCCCGCCTGGCTGGGCTGGGAAACGGCGCTGAGCAATGCCCTGGCCCGCGGCC
Organism: Pseudomonas sp. CM27; assembly: GCF_013179515.1. Taxonomy (GTDB): domain Bacteria; phylum Pseudomonadota; class Gammaproteobacteria; order Pseudomonadales; family Pseudomonadaceae; genus Aquipseudomonas. Next base: position 1,785 of record NZ_JABMCN010000348.1, read on the forward strand.
AAGGCGAGCTGCTGGCGCAGATGCGTGAGCAATGGCCGTTCTTCCGAACCCGCATCGACATGCTCGAGATGGTGCTGGCCAAGGCCGATGCACAAATCGCCGAGGCCTACGACGAACGTCTGGTGCAACCGCACTTGCGTCCTTTAGGTGTGCATCTGCGCGACCTATTGTCGCAGTCGTGCCAGGTGGTGCTGGGCCTGACCGGGCAGCCGGTGCTACTGGCGCACAGCCCCGAGACGCTGGAGTTCATCAGCCTGCGCAACACCTACCTGGACCCGCTGCACCGCCTGCAGGCAGAGTTGCTGGCCCGCTCGCGCAGCCGCGAAGCCGCTCTGGACAGCCCGTTGGAGCAGGCCTTGCTGGTGACCGTGGCGGGTATCGCCGCAGGCCTGCGCAACACCGGCTGAGGGCAGGGCCTGGCCACCCTGGGTGCGGGGCGCGAGGGGCGGGGGCGAAGACGGAGAAGGTGGTTGCGCCTGGCGCAACCACCGGGCGGGTCAGCCGCAAGTGGCGCATTCCTGCAACTTTGGGACGCTTGTATGGCTGCCGGGCGCTGTGTATCTTGAGCAGCCTTCTGACCGTTTTATGGTCATACCCGATTTTCCGGACTTGGCCCTGGTTGCCGAATCCATTGAATTTCATAAAAAAATTTGAGGAGCACGAGATGCGCGTAATTCTGCTGGGAGCTCCCGGGGCCGGTAAAGGTACTCAGGCAAAGTTCATCACCGAAAAGTTCGGTATTCCACAGATTTCCACCGGCGACATGCTGCGTGCCGCCGTCAAGGCCGGTACCCCGCTGGGCCTGGAACTGAAGCAAGTCATGGATGCCGGCCAGCTGGTTTCCGACGAGTTGATCATCAGCCTGGTCAAGGAGCGCATCGCCCAGCCTGATTGCGCCAACGGCTGCCTGTTCGACGGTTTCCCACGCACCATTCCGCAAGCCGAAGCCATGGTCGCTGCCGGTGTCGACATTGACGCCGTGGTCGAAATCGCCGTGGATGACGAAGAGATCGTCGGCCGCATGGCCGGTCGCCGCGTGCACCTGGCCTCGGGCCGCACTTACCACATTCAGTACAACCCGCCGAAAGTGGAAGGCAAGGACGATGTCACTGGCGAAGACCTGATCCAGCGCGACGACGACAAGGAAGAAACCGTTCGTCATCGCCTGTCGGTTTACCACAGCCAGACCAAGCCGCTGGTGGACTTCTACCAGAAGCTGTCGGCTGCCAATGCGGGCAAGCCGAAGTACAGCCACATCGAAGGCGTTGGCTCGGTCGAAGCCATCACCGCCAAGGTCCTGGCAGCCCTGAGCTGATCCAGTACCTGTCGACAACGGCCCGCTTGCGGGCCGTTGTCGTTTGGGGCTGCTAACGCAGCCCATCGCCGGCAAGCCAGCTCCCACAGGATCGCGCCATTTCTGAGGCTGTGCAGTATCTGTGGGAGCTGGCTTGCCGGCGATAGGCCGCACAGCGGCCCCTTCGGGACACAACGCCGCCGCTGCTCTATACTGCCGCTCTTTTTCTTCGCACCTGGATACCTGTTCGATGACCACCCTGCTGGCCCTGGATACCGCCACCGAAGCCTGTTCCGTTGCGCTGCTGCATGACGGCAAGGTAACCAGCCATTACGAGGTGATCCCACGTCAGCACGCGCAGAAACTGCTGCCGATGATCAAGCAGTTGCTGGCCGAGTCTGGCGTCGCGCTGAATGCACTGGATGCCATCGCCTTCGGCCGTGGCCCGGGCGCGTTCACCGGCGTGCGCATTGCCATCGGTGTGGTCCAGGGCCTGGCCTTCGCGCTGGAGCGCCCGGTACTGCCGGTTTCCAACCTGGCCGCACTGGCCCAGGGGGCGCTGCGCGAGCATGGCGTTCAGCAGGTGGCCGCTGCCATCGATGCGCGTATGGACGAAGTCTATTGGGGCTGCTATCAGGCCAGCGCAGGCGAAATGCGCCTGGTCGGTCACGAGGCGGTATTGCCGCCGGAGCAGGTGGCGCTGCCGGCGGGCAGCGCTGGCGAGTGGTTCGGTGCCGGTACCGGTTGGGGCTATGCCGAGCGCCTTGAAGTGCAGGTGGCGGCCAGCAATGCCAGCGCCTTGCCCCATGCACTGGACGTTCTGAGCCTGGCCAGCTTCGCCTGGACCCGCGGCGAGGCGATCGGTGCCGAACAGGCGCAACCGGTGTATCTGCGCGATAATGTAGCTACGCCGAAGAAGCGCTGAGTGCTGTTCGTCGGTTATCGCCGATCACACTAAAACCTTTTGCGCGATCTGTGGTCCAGTTATCACTCAAGCATTAGCGACCTGACTCTGATGCTGCTAAATTGCCATCATTGGTCCTGAGTGTTCATGCCATGCGTATCGACGGTTTCTCATCGCAGTCCTACCCGGTCAAGCGCGCACCGCGCAAGGCAGCGGTGCGTGACGAGGCCATCGATGACGCCGAAGTTGTAGAAGAAGCCGAAGTCGCCGCTCAGGAAGCCACCGCCCGCCGTCGCAGCGGTGGCCTGCCAGCCCGCCAGCAGGACATGGTCTTCCCCCGCGCCCGTGACCGCCGTACCGCCACGGCGCTGGCCAGCTACCTGAGCACCGCAAGTTTCACCGATTGGGACATGGAAGTGCTGGGGCTCGACCTGTACATTTGATGGATGAGTCCATCACCACTGCCTTATTTTCTCGGTTGCCCGTCGTGGAGCGAAAACGCCTGGCGCGACTACCTGTACCCCGCCGACGCCAGCAGCGCTGAAATGCTTGGCTTCTACAGCCAGGTGTTCAATGCCGTCGAGGGTAACACCACCTTCTACGCACGCCCCGCACCCGGCACCATTGCGCGCTGGGCCCAGGTGATGCCGGCGCACTTCCGTTTCACTGCCAAGTTCCCCCGGGACATCAGCCATGAGGGTGACCTGCGTGATCAGCTTGAGCCGGCCTTCGACTTCACCCGGCTGATGGCCCCGCTGGGCCAGCGCGTCTCGCCTTGCTGGCTGCAGTTGCCGCGCCAGTTCGGCCCGGCGCGGGTGGGTGAGCTTGGTCACTTCCTTGACCAGATTGGCGTGCCGGTGGCTGTGGAGGTGCGCAACCCGGCGTTCTTCACCAAGGGCGAGGAGGAGCGCCTGCTCAACCGCCTGCTGCACGAGCGCGGCGTGGAGCGTATCTGCCTCGACCCGCGCGCGCTGTTCAGTTGCACT
>NZ_JABMCN010000349.1 GCF_013179515.1 Pseudomonas sp. CM27
GGCACATCGTATTCGACGGCCACAGACGCATTGCCGCTTGGGTCGGTCTGTACCAGGCTCAGTTGGTCGCCGGGTTGGGCGGCCGGCTCGAGGTCAATCAGGAAGGTGCCGTTGGCACCGACCACGCCGGTGCCGATCACCGTGCCGCTGGCATCGCGTACTTCGACGGTGGCACCTGGTTCACCGCGGCCGCTCAGGGCCAGGCCTCCGGCGCCGACCACGATGTTGCTCACCGCCTCAGGCGGGGTGATGTCCGGTGCATCGAATTGCAGTGGTGCCGAGGTGTTGCCGGCGGCATCCACCAGGCGAACGTCCAGGGCTTCGCCATTGGCTTGGGCGGGCGCCAATGTGACATTGAACAGGCCATCCGCACCCACTACGCCGGTGCCGATGAGGGTGCCGGCTGCATCGCGCACCTGCACGGTAGCGCCTGGCTCGCCGCGACCGGTGAAGGTCACGCCGTCGGCCAGGGCCAGTTCGGTGGGTTGAGCGGGCGGCAGCAGGTCGGCCGAGGTCACGGAGCCCGGTTGAGAAACATTGCCCGCCGCATCGGTCAGGGTCACTTGCAGCGCGCTGCCGTCATTCACGGCAGGGTCCAGGGTGATGGTGAAGCTGCCGTCCGCCGCAACGGTGCCGGTGGCCAGTACATTGCCTGCGGCATCCACAACCTGCACGGTGGCACCGGGCTCGCCGCGACCGCTGAGCTGGCTGCCGGCCAGGCCGATCACCAGATCGACAGGCGCCTCAGGTGGCGTGGTATCGCCGCCGTCAATGTCCGGTGCAATGACCGAACTGGCTTCTGAAGTATTGCCTGCGGCATCGGAGGCGGTAGCTTGCAGCACTTCGCCGTCCACTTGCGGCGGGTCAAGGGTGATGCTGAACACACCCGTTGCACCCACGACAGCAGTGCCGAGTTCGGTGCCATCGGCGGCCACGATCCGCACGGTGCTGCCGGGTTCGGCGCGGCCTGTAAGCACGGTACCGTCAGCGCTGACAGCGAGTTCGGTCGGTGCAGCAGGGGCAGTGATGTCCGGAGCGGTGACCTGGGCCGGCAGCGAGGAGAGACCGCTGTCATCGATCGCGACCACATCCAGCAGTTCGCCATTGGCCTGGGCGGGGTTGAGTTCGATGCTGAAGCTGCCATCGGCATTGGCGATGGCACTGCCGATCAGGGTGCCGTTGGCGTCATGCACTTCGACGCGGCTGCCTGCCGGGGCAGTACCGGTCAGGGTGGTGCCGTCGGCATCGATGGCCAGGTTGCTCGGGCTGTCCGGTGCGGTAGTCAGCGGCACATCGTACTCGACGGCGACCGAGGCGTTACCGCTTGGGTCGGTCTGCACGAGGCTCAGGTGTTCGCCGGCCTGCACGGCAGGGTCGAGTTCGAGCAGGAACGTGCCGTTGGCGGAGACAACTCCACGGCCCAGCAGGTTGCCGTCGGCATCGCGCACTTCGACGGTGGCTCCGGGTTCACCGCGGCCGCTCAGGGCCGTTCCCCCGGCGCCGACCAGAATGTCTGTGACGGCTTCGGGCGGGGTGATGTCGGGCGCGGTGAATTCCAGGGGAATCGAGCTGTTGCCGGCGGCATCCACCTGGCGGATATCCAGGGCTTCGCCGTTGGCCTGGGCAGGCGCCAGGGTCAGGCTGAAGGTGCCGTCGGCGTTGACCAAGCCAGTGCCAATGATATTGCCGGCCGCATCGCGAACCTGCACGGTGGCGCCGCGCTCCCCACGGCCGGTGAGGGTGACGCCGCTGGCCAGGGCCAGGTCGGTGGGCTGGTCTGGGGCGGTGGTATCAGGGGTGTCGACGTCCGGGGCAGTGATGCCGGCGGCCGGTGAAGTATTGCCGGCTGCGTCGGCGGCGCTCACTTCCAGGGCCTGGCCATCGGTTTGCGGTGGTTGCAGGGCGATGCTGAACTGGCCATCTGCACCCGCGACCGCCGTGCCCAGCAGCACACCGCCGGCGCCACGCACGGAAACTGTCGAGCCGGGCTCGGCGCGCCCGGTAAGGGTGCTGCCCTGCCCATCGATAGCCAGCTCGGTCGGGGCCAGTGGTGCCGTGGCGTCCGGGGCCGTGACGGTGCCGGGCGCCGAGACATTGCCGGCGCCATCGGTCAGGCTGACGTCAAGGTTCTCGCTGTTGATCTGCGGCGGGTTGAGCGCAACATCGAAACTGCCATCGGCAGCCACTGTGCCGCTGCCGATCAGGTTGCCGGCTGCATCACGGATGTTCACGGTGCTGCCGGCTTCGCCGCGCCCGGTCAGGCGCAGGCCATTTGGGGATACCAGCAGGTCGATCGGGGTGGCCGGTGGCGTGGTGTCGCCCGGCTCTGATCCGCTACTGCTGCCGCCACCGCTGTGATCGGCCGCCGCTGCCGCACCGCCGACACCGAGCAGGCTGAGCCCGGCAATCGCCCAGGTGGGCATGGCGCTACCGGCACTACCGATACCCGCCACCAGCTCGTCCAGCGAGGCCACGTCTTCGAAGGTGAAACCGGTAAACGCCGCCGCATCGTACTGGGCATGCCACAGGGTGCCGTCTTCGCCGACAAAGACAATATCGCTGCCAACCCCGGCCTGGTCCACGGCGAAGAAGTTGCCGATAGTCACTTTTTCACCCGACTTCATCGTGACGATCAGGTCTTGCCCGCGCTGGGTGACGGTGGCTACCTGGTCAGGGGCCACAGGCATCTGTACGACGCCCGGTCCGTTAAGCGTGATGTTGCCAAAGGCGTTCTGGGTGGCGACTGCGGATTGCTTATCGGCGACGACGATGTTGTCCATGGATGCTCCCTGCTGGTATGCGGATCCCCCGGCCCGAACTATTCGGGCCACAACCGGCGCAACAGAGCCCTTTACCGGGCGTTGAGCACAGCCTCGACCGGCTAGTCGAGATTCGGGTGGTTAGGGAGATATAGCAGCCAGGCGGGAAGCAACCAGATGGCTTTCTGGGTTAATCCTTTGGTAGAGAGGCCTCAGCGAAGCGCCAGCCTGCGGGCCAGGCGGCTCAGATTTGCGCGGTCCAGGCCCAGTTCTCGCGCAGCCGCTGCCCAGTTGTCCTGGTGCCGTTGCAGGCAGGCCTCGATCACCTGACGCTGGTAGAGATCGAGCGCTTCGCGCAGCCCGCCTTCGGGCAGGGATAGCACTGCAGGCGGGGCTGCGGGGGAGGGCAGGGCGCCCGTGGTCGTCGCCACGCGCAGGTCCAGGTCGGTGGCTTCAAGCGTCAGGATACGCGGCCGTTCCGGGTGCTGGCCCATGGCTTTTAGCGCCGAGCGGCCGATCAGGTGTTCCAGTTCCCGCACATTGCCTGGCCAGTCGTAGGCCAGCAGCGCGGCCTGGGCTTCGCTGCTCAGGCGCAGGCTGTTCAGGCCCAGGCGCGAACGGTTCTGTTCAAGGAAGTACCCCGCCAATAGCAGCACATCGCGGCCACGTTCGCGCAATGGCGGTACGTGCAGCGGATACACACTGAGCCGGTGATAGAAGTCGGCGCGGAAGTTGCCATTGCGCACTTCCGCTGCCAGGTCACGGTTGGTGGCGGCAATCAGGCGCACGTCCACGCGGTGCTCGCGGTCCGAACCCAGGCGCTGCAGCTGGCCGCTTTGCAGCACGCGCAACAGCTTGGCCTGCACCGTCAGCGGCAACTCGCCCACTTCGTCGAGGAACAGCGTGCCGCCGTTGGCCAGTTCGAACTTGCCGCGGCGCTCACCGTGCGCGCCGGTGAATGCACCGCGCACATGGCCGAACAGCTCGCTTTCCACCAGGGTGTCCGGCAAGGCGGCGCAGTTGAGGCTGACCAGCGGCTTGTCAGCGCGGGTGCTGGCCTGATGCAGGGCCTGGGCCACCAGTTCCTTGCCGACGCCGGTTTCACCGGTAATCAGTACGGTCAGGTCGCTGCCGCCGACCAGGCGGATTTCCTCCACCAGGCGCTTGTGGGCAGGGCTCTGGCCGATCAGCTCTTTATCCTGGCCGCTGGCCTGGCGGTAGATTTCGGCGCGGTGGTGTTCGTCTTCGGCGCGTAGCGCCAGGTGCTCGATGCGCTCGGCCACGGTAACTGTGGCCGCGGCCAGGCTGGCGAAGGCCTGCAGGGATTCCAGCTCCAGGCTCTGGAACTGCCCGGGGGTGAGGGCATCGAGGGTGACCAGGCCCCAGGGGCGCTCATCGACCATCAAAGGGCAGCCCATGCAGTCATGCACTTCAAGGTGGGCATCGGCTGCGTTGACCAGGCCATCGTAGGGGTCTGGCAGGTCCGAGTCGCTGGCGAAACGGGTAGGCTCCGGGCGGCTGAGCAAAATCTGGAAGCGCGGGTGCTCGCTGACCCGGAAGCGCCGACCCAGGGTGTCGGGGCTAAGGCCGTCCACCGCCAGTGGTACCAGCCACTCACCGTCCAGGCGCAGCAGCGCGGCGGCGTCGCATGGCAACAGCGAACGCATGGCCTGCAACAGGCGGCGGTAGCGCTCCTGGTCGGGCAAGTCGCGCGAAAGGTCGCTGACCAGCGGCAGCAGGGCGGTAAGCAGTGGCTTTGTAGTCATATGGACTCCTATTGGTCGATATGACTATACGCTCGAGCGGGTCGTTTTGACACGGCCCCCATGACACCCCTGATTTTGCTAGGGATAAAAGTTGGCACGATTGCTGTAATAGCACAGGCAGTCATTTGAAGCCTCAGGCTCAGGAGTTGCTGCAATGCTCAATGCCGAACAACGTGCAATCATCAAGGCCACTGTCCCCCTGCTGGAAACCGGCGGCGAAGCGCTGACCACCCACTTCTACAAGATGATGCTCAGCGAGTACCCGCAGGTACGCCCGCTGTTCAACCAGGCGCACCAGGCCAGTGGTGACCAGCCGC
>NZ_JABMCN010000035.1 GCF_013179515.1 Pseudomonas sp. CM27
CAAGCTGGACGCCTTTGGCAAGCAGCAGGCGTACCTGGCCAGCACCTTCAAAAGTGCCGAGAACATCAAGCTGCTGGGTGAACTGGGCGAGACCATCAGCGCCTACAAACTGTCGCTGAACAAGATGCGCCAGGGCTACGACGCCACCCGTGCTGCGCGCGTTGCCATGGACAGTTCGGCCACCCGCGCCGACCAGGCCATGGATACCCTCAGCCAGGAGGTCATGGCACGCCCCGAGGCCGACAGCGTACGCCTGGCCCAGTACCAGCTGATCAGCAAGGCCCGCCAGCAACTGCTGCAGGTGCGTATCGATGTGCGCGGCTATATTGCCGACAACAGCGCCGCCAACGAGCAGGCGGCCCTGCGCCAGCTGGACGCAGCGCTGGTGGACATCGACAACCTCAAGCGCCAGCTGCCTGCCGAAGACGCACGTCTGCAACAGTTCGAACGCTCGGTGATGACCTACCGTGACGCGGTTCGTCAGTTCCGCGACGCGGTCGCCACTATCACCACCGCTCGCGCCGAAATGACCGTGCAGGGTGCCGACATCGTCAAGCGCAGTGACGCGCTGTACCAGATCCAGCTGCAGCGCCGCGATATCGAAAGCACCCAGGCGCGCAGCCTGCAAGCCATCGCCACGTTGCTGGCACTGCTGGTCGGCGTACTGGCAGCGGTGCTGATTACCCGCCAGATCACCCGCCCGCTGCATGACACCCTGATCGCGGTGGAAAAGATCGCCAGCGGCGACCTCACCCAGCAGTTGCGCGTCACCCGTCGCGATGAACTGGGGGTACTGCAGCAGGGCATCGGCCGCATGGGCACGACCCTGCGCGAGCTGATCAGCGGCATCCGCGACGGCGTCACCCAGATCGCCAGCGCCGCCGAGGAGCTGTCGGCGGTTACCGAACAGACCAGCGCCGGCGCCAACAGCCAGAAAGTCGAGACCGACCAGGTGGCCACCGCCATGCATGAAATGGCGGCCACCGTTCAGGAAGTGGCACGTAATGCCGAACAGGCCTCGCATGCCGCCACCGGTGCCGACGATGAAGCCCGCGCCGGCGACCGCGTGGTGGGCGAGGCGATCGGCCAGATCGAGCGCCTGGCCGCAGACATGCACCGCTCCACCGAGGCCATGAACCTGCTGCAGGAGGAAAGCCAGAAGATCGGCAGCGTAATGGACGTGATCAAGTCGGTAGCCGAGCAGACCAACCTGCTGGCGCTGAACGCCGCGATCGAAGCGGCACGCGCCGGGGAAGCCGGGCGTGGCTTTGCCGTGGTGGCAGATGAAGTCCGCGGGCTGGCCCAGCGTACGCAAAAGTCCACCGAGGAGATCGAAGCGCTGATCGCCAGCCTGCAGCACGGCACCCAACAAGTGGCGAATGCCATGCAAGGCAGCCGCGCCCTGACCGACAACAGTGTCGAGCTGGCGCGCAAAGCCGGCGCCTCGCTGGAGAGCATCACTGGCACGGTGTCGAGCATCCAGTCGATGAACCAGCAGATTGCCGCGGCGGCAGAGCAGCAGAGTGCGGTGGCTGAAGAGATCAGCCGCAGCATCCTGAATGTGCGTGATGTGTCCGAGCAGACGGCGGCGGCCAGTGACGAAACGGCTGCGTCGAGTGTGGAACTGGCGCGCCTTGGCGGGCAGTTGCAGACCTTGGTCAGCCAGTTCCGCGTCTGACCTTCAAATCCTGGGGCCGCTTTGCGGCCCATCGCCGGCAAGCCAGGCTCCCACAGGACCTGCACAAGCCTTGAGGGCAGTGCCGTAACTGTGGGAGCTGGCGAGCCTCCCCCAAGGACCTGCACAGGCCTTGAGGGCAGTGCCGTAACTGTGGGAGCTGGCGAGCCTCCCCCAAGGACCTGCACAGGCCTTGAGGGCAGTGCCGTACCTGTGGGAGCTGGCTTGCCGGCGATGAGGCCGGCACTGGCGAGCGCTTATTTGACGATCATCCCCACTCCGCGCCCACGCGGATCGGTAGCGGTCTCAAGCTTGGCACCATCCACGCGGATCGCCTGGATATCGCCCATCTCCCAGCCCTGATCCTCCAGCACATAACCCATCTTCTTCAGGTCATCAGCCACATCCCCGGTCAGCGGTGCATAACTGTCGAAATAGATGGTGTCCTTGGGCAGCAACTGATGGTGCACGCGCTGTGCCGCCACTGCCTTGTCCAACGGCATGCCGTAGTCGTACAGGTTGTTCATCACCTGGAAGATAGAGGTGAAGATCCGCGAACCACCTGGCGTACCGATGACCAGCTCGACCTTGCCATCACGGGTCATCAGGCTTGGGCTCATGGACGACAGCATGCGCTTGCCCGGCTCGATGGCATTGGCATCGCCGCCGACCACGCCAAAGGCATTCGCCGCCCCCGGCTTGGCGCTGAAATCGTCCATTTCGTCGTTCAGCAGGAAGCCCGCGCCTTTCACCACCACGCCACTGCCGTAGTCAAGGTTGAGGGTGTAGGTGTTGCTGACCGCATTACCCTGTTTGTCGACGATCGAGAAGTGCGTGGTCTGATGCGGCTCCAGGCCCGGCTTGACCTTGTCGGTGTCGGAAATCGCCTTCGGGTTGACCTGCGCGGCGCGCTTGACCAGGTAATCCTTGGCCACCAGCTGGTCCACCGGCACCTTGGTGAAGGCCGGATCGCCAAGGTAGTCGGCGCGGTCGGCGAACACGCGCTTCTCGATCTCCGCCAGCAGGTGGATGTACTGCGCCGAGTTGTGCGCCACCCCCTTGAAGTCGGCCGCACGGTCTTCCTTGATGCCCAGCAGCTGGGCCAGGGCGACGCCGCCGGAGCTCGGCGGCGGCGCCGTGTACACCACGTTGCCACGCCAGCTAACGGCCATCGGCTCACGCCACACGGCTTTGTAATCCTTCAGGTCTTGCTTGGTGATCAGGCCATTGTCGGCTTGCATCTGCGCCACCAGCAGGTCGGCGGTCTTGCCCTGGTAGAACTCGCTGACGCCTTTGTCGGCGATGCGCTCCAGGGTTTGGGCCATTTCCGGCTGCTTGAACAACTCGCCGACCTTCATGTTGCCGAAGTAGTCGTTGAAGTTGGTCGCGGTCTTGAACATGCCCTGGGCATCGTTGCGGTACTGGTACTGCTTTTCCGCCACCTTGAAGCCGTTTTTCGCATAGCCGATGGCCGGCGTCAGCAGCTCGCTCCAGGGCAGCTTGCCGAACTTTTGGTGTGCTTCCCACAGGCCCATCACCGTACCGGGCACACCCGCGGCACGTACACCGACCAGGCTGAGGTTCTCGATGACCTCGCCCTTGTCATCCAGGTACATGTTGCGCGTGGCGGCCTTTGGCGCGACTTCACGGTAGTCGAGGAAGTAAGGCTTGCCGTCGACGAACAGGGTCATGAAGCCGCCACCGCCGATGTTACCAGCCTCCGGGTAGGTCACCGCCAGGGTGAAGGCGGTGGCGACTGCCGCGTCCACCGCATTGCCGCCCTTTTTCAGGATATCGGCGGCCACCTGTGCACCATATTGATCAGGCGCGGCTACCGCGCCGCCTTCCAGGTTGGCGGCGTAAACCGAAGAACAGCTCAGGATCGCGGCTGCGAGAGCCAGGTACTGGAACGGGACAATGCGCATGACACTTCCTTGGTGTTGTTTTTGTTGAGCAGTCAGTAAGGCCGAAGCGTTTCAACTGCGCAATCATCCGTAGGAAGTTTCGCCGCCGATGGACAGGATGTGTCGCGTTCAGGCAAATCAGCAGGCGTACATCGCCAGCTTGCGCTGGATGAAATCGAGGAAGCACTGGATGCGCAGCGCCAGCTGGGTATTGCGGTAATACACCGCATGAATCGGTTGGCGATAACCGTTATTGGCCTCGCCCAGCAGTACCTGCAAGCGCCCGGCGCGGATGTCTTCGTGGGTCATGAAGTGCGACAGGCTGACGATGCCCTCGCCAGCCAGGGCCAGCTGGCGCAGGGTCTCGCCGCTGGAGGCGATCAGCGCCGGGCGGATGCTCCAGCGGTCGCCCTGGGCGTGGCGCAATGGCCACTGGTTGAGCGACTCGGGCTGGCTGAAACCCAGCAGGCAATGGTTGCTCAGGTCCTCTACCCGCTGCGGGGTACCGTGCTGCTCCAGGTAAGCCGGGCTGGCCAGCACCTGCACCGGGCTGCAACCCAGGTTGCGCGCGTGCAGGCTGGAGTCGGCCAGTTCGCCGATGCGGATCGCCACATCAGTGCTCTGCTCCAGCAGGTCGATGATCAGATCGTCGGTGTTCAGCTCCAGTTCGATACCCGGGTACTGGCGCCGAAACTCGCCGATCCACGGCAGGATGGCGTGCAGCATGAACGGTGCGGCCGCATTGATGCGCAAGCGCCCGGTGGGGGTCTGGCGGTTCATCGACAGGCGCTCTTCCATCTCGTCCATCTGCTGCAGGATCAGCCGCGAGCGCTCGAGGAAGAACCGGCCCTCTTCGGTCAGGTCCATGCGCCGGGTGGTGCGGTTGACCAGCGTGGTACCCAGCTTGGCTTCCAGGCGCGACAAGGTGCGGCTGACGGCCGACGGGGTCTGGCCCATCTGCTCGGCGGCAGCGGAGATCGAACCGCAGTCGATGACAGCGACGAATACCTGGAGTTCTTCGGATCGGGTTTTCACGTCTGGGCCTGTAGTGGATCTTTGCAGAGATTAGATAGCCGCTTGTGCAGGCCAAGTCCAGCGGTGGGTGAACCCGCTCCCGCAGGAACCCCATTGACCTTGAAATCGGTGCAATACCTGTGGGAGCGGGTTCACCCGCGAAGAGGCCGGTGCACACAAACCTCAATCAGCCTTGCCAAACACCTGGTCCAGGTGCGCCTCATAGGCTGCCAGGGCTGCTGGCACGTCAGGCCGTTTCATCACGTCGGTCGCCAGAAAGGTCGGCAGCCCGGTCATGCCGAGGAACTGGTTGGCCTTGTGGAACGGGAAGTACACCGCGTCCACGCCCTTGCCCTCGAAGAAATCGCTGGCGTCGTCAAAGGCCTGCTGCGGCGCGTTCCAGGTCAGCGACAACATGTACTGCTTGCCGTGGACCAGGCCACCGCTGCCGTACTTCTGCGAGTGGTCCGAGCGGGTACGGCCGTCGTTGGCATACAAGCTGCCGTGACCTGCAGTGAACACATCATCGACGTATTTCTTTACCGTCCACGGCGCCCCCATCCACCAGCCTGGCATCTGGTAGATCACTACATCGGCCCAGAGGAATTTCTGCACTTCTTCCTGGGCGTCGTAGCCGCCGTCGATAAAGGTCTCGCGTACATCGAAACCGGCCCGGTCCAGGTGAGCGATTGCAGCTTCGTGCAAGGTGGTGTTGAGGCGACCGTCAGAATGTGCGAACTGTTTACCGCCGTTGAGCAAAAGGATCTTTTTCATGCTGGCCTCCAGGGCCGGGTTCAGAAATCAGGCCGGCAGGTTAGAGGCTCGCGAGCGTGGAATACAGCAACGACGGGGCAAAATACAATTGATCTGAAGTCACGAATGGCAAACACATTATTGCCGTAGAATCGGTTCATCATCCTCCATCGAGTGTCATCCCAATGAGTGAGCAACACGCCTTCATCCTCAAAGCCAAGACCCGCCCGGAAATGGCTGATGCGTTCGAAACCCTGTTCCGCGCCTACGTCGAACCCAGCCGCCAGGAACCGGGCTGCATCGAGTACCACATGCTGCGCGACCAGCAGGACCCAAGCCTGTTCGTGTTCTTCGAGGTGTGGGCCGACAAGGCCGCGCTCGACGTGCATTCGGCACTGCCGCACATGACTGCGTTCTTTGAAAAACGCATGGATTACCTGGAGCGTGAGTTCGATATCCAGATGATCGACATGCTCAGCGCGTCATCGGCTAGCCGTTGATCAGCAGATGGCCGCCGAGTACGGCCAGGCCGATGAAAAAGCAGCGCTTGAACAGCGCTGCACTGATGCGCTGACGCAGCCACTGCCCGGCGAGCATGCCCAGCAGGGCCGGCGCCAGCATCAGCAGTGACGCGCCCAACGCCTGGCCACCCAGGGCGTCCTGCCCGGCCAGGCCGCAGGCCAATGCCAGGGTCGAGACCGTGAATGCCAGGCCCAGGGCCTGGATCAGCTCATCGCGGCGCATGCCCAGGCTCTGCAGATAAGGCACTGCCGGCATCACGAACACCCCTGTGGCGGCGGTGACCACGCCAGTCACAAAGCCGCAGACCGGCCCCAGCCACCCTTCCCAGGCAGGCACCACGCGCAAGGCCGGCCCCACCAGCCCGTATAGTGCGTAGATCACCAGCGCCGCCCCCAATGCATGCACCGCCCACGGCCCGCTGTTGATGCCCAGCCATGCACTGCCGAGCAATGTCCCGACGAAAATCATCGCCAATAGCGGCCCAAGCCGGCGCAGCAATGCCGGCAGATGCCCGCCGACCGCCAGTTGCCAGAGGTTGGTCAGCGTCGAAGGCACGATCAGCAGGGCTGCAGCCTGCGCCGGTGACATAGCCAGCCCCAGCAGGCCCATGGCGATGGTCGGCAGGCCGAGGCCAATCACCCCTTTAACCGCGCCGGCCAGCAGAAAGGTCAATACAACCAGCACTGACAGGGCTGGGCCAATGTTGTGGTAGAACGCGAGAAGGGTATTCATGGGCCGATGATGGCCGACGCCTGGTGTGTTGAAAATCTGCCATATACTCAGCCAGGCTCTTGCCAGGACAGAGCCAGGACATCTTCAGGATAAAGATCCATGCATTTCGACCTGACCGATCTCAAGCTGTTCCAGCACACGCTGGAATGCGGCAACATCACCGCTGGTGCCAGCCGCAGCCACCTGTCGCTGCCAGCCGCAAGTGCGCGCATCCGGGCCATGGAAGCGTCGCTGGGCGTGCCTTTGCTGGAACGCAACCGCCGCGGCGTGCAGCCGACCCCCGCCGGCCAGGCACTGCTGCAGCATGCCCGGTTGATAGCGCAGCAAGTCGAGCGCCTGCAGTTCGACCTGGGCCAGTTCGCGCAGGGGCAGCAGGGCCAGGTGCGCTTGCTGTGCAACACGGCGGCGCTCACCGAGTATCTGCCCGAATTGCTGGCCGGCTACCTGGCCAGAAACCCCGGCGTAAACGTGGATGTCCAGGAACTGCCGAGCCTGCGCATCGTGCAGTCGATTACCCAGGGCATGGCCGACCTGGGCATCATCTCGACCGCGGCGCCCAGCGAGCACCTGCAAACCGTGCCATTTCGCGACGATCCGCTGGTACTGGTGACGCCGCCGGACCACCCGCTGGCCAGCGCCGCCGCGCCCACCTTCATCGACAGCCTGGCCCACGGCCATATCGGCCTTGGGGCCAGCAGTGCACTGGCGTTGTACCTGGAGGAGCAGGCGCTGCGCGAAGGGCGGCGCATGCAAGTTCGGGTGCGGGCAGATGGGTTCGACGGGGTGATCCGCATGGTCGCGGGCGGGGCTGGGGTCGGAGTGGTGCCACTGGCTGCCGTGAAGCGTTGGCAGGGGCTATTGCCGTTGCACTGGGCGGCGCTGCGGGAACCTTGGGCCAACCGCCGGTTACTAATTTGCGCGCGGGATTTTGCGACGCTGCCAGGCTATGCCGCAGGGCTGGTAACCACCTTGACCGGCTGAAACACGCCTGCAAAAAGCAGCGCCAGTCTGCAGATAATCATCAAACCTGTGAGCGCGGGTTTACCCGCGAACAAGGCTCACACACAATTAACGCCCTGACGCACCACGAAAAAGGATTTTCCAGTGGCATCGATCTACCAGCTCAAACCGCGTTTCCAGGCCTTGCTGCGCCCCACCGTGCAGCGCCTTTACGACCGTGGCGTCACCGCCAACCAGGTCACCGTCGCCGCCGCCGTCGTGTCGATCCTGCTTGGCCTGCTGCTGGCCGGCCTGCCCCACGTCACCTCGCTGTTCATCCTGGTGCCGGTGTGGATGCTGCTGCGCATGGCGCTGAATGCCGTCGACGGCATGCTGGCCCGGGAATTCGGCCAGCAATCCACCCTCGGCGCCTACCTCAACGAACTCAGTGACGTGGTCGCCGACGCCGCCCTGTACCTGCCCTTCGCCCTGCTGGCCGGTGTCTCGCCGGCCTTGGTGGTATTGGTAGTGCTGAGCGCCACCTTCAGCGAATACGCAGGGGTCATGGGCCCGCTGGCCGGTGCCTCGCGGCGCTACGACGGGCCCATGGGCAAAAGCGACCGGGCCTTCGCCTTCGGCGTGGTAGGCACCGGCGTCGCCTTCGGCCTGCTCGATGGCATGTGGGTCAACGGCCTGATGCTGGTGATCCTCGCGCTCTCCCTCTATACCCTCTACAACCGGGTTCGCCATGGGCTGGCCGAAACCCGCTGAGCCGTCTGCCGTCGCAAAAGGACTTATCATCATGCGTCAAGCGCAAGCGCTGCACTTCTCCACCCATGACGGTGTCGAGTTGCATTACCGTCATTGGCCTGCCACCCGCAACGAACACCAGCCACGCCGGGCCGTGGTGATGTTCCACCGCGGCCACGAACACGGCGGGCGCATGGCCCACCTGGCCGATGAGCTGGACATGCCGGGGTACGACTTCTTCGCCTGGGATGCCCGCGGCCATGGCCGGTCGCCAGGCGCGCGGGGCGACAGCCCGGGGTTCGCCACCAGCGTGCGCGACGTGCAAACCTTCATCGAGCACATCCACACCCACCACGGCATCGCCGAGCAGGACCTGGTGGTGCTGGCACAGAGCGTCGGCGCGGTGTTGATCGCCACCTGGGCCCACGACTACGCGCCCAAGGTGCGCTGCCTGGTACTGGCCTCGCCGGCCTTCAAGGTCAAGCTGTACGTGCCGTTCGCCCGCCCCGGCCTGAAACTGCTGAAGGCCGTGCGCGGCAATTTCTTCGTCAACAGCTACGTCAAGCCACGCCTGCTTACACACGACCCGGAGCGGATTGCGTCTTATGTCGCCGACCCGCTGATCAGCCGGCCGATTTCGGTGACCATGCTGCTGGGCCTGTATGAAGCTGCTGACCGCGTGGTAGCGGACGCCCAGGCCATCCAGGTGCCCACGCAACTGCTGGTGTCCGGTGCCGACTTCGTGGTCGAGCGCCAACCGCAGGAGCGCTTCTTCGAACGCCTGGGCAGCGCGCGCAAGGAAATGCACATCCTGCCGGGCTTTTTCCATGACACCCTCGGCGAGCGCGACCGAGCCCATGCGTTGCGGCGCATCGAGCGGTTTGTCGAACACTGCTTCAGCAGCCCCGCCACCGTGCCGTCGCTGCTGGATGCCGACAAGACTGGCGCCAGCTGCGCCGAGGCCGAAAGCCTGGCGGCGCCGCTGCCGCGTAACTCGCCCCGCGACCTGTACTGGCGGGCAACCCGGGCCAGCATGCGCATGGGCAAGAGCTTGTCCGAGGGCGTCAAGCTGGGCTTCGACACCGGTTTTGATTCCGGCAGCACCCTGGACTACGTGTACCGCAATCAGCCCACGGGCAAAGGCAAGCTGGGTCGCCTGGTTGACCAGAACTACCTCGACGCCATCGGCTGGCGCGGCATTCGCCAGCGCAAGCTGCACGTGGAAGAACTGCTGCGCCAGGCCATCGCCCGCCTGCGCGAACAACAAAAGCCGGTGCACATAGTCGACATCGCCGCCGGCCATGGCCGCTACATCCTCGAAGCACTGCAAGAGCTCGAGCAACTGCCGGATTCGATCCTGCTGCGCGACTACAGCGAGCTCAACGTGCAGCAAGGCAGCGCGCTGATCGCCGAGAAGGGCCTGGCCGATATCGCCCGCTTTGTCCAGGGCGATGCCTTCGACCGCCAGAGCCTGGCCACACTGCAACAGCCCCCTACCCTGGCAGTGGTTTCCGGGCTGTACGAACTGTTCCCCAGCAACCAGCTGGTGAGCAACTCGCTGGCCGGCCTGGCGGACGCTGTGGAAGAAGGCGGCTATCTGGTCTACACCGGCCAGCCATGGCACCCGCAACTGGAGATGATCGCCCGCGCCCTGACCAGCCACCGCGGCGGCGAGGCCTGGGTGATGCGCCGCCGCAGCCAGGCGGAAATGGACCAGCTGGTCGAAGCTGCAGGTTTCCGCAAGCTGGCCCAGCGCATCGATGAATGGGGCATCTTCAGCGTCAGCCTGGCACAACGGGTACGCTGAATGAACCCTTCTCGTGAGCCCGGGCTGATCCGCCGGGGCGTGTGCTGGCTGCTGTTGCTGGGGCCATTGTTTTTCCTCAGCTACGGGCTGGCAAACAACCATACGGCCGGGCGCACGGATGTCGGCAGCCTGGTGTTCGGCTGGGAGCGCGGCATGCCGCTGTGGCCCTGGACGATCATCCCCTACTGGTCGATCGACCTGCTGTACGGGCTGTCTTTCCTGCTGCCACGCACGCGCCAGGAAATGGACCGCCATGCCCTGGCGCTGCTCAGTGCACAGGTGGTCAGCGTCGCCTGCTTCCTGCTCTGGCCGCTGCGCTTCACCTTCGAGCGGCCAGAACTGGGCGGGCTGTTCGGCTGGCTGTTCGACGTGCTGATGGGCTTCGACAAGCCTTTCAACCAGGCACCTTCGCTGCACATCGCCCTGCTGGTGGTGATCTGGACGATGTTTGCCCGGCATGTGCGGCGCCAGCCCTGGCGTTGGTTGATGCATGGCTGGATGGGGCTGATCGGGGTGTCGGTGCTGACCACCTGGCAACACCACTTCGTCGACGTGCCTACCGGCGCGTTGGCGGGATTTGCCTGTGTGTGGCTGTGGCCGCACAAGGGACGGCTGCCTTGGCAGCAGGCTCGCCTTGCGCAGGATGCCAAGCGCTGGCTGTTGGCGCTTTGCTATGCCGCGGGCGCGCTCATGTGTGCAATGTTTGCCCGGGTATTGGGCGGCGCCTGGCTTTGGTTGGCCTGGCCGGCGGTGTCGCTGGGGTTGGTGGCGCTGAACTATTCCGTGCTGGGTGCAGGCGGGTTTCAAAAGGGCAGCGATGGCCGATTGTCCAGCGCCGCCTGCTGGTTGCTGGCGCCGTACCTGTTGGCAGCGTGGGCCAATTCGAGGTTGTGGACCAGGCGTCACCCGCAGCCAGACGAAGTCTGTGATGGCGTTTACCTGGGGAGAATTCCGGGACGTCCCGCCGATGCCCGCTTTCCGGCAGTTGTCGACTTGTGCGCCGAACTATCCTGTGCCGCGCCAGCGGGTGCTTATCAGGGTTTTCCGACCCTGGACCTGATAGCACCGGACATCACCCTCCTGCAGCAGGCCGCCAACGCCATCGAACGCCTGCGTGCCAAAGGCCCGGTACTGGTCTGCTGTGCGCTGGGCCATTCGCGCAGCGCCAGCGCCGTGGCAGCCTGGTTGGTGCTCAGCGGCCGCTGCAGCAATGCGCAACAGGCCGAGGCAGTGATCCGTAAAGCCCGCCCTGGCATCGTCCTGCATCACGCGCACCGCCAGGTCCTGCATCAACTCGGAGCGCAACCATGAACCTGATCGTGGTGGCCGGCCTGCTGGGCCGCGGCAAGCAACTGGAGCGCCTTTCCGACGGCATCACCCTGCTGGCCCTGGCCTACGGCCTGGCGCCGTTGCTGGGTGCCCCGCTACAACCGCTGGCAAGCCTGCTGAGCATTACCCTGGTGGTGCTCGGCGTGCTGCACAAATACTGGGCCATCCGCGTGGCGCTGGACGCCGAGCTGTTTGCCCACCTGGCCGCCAGCCGCGACCTGACGGCAGATACCCAGACTCTGGACCAGGCCCTGTTCGAGCTGAAGCTCAAGCCACAGCCCCTGGATTCCCGCACCTGGCCCGCTCGCAGCCAGGCCGCACTCAACCTGCTCCGTCGCCAGGCCCTGTGCCTGGGCCTGCAACTGTCACTGGCCTTGGCTATCTTGCTGACACTGCCTTTGAAGGGATAACCAACATTCCATGCTCGCCAACCTGACCGCCTACCTCATCACCTCCGCCGCCCGCCTGATCACCGGCGCCCGGGCCCTGTGGCTGGGCTGCACGCCGCTGCCGGTGCAGCGGCTGTACTTCGCCAACCACAGCAGCCACGGTGACTTCGTGTTGCTGTGGGCCTCACTGCCCCAGCCACTGCGCAAGCGCACCCGACCGGTAGCCGGCGCCGACTATTGGGCCAAACCCGGCATTCGCGATTTTCTCATCCGCAAGGTATTCAATGGCGTGCTGATCGACCGCCAGCGCAGCGAAGGCCAGGGCAGCCCATTGCAGCCGATCCTTGATGCGGTGGCCCAGGGCGACTCGCTGATCTTCTTCCCGGAAGGCACGCGAAACCTCGGCGACGAGGCATTGATGCCATTCAGAAGCGGGTTGTACCACCTGGCGGCTGCCAACCCTGAGGTCGAACTGGTACCCGTGTGGATCGCCAACCTCAACCGGGTGATGCCCAAGGGCCGTGCCCTGCCGCTGCCACTGCTGTGCACCCTGAGCTTTGGCGAACCGCTGCACCTGCAAGCTGATGAAAGCAAGCAGGCCTTTCTCGAGCGGGCCAGCCACGCCCTGCTGAACCTGGCCCCGAAGGATGCCTGACATGGACGATAACACCCTTTCCCTGTTCGCCGGCATCGGCGCCCTGCTACTGCTCGCCAGCGTGATCGGCCGCCTGCTCAAGTGGCGCGCCGGCCCGGCACCGCACGCCGTGATCGACAACCTCAACGCCCGTATCAACGCCTGGTGGGTGATGGTGCTGGTAATCGGCATCGCCTTCCTGTTCGGCAAGTACGGCGTCATCGTGCTGTTCTACGGCGTGTCGTTTTACGCCCTGCGCGAGTTCATGACCCTTACCCCAACCCGGCGCAGCGACTACCCGGCGCTGGTGGCGGCGTTCTATGTGGCGCTGCCTGTGCAGTACGTGCTGATCGCCATGGACTGGTACGGCCTGTTCAGCATTTTCATTCCGGTGTACCTGTTCCTGCTGCTGCCGATCCTGGCCAGTTTTGGCGGCGATACCACACGTTTTCTCGAGCGTGCCTCGAAAGTGCAGTGGGGCCTGATGATCGCGGTGTACTGCGTGTCGTCGGTGCCCGCGCTGATGACCCTGGACATCCCGGGCTATGAGGGGCGCAACCTGCTGCTGATCGCCTGGCTGATTCTGGTGGTGCAGATCAGCGACGTGCTGCAGTACGTGTGCGGCAAGCTGTTCGGCAAGCGCAAGGTGGCGCCCAACCTGTCGCCCTCCAAAACCCTCGAAGGGCTGGCCGGCGGCGTGGCGCTGGCGACCCTGATCGGCGCCCTGCTGTGCTGGATCACCCCGTTCACCTTCTGGCAGGCCGCGCTGATGGCGCTGGCGGTGAACGCCATGGGCTTCTTCGGCGGGCTGGTGATGTCGGCGATCAAACGCGACCGCGGGGTCAAGGACTGGGGGCACATGATCGAAGGCCACGGCGGCATGCTCGACCGCATGGACTCGGTATGCTTTGCGGCGCCAGTGTTCTTCCACTTCGTGCGGTACTGGTGGGCATAGGCGGAGCGCAAACACCCTTGATCAGTGGCTAAGCGCCAGCTCTCGCAGTGCAGCAGAAGCAAGAAAGCCGGAGCGCGATGCGTACCGATGATCACGCTTCACCTTTTCATCGATCCGCTGCAGCAGGTTTTCCGGCAGGGTCGCATAGAAGCGAACCGCCTTGCCCAGGTACGGCGTGACATCAAAATCCACCACGGCCCAGACCCCGCCTTCATAGTCGGGGTTCGCCACGTGGACATCAACTTCCCGAGGCTGCGGAAGTGCCTCCCTATCAGCGACCAACCCTTCGAAATGAAGCGCCAGCGCCTCATGGACATTGTCCAGTGCCTGAGCAACGGTAGCACCGGCGGAGAAGCAGCCCGGCACATCGGGAACGGTCACGCCGTAATCCGAACCGGCATCCTTGTGCAATACGACCGGAAATTTCATTGGTTGTCTCCTCTGACGCCCAGGTTGGGACCGCCACGAGCCGGGTTTACACCGGCCTGTTTCAAAATGCTGTGTACTGTGCCTTTGGGCAAGTCAATTTTGGGATGAGGAACTTTAACTCTCCCCTTCTTGCTGGGGTGCCTGAACTGGTGATGACTCCCTTTTATCTCCACCAGATAGATCCGATAGCCAAGTAGGAAAATACTTGTCGCAACATAGGAAATCCGCCAGAGCCATCGCGATAAGCGTGCAGGACCCACAAGCGCACATCACCGTCGAGGCCAACGACTGGCATAGCGCGTCCAGACAGCTGGACGTCGAGCCCAGGCAACTGCGCCTGCGCCAATAGCCCTATGGTGACGGGTCAATCAGCCAGTCACCAGGAGTTGTGCCATGTCCGATTTCATCACCGTCCTGCGCGAAACCTGCCCGACGCCGGTCGTGGACGCCACCAAGTGGAAACGCATCGGCGGCGATCCGCACACCGTCAACCTCAATGCCTACCTGTCGGCTGACGGCAGCAAGATCATGGGCACCTGGATCTGCACCCCGGGCAAGTTCGAGGTCAACTACGACAAATGGGAGTTCTGCCACTTCCTCGATGGCTACTGCATCATCACCCCGGAAGGCGAAGAGCCGAAGCACCTGAAGGCGGGTGATGTGTTCGTGATCGAACCGGGGATGAAAGGGACCTGGGAAGTGGTCGAGACCGTGCGCAAGTATTTCGTCTTCGCCTGATTTGTGACCATTACCGGCGACAGGGCCGGTACAGGCAAAAAAAATCGCGGAACAGGCGCCCTGCCCTCTGGTGCGCAGTTACAGAGGTAAGGCCGCCTGGCCCGCGATGAAGCCCACCTTTTGCGTCAATCCTTCTTGCGATAACCCTCGACGATGGCCGAGAAGTCCTTGCCGCCTTCGCCGCGCAGGCTCATGGCCTGATACAGCTGCTGGGCCAGCGCCCCCAGGATCACCGGCTGGTGCGCCTGGCGAGCGGCTTCGGTCGCCAGCCCGAGGTCCTTGAGCATCAGCTCGGCGCCAAAGCCACCGGTGTAACCACGTGATGCCGGCGCTGTTTCGATGATGCCCGGCCATGGGTTGTAGGTGTCCGAGCTCCAGCAACGCCCAGTCGAACTGTTGATGATGCCGGCCAGCACCTTGGTGTCGATGCCCAGCGCGTTGCCCAGGGCCATGGCTTCGGACACGCCGATCATCGAAATACCCAGCAACAGGTTGTTGCAGATCTTGGCGATCTGCCCGGTGCCGACCTCACCGCAGTGCACGATATTGCGGCCCATCTGCTCCAGCACCGGCTTGAGGGTGGCGAACAGCTCGGCGCTGGCGCCGACCATGAAGGTCAGGGTGCCCGCTGCCGCGCCGCCCGTGCCACCGGACACCGGCGCATCGCCCATGTCCACGCCCTTGGCCGCTGCTGCCTTGGACACCTCACGCGCGGTCTGCGGGTCGATGGTGCTGCAGTCCAGCGTTGGCGTACCGGGGCGAATGCCGGCCAGCACGCCATCTTCGTTCAGGTAGACGCTGCGCACATGGGCCGCAGCCGGCAGCATGGTGATCACCAGCTCGCTGCTGGCCGCCGCGTCCTTGGGTGATGGGCTGATCTGCCCGCCCAGTTCGGCAAGCTCGGCCAACACGGCCTTGTTCAGGTCGAACAGGTTCAGCTGGTGCCCGGCCTTGATCAGGTTGCGGGCCATGGGCGCGCCCATGTTGCCCAGGCCGATGAATGCGATACGCATGAGGTGCTCCTTAGCGCAGGCTGATGGTGGTGTTCACACCGTCGTTGACGCTGTCATCATCGAACCAGCGAGCGGTGACGGTCTTGGTCTGAGTGTAGAACTGCACCACTTGCTTGCCGTACGGGCCCAGGTCGCCGAGCTTGGAGCCACGAGAGCCGGTGAAGCTGAAGAACGGTACCGGCACCGGGATCGGGATGTTGATACCGACCTGGCCGATGTCGATTTCGCTCTGGAACTTGCGCGCGGCCGCGCCGCTCTGGGTGAACAGGCCGGTGCCGTTGCCGAACGGGTTGGCGTTGACCAGGGCGATGGCCTCGTCGAGGGTTTCGACCTCGAGGGTTACCAGCACCGGGCCGAAGATTTCCTGGGTGTACACCTGCATGTCGGTCTTCACCCCCGAGAACAGGGTCGGGCCGACAAAGTTGCCTTGTTCGTAGCCCGGCACGCTGACGTCACGGCCGTCGAGTTCCAGCTTGGCGCCTTCCTGGATGCCGCTTTCGATCAGGCCCAGCACACGCTCCTTGGCACGCCTGGAAACCACCGGCCCGACATCGGTGCCCGGCTCGCAGCCGGCATTGACCTTGAGCTTGCTGGCGGCGTCCTTGATATCCGGCAGCCATTCGCGGGCCTTGCCCACCAGCACCGCCACCGAGGTGGCCATGCAGCGCTGGCCCGCCGCGCCGAAGGCGGCACCGACCAGGGCGTTGACGGTTTGCGTGCGATTGGCATCAGGCAGCACCACGGCGTGGTTCTTTGCGCCCATCATCGACTGCACGCGCTTGCCGTGCTGGCTGCCCAGGTTATACACGTGGGTGCCCACTTCGGTGGAACCGACGAAGGAAATGGCCTTGATGTCCTGGTGGGTGCAAATGGCGTCCACCACCTGCTTGCCGCCGTGCACAACGTTGAGCACCCCGGCCGGTACGCCGGCTTCCAGCGCCAGCTCGACCAGCAGCATGGTCGAAAGCGGGTCCTGCTCGGACGGTTTGAGCACGAAGGTGTTGCCGCAGACGATAGCCATGGGGAACATCCACAGCGGGATCATCGCCGGGAAGTTGAACGGGGTGATGCCGGCACACACGCCGATCGGCTGGCGCAGGGTATAGGTATCGACACCGCCGGCAACGTTTTCGGCGAACTCGCCCATTTGCAGGGTGCCGATGGAGGCTGCGTGCTCGACCACTTCCAGGCCGCGGAAGATATCGCCTTCGGCGTCGGCCAGAGTCTTGCCCTGCTCGGCACTGAGCACCTGGGCAATACGCTTGGTGTGTTCGCGGATCAGCGCCTGCAGCTTGAGCATGATGCGCATGCGTGCGCCGATCGGGGTGTTGCGCCAGGTCTGGAAGGCGCGGTGGGCAGCCGCCACGGCAGCGTCGACTTCCTCGGCGGTGGCAAATGGCACGCGCGCCAGCACCTCCTGGGTGGCCGGGTTGACGATGTCGCGCCATTCGCTGGTAGTGGATTCGACCCATTGGCCATCGATCAGCAGCTTGACCTGCTCGACTTTGGTCTGGTCAGGGGATTGCGGTGCGTTCATCTGCGTTCTCCTTGGAATTATTGTCGGGACGAGATCGCCAGCGCCGGGCAAACGCGAGGTGGCGTCCTGAGGCATGTTTCGAGTATAGATGTGCAAACATCCAACAAGAACGCACAAAAAAACCGGATCATCATGCAAAAAGACCTCACATCCCTGAGCGCGCTCAACTGGGACGACCTGAAGTTCTTCCTCGAAGTCGCCCGCACCCGCAAGGCCAGCAGTGCCGCCAAACGCCTGAGCGTCGACTACACCACGGTGTCGCGGCGCATCACTTCGCTGGAGGGTGCGCTGGGCACCTTGCTGTTCGAAAAATCCCGGACCAACGGCTTTGTCCTTACCGCCGAGGGGCAACGCCTGCTGGGCTATGCCGAGTCGATCGAGAGCACCCTGCACATGGCGTGCGAGCAGGTTTCGGGGTCGGGCGTGGCGTTGTCGGGGCATGTGCGCATGGGCTGCACCGAAGGCTTCGGCAGCTTCTTCATCACCCCGCAACTAAGCCACTTCGTCGATGCCTACCCGGCTATTTCGGTGGATATCCTGCCGCTGCCGCACTTCATCAGCCTGTCCAAGCGCGAGGCGGATATCGTCATTGCCCTGGAGCGGCCGGAGCACGGGCCTTACGTGTGCTGCAAGCTGTGCGACTACCGCTTGCGGCTGTATGCGACCCAGGATTACCTGAACAGCCATACGCCGATCCGCCAGGTGTCGGACCTGGCCCGGCACCCGTTCATCAGCTATGTGGATGACCTGGCGTTCAGTTCCGAGCTGCTGTACCTGGCCAACCTGATCCCCAACGCCAATGCACACTTGCGCAGTACCAGCGTGATCGCCCAGTACACGGCGGCGTTGCAGGGCCGTGGGCTGGCGATCTTGCCGTGCTTTCTGGCGGCGCAGGATCCCCGGCTGGTCACGGTGCTGCCTGGGGAGATCGAGGTGACGCGGCAATTCTGGATGTACTGCCGGGAGGATTTGCGCAAGTTGAAGCGCATTACCTTGTTGTGGGATTACATCCGTGGGGTGACCGAGGCGAATGCGCCGTTGTTGATGGGTGAGACGCGGGAGATGCGCTTTGCTCAAGAATGAAGGGGCTGCTACGCAGCCCATCGCCGGCAAGCCGGCTCCCACAGGTACAGTGTGATCTCGAAGCCAACACAGTCCCTGTGGGAGCGGGGTTACCCGCGAACACCGGCGCAGCCGGTGCCAGGCCTGTGGGTCAATGATCAGTAGGACGCCACCACGATGGACACTCGCCGGTTCTCGGTACGCCCGGCGCTGGTGCGGTTGTCCGCCACGGGCTGTGTGCTGCCCAGGCCACGGCTGTGGATGTTCTGCGTCTGCATGCCGACCCCGACCAGCGCCTTGGTCACGCTCTGCGCGCGGCGCGCAGACAGCTGCTGGTTATAGGCCGCCTTGCCCGAGGCATCGGCATGCCCATCCACCCGCACACCCTGGATACCAACGCCGAGCAGCGCCTTGCCGATGCGCTCGACAATCGCCTGGCTCTGCCCGTTGAGGCTGTCCAGATCGCTGCCGAACAGCACCTTGCCGGACAGGTCGTAAGCCCAGCCTTCGTCAGTCGGGGTAAAGCCCTCGCGCTTGAGCACGGCAATCTGTTCGGCGGTAAGGCCCTTTGGCGGGGTGTTCTGGCAGCCGGTTAGCGCCAGAACAGCGAGCAGCATGGCCAAAAAGGGGAATCGTAAAGCCTGCATCACGGGTTCAACTCCTGTTGTCGATTTCATTGGCGGACCGTTCCGTCTGCGCCACTTGCCATTGGCCAGGGCGTTTGCGCTTGGCCTGGTACATCGCCGCATCGGCGGCATTGAGAAGACTGGCGGGGTCAGCGCCGTCATCCGGGTAGAAGGCGATGCCGACGCTCAGTGAGGTGGCGACACTGCGGCCGCTGTCCAGCTGCACCGGCAGCTTCATGCTGGACACGATCTTTTCGGCGATGTGCTCGGCGTCCGGACGCGAATGCAAAGGCGTCAGCAGCACTGCGAACTCGTCGCCACCCAGGCGCGCCACCAGGTCGTGCTCGCGCAGCTGGGCACGTATACGGTCGGCTACGCTGATCAGCACTTCATCGCCCACGGCATGGCCGAGGGTGTCGTTGATCTGCTTGAAGTGGTCGCTGTCGAGGAACAGCAAGGCCAGGTGATCCTGCTGACGCGCCGCATTGCGCAGGCTGCGGGTCAGACGGCCCTCGAAAAACGCCCGGTTGGGCAGGCCGGTCAGGCTGTCGTGGCTGGCCTGGTGGGCCAGGGTCTGGTTTTCGCTCTGCAGGTGGCTGTGCCACACCTCAAGCTCATCCAGCAAGGCATTGAAGTCGTTGCCCAGCTCGTTGAGCTCGGCAATCGGTGCTTCCGGCACGCGGCGGTCGAAGCTGCGCTCGCGGCGGGCAGCGTGGGCGACACTGGCCAGGCCACGCAACGGGCGGACGATATCGCCGAGCAGGCGCCGTGACAAATATTGCGCAGCCAAGGCACTGAGTACCGTGCAAAACACGATACCGGCCAAGCCGCTGAGCAGGAACAGCAGCAAGCTACGGCCCTGGCCGACCAGCTCGATGTGCCCGACCTGCTGTTGCTGGTGCATGATCGGCAGGTTGACCGGCTCATCCAGCAGGGCGGTTGCAACCTGCACTTCCAGCTGCGCGAACATGCCGGTATCGCCGCGTTGCCAGTGCGCCAGCTGCACCCCCTCGTTGTTGAAGACCTTGGCCTCGGCCACTTCCTCGGTGCTGGCGATCAGCGCCAGCGATTCATTGGCAGCCGCGCTGTCATCGAACACCACTGCCGCTTCCACGGTGTAGGTGATCGAACGGGCGATCAGGTGCAGGTTCTGGTTGGCGTAGACGCGCAGCGCAAGCACGCCCAGCAGGGTCAGGGAAATCCCGGCCAGGCCGACGGCGAGCAAGGCCACGCTGAGGTGGCCACGGCCCAGCACCGAGCGCAAGGTTGGCCGCAGGCCTGGCTTGCGTGTCGGCTTCATGGCTGCACCGCCCGACGCCGCGACAGTTGCAGCACACTGGGGTGAATACGCACCCCGGAACGCGCCACCGAGTCGAGGTTGACCTCAAAAGCCACCTGCTGGTCGCTGACCCGCAGGCAGAACAGGCTGCCGACCGTGCACGGGTCACCCGCTTCGCTGATACTCAATACCGGGTGGCCGCTGACACGCTGGAACAGGCGGTCTCGCTGGCCTTGGTCGAGTTTGCCGATGTAGACGGCGTCACACGCCTGGGCGACCTGGGTATCTTCTGCCAGCAGGCGCCGCACCTGCAGCGGGCGGCCCGACTCCTGCACATGGCCCTTGATCAGGTCATCGGCGTATTCGGTCGGGCCGACCAGGCAAAGTCGCAAGGGTGAGGGGTCGACGGGCCAGCGGGCGTAGCTGAAGATGCCCAGTACTACCTGGGTGACCGCTTTGGCGCGTTGCTGCGCCTGGGCGGCGGTCGTGGTTGTTTCTGCCTGGGCAAGGCCTGCGATAAGAAACAGGGCGGCCAGCAATAGCGAAAGCGCACAGCTTGTCACTCGCCTCCCGGCCACATTCATGTGGGAAATCTCTTATGTCCCTTCCGATATCGGCGCAACGATAGCACATGGCCGCATCACTGTAGGAGGGATGGACGCAAGCCCGCTGCTGCAGGATCAGACCTGTTCAAGCATCAACCCGGATATACGCCGCACCTTGCGCGCCACTGCTTCTTCGAAAATCCCCTGGCGTGGTTCGATCAGGCTGAAGCAGTGCTTGGCGCGGGTGATACCGGTGTACACAAGTTCCTTGGTCAGTACCGGGTTCAGTGCATCCGGCAGCACCAGCGCGGTATGGCTGAATTCCGAGCCCTGGGACTTGTGCACGGTCATGGCGAATACCGTTTCCACTTCGTTCAGCCGGCTGGGCAGGACAAAGCGTACGCCTCCACTGCCATCGTTACGCGGGAAGGCCACCCGCAGCAGCGGTTCGCCGCGCTCATCCGGCAGGCGCAGGGCGATGCCGATGTCGCCGTTCATCAGCCCCAGGCCGTAGTCGTTACGGGTCACCAATACAGGCCGACCTTCGTACCAGGGCTGCTGGCTGTCGATCAGCCCGGCTTGGTGCAGCACCCGCGCCACCCGCTCGTTGAGGCCTTCGACACCCCAGGCCCCCCGACGCACCGCGCACAGCAACTGGAAATCCTCGAAACCGTGCAGCACCTTGGCCGCCCACTGCTCCCACGCAGGGTCGTCAAACGCGCTATCGAGTGCCGGCCGATAGCGCCCCAGGGTGCGCAGGTAGCTGCTATAACCCTGCGGGCCTTCGCTACCCCGATTGAGGCCATCGAGCAGCAGGCGGTCGAAGGCGCGATCCTGCTCGTGCTTGAGCGCCACGCTGTGCACGTCGGGCGGGGGCATTGCCAGCAGGTTGCGCGCCGCGGAGGCGTCCTGGCGGTTGACCAGCCGGGCTAGCTGGCCAATGCCGCTGCCTTCGCCGAAACGTCGGGAAAAACGCAGCATCACCACCTGCTGTGCCAGCGGGTTGCGTTGTTCATCGCCAGACTTGAGGCCACTGCCTGCCAAGGACTCGCCGCCGATATGCTCCAGCCACGCTTCGGTCGCAGGCGAATAACAGCCCTCTTCGGCATCCCGGCACAAGTCACCCAGCACCGCGCCGGCCTCGACCGAGGCCAGCTGGTCCTTGTCGCCCAACAGCACCAGGCGCGCCCGGGGCGGCAGGGCATCGAGCAGGTTGGCCATCATTTCCAGGTCGATCATCGAGGCTTCGTCGACCACCAGCACGTCCAGCGGCAGCGGGTTGCCAGCATGGTGGCGGAAATGCCGCGAGCCTGGTCGGCTGCCGAGCAGGCGGTGCACGGTACTGACTTCGGTGGGGATGTGGCTGCGTACCTCACTGCTGACCTGCAGGCGCTCGACCTGCTGGCCAATGGATTCGGTCAGGCGCGCCGCCGCCTTGCCGGTCGGCGCCGCCAGACGAATGCGCAGCGGCCTGCCCTGCTCCACCGCTGGCGCTTGCAACAAAGCCAACAGGCGCACAACGGTAGTGGTCTTGCCGGTGCCGGGGCCGCCGGTGATGATGCTGAACCCGGCGCGGGTGGCGAGCGCACAGGCGAGTTTCTGCCAGTCCACCTGGCCTGCTGGGGCACCACCTTCGAACAACTGTGCCAGGCGGCCCGGCAGGTCGGCGAGCGGCGCTTCGGCCTGGGTCAGACGCTGGCGCAGGGTATGGTCGATGCGCCGCTCGTAGCTCCAGTACCGGCGCAGGTACAGGCGCTCGCCGCTAAGCACCAAGGGCCGGGCCTGCTGGCCAGGGCTGTCGCCGGTGGCTACCAGCGGGCTGGTGCCGATGCGCTTGCGCCAGGCGTTCAGGTCCAGATTGGCCAGCAATTGCGATGGCAGCAGCAAAGGCCCGGTCAGAGCGTCGCCTTCGGGCGGCAATGACAGGGCGAAGTCAGGCTCGGCCAGGGTTTGCTGCAGGTCCAGGCAGACATGGCCGTGCCCCAGTTGGTGGCTGGCCAGTGCCGCCGCCAGCAGCAGCAAGGGGTCACTGCCGGGGGCCCGCTCTTCCAGGAAGGATACGAACGCCCGGTCCAGGGCCCGCAGCCAGCCTCGCTCCACCCAGCGGTCGAGCAGTTGCAGGAGGTCACCGCTGTCATGCTGTGGTTTAAGCGCAAGCAGGTGCTCGGCGCTCAAGGGAGTGGGCAACAGGTCGACAAGGCTACGGCTCATGGCGCGACTCCGGCAAACAGGTCCTGCTGCGTGGGCGGGTGCTCGCCACGGAACAGCGCATCAAGGGTTTCGATCAGCTCGCGCGGTGGCTTGGCGTGATACACACCGTGACCACTGCTGCTGGCACCGCGCAGGAAGATGAACAGGGCGCCGCCGACATCGCGGTCGTAGTCGTAATCCGGCAGGCGCGCGCGCAACTGGCGGTGCAGCGCCAGCAGGTAGAGCACATACTGCAGGTCGTAACGATGCTCGAGGATGGCCTTTTCCATGGCCATGGCATCGTAGGCCTGGATGTCCGGGCCCAGCCAGTTGGACTTGTAGTCGGTCACGTAGTAGCGCCCGTTCAGCTCGAACGCCAGGTCGATGAACCCTTTGAACATGCCGTTCAGCACCGTCGGCAGCGCGGCAGGGCGCGCCAGGCCGGGGTGAGTGTGACGGGCGACCAGGCGATCGAGTTGTTCGGCGTCGACCTGGTGGCTGGCGAACCAGAACTCCATTTCGATCTGGTAATGACGCAACTGCCCGAGGGTTACGCACGCGTTGTCGCCCGGCAACGGCAGCGCCTCGCCCAGCAAGCGTTGCATCCACTCGGTCAAGGTGGGAATCCAGCCGGCCCAGTCACGACGGTTGCAGCGCTGGCCAACGGTTCGCTCGATCAACTGCGCATTGCCGCTGACCTCGCTGAACCCTTCGCGGCCGGCCCATTCCAGCAAGCCATGCAGGAAGGTGCCGGGGTTTGGTCCACGCGGGAAGCGGTGGATATCGCCGCTGTCGGCGGGGACCTCGCGCAGCACCTGGGCATCGACCACTTCGTCATCTAGCAACTGCTGTGCCTGCGAGCTATCGGCACCGAGGGCCTGATCGCCGACGCGCAGGGCACTGTACGAAGCGATCCACCAGTGCTCGGCTGCGGCGCGACGCGGTTTGCGGGCCGGCAGCAGTTCACGCTCGGCGTGTGGCATGCGATACAGCTGTTCATCGGCCTGCGGCAGGCCTGGGCAAGTGATGTACGGGCAGGACGCCGCCAATGCTTGCAACCATTCCTTGAGTTGTTGCGAGCCGGTCAGCGCAAGGCCCCCACCGAGCAGGTAGCCGAACGCCGAGCGGTGCAGTTGCGAGCTTTTCTGATTACCCCGCTTGAGGTCGGCAACGCCCAGCCAGCAGGCATGCTGGGCACGGGTCAGGGCGACGTAAAGAAGCCGCAGGTCTTCGGCCAGGCGCTCGTCATCCGCACGCTCGATCTGTTGCTGATTCGGGGTGAGTGTCAGGTGGGCGTTGCCTTCGCTGTCGTGCCAGGCCAGCGGCAAGCGGCTGCCGTCCACCGGTTTACTGGTGCAGATGAACGGCAGGTAGACCAGGGGGTATTCCAGACCCTTGGATTTGTGGATGGTGACCACCTTCACCAACTGCTCGTCGCTTTCCAGGCGCAGGATCTGCTCTTCGCCAGCCTGTCCGGAACTGGCCAGGTGCTCGGCCAGGTGGCGGATGAGTGCCTGCTCCCCGTCCAGCTCACCAGCAGCCTGTTGCAGCAGCTCGGCCAGGTGCAGCAGGTTGGTCAGCACCCGCTCGCCATCACTGCGGCGGATCAGTGTGCGTGGCAGCTCGAAGTCATGCAGCAGGTGCCGCAGCATCGGCAACACACCTTGGCGCTGCCAGGTGTCACGGTAGTGGCGAAAACGCATGACCCAGCCTTCCCAGACACGCTCGTCCTGGTTCAGCCGGTCCAGCGCCGCCAGCGACAAGCCTAGCGTAAGGCTGGCCAGGGCGGCCTTGAGCAGGCGCTCCGAGTCGGGCTCGGCGCACGCCTTGAGCCACGCCAGCAGGTCGTGAGCTTCCTGGGCGGCGAACACCGAGTCCTTGTCGGACAGGTACACACTGCGCACGTCACGGGCCGCCAGCTCAGCACGGACCATCTGCGCTTCGTGGCCATCGCGCACCAGGATGGCGATGTCCGAGGGCAGGCACGGGCGCAGTTCACCCTCGCCATTCTGGAAGCCTGCAGTGCCTTGCTGGCCGCCGTTGAGCAGGGCGACGATATGGCTGGCACAACTGGCGGCCAGTTTCTGTCGGTAGACGGTGCTGGAGACCGGCTCTTCGCTTTCCAGCTGCCAGCATTGCAGCGCTGCACTGGCCACACCGTCGATCAGCAGATGCTCGCCACGGCCTTTGGCGCGCACCTCGATGAACGGCAGCGGGTTGTCATCCGTTTCGCGGAACAGGAACGCACCCCGCCCAGCTTCACGCGCCTCGGCCTGCAGGAACACCTGGTTGACTGCCGCGACCATGGCCTTGCTGGAACGGTAGTTGGTGCCCAGGCTGTGCAAACGGCCGCTGGTGGCGCGCCGCGCGGCGAGGTAGGTGTAGATGTCGGCACCGCGGAATGCGTAGATCGCCTGCTTGGGGTCGCCGATCATGAACAGGCCGGTTTGCGCACGGTTTTCACTGATCTGGTAGATGCGTTCGAAAATGCCGTACTGCACCGGGTCGGTGTCCTGGAATTCGTCGATCAGCGCGACCGGGAACTGTTCGCGAATCAGGCTGGCCAGGCGCTCGCCGGCGTCACTTGCCAGGGCGTGCTGCAGGCGCACGAGCATGTCGTCGAAACCCATTTCCGCACGCCGACGTTTCTCCACTTCAAAGCGTGCCGATACCCAGTTGGCAGCATGCTCCAGCAGGGGGGCATCCGGGCTGTCCAGGGCCTGCAATTGTTGCTGCAAGGTCTGCATGGCGTCGAGGGCCGGGTGCTCGGGTGGCGTGCCCTTCCAGGCTTCGGCCATGCCCGCAGGGGTCAGGCGGGTGAAGCCGGTGCCCAGGTCGAGTTCAGCGACTTGCTCATCGCCGGCCCAGGCGCAAAGTTTATCGAACCAGGGCTCGAAGTAACGGGCCTGCATCTTGCGGCCATCCACCTGCTTGGCGGCCAGCGCATCGCGGCAGATCTGCC
Organism: Pseudomonas sp. CM27; assembly: GCF_013179515.1. Classification (GTDB taxonomy): domain Bacteria; phylum Pseudomonadota; class Gammaproteobacteria; order Pseudomonadales; family Pseudomonadaceae; genus Aquipseudomonas. The sequence continues at coordinate 25,785 of NZ_JABMCN010000035.1, forward strand.
GCAGCTCTTCTGCCCACAGCGCCCAGGGCGCCTTCAGCCGGGCCAGCTGCTCACCACGCTGCTGCAGCGATGCCTGAATCAGGGCGGCGGGCTCGGGCCCATCCTGCCCACTGCGTACCCGGCCGAACAGTGGGCGGATCCGCGGCAGCAAGGCATCGGGGCTACCCCAGTGGCCACGCACCCAGGCCAGTGCATCGCCTTGCATGCCGTAGCAGAAGCGCCGCCAGTAATCACGCATGACCTGGCCCAGCAGCTCGCTGTGATCGGTCTCCAAGGTCTGGGTGAACAGGCTGCCGCTGTCGAAGGCGTGTTCGCGCAGCATGCGCTGGCACCATCCGTGAATGGTCGATACCGCTGCTTCGTCCATCCACTGCACCGCGACCTCCAGGCGGCCAGCACAGCGCGGCCAGGATTCGTGCGGGTAATCGTCACGCAGCTGGTGCAGCAGCGGATCGGCGATTTCCAGCTCGCCCCGGAAGAAGCGCGCGGCCTCGGCCAGGCGGGCACGAATGCGCTCGCGCAGCTCTTTGGTGGCGGCGTCGGTGAAGGTCACGACAAGGATCTGCGGTGGCAGCAGCTCACGCTCGAAGCCTTGCTCGCCGCCGTGGCCGAGGATCAGACGCAGGTACAGTGCCGAAATGGTGAAGGTCTTGCCTGTGCCTGCGCTGGCCTCGATCAGCTGGCTGCCATGCAGGGGGAAACTGAGTGCCAGGGGACGGTCCTGGGTCATGCGCCTTTCTCCGGGTTGCCCAGGGTCTGCCAGGGGGCGTTGAACAACGGGCGGTACAGGGTTTCACACCAGCCTTCGAAGGTTTCGTCGGCGGTGAGCGCAGCGAAGTCGGGGTATTGGCGCGCCAGGGCGATGCTCTCGCTGCGCTCGCCGAAGCTGGTGCGCTCGTCCCCCTCGTAGGCGCGGGCTGCTGCGGCCAGGGCTTTGTCGGCATCGTCCTGGGCCAGCCAGGCAAAGGCAGTCTTGACGGCGACGGGCAACGGCGCGTTCATCGCCGCCTGACGCGCCACAAGCAAATCGCCCAGCAGTTGCGCCGCCTGCTCTTGCGCCACCGGCGCAAGCAGCAGGGTAAGGTCACTGGCCACCAGCGCGCTGTTGTAGCGGTAGCCAGCTGCGCAGGCCGCCAGGTGCGTGACCCAGGGCGCGATCAGGCGGTGCCACTTGAGGTTGTTGCGCCCCGCGCTGATGGTATTGGGTACTGTGGTAATGCTGAGCAGGCTCTGGTCATCGGCCTGGAACACCCGGCCCAGCCAGCCTTCGAGGCGGTGCTGAGCGTGCGCGAAATGCACCGGCAATGCGCCCTCCACCAGCTGTGGCCAGCGTTGCAGCAGCTGCTGATGACGTTGCAGCAGGTCGGGCAAGGGTTCGATCAGCTCGCGCTGCAGCAGTTCGCCGAAACCGGCCAGGGGCAGCAAACCACAGGCCTGCAGGCGCCTGGCCTGGGCCTGCAGGGCTTGCTCGGCCTGGTCAGGCTCGGCCAAGGCTGCCACCAGCAGGCTTTCGCTGGCGCCGTAGCGTTGCAGGGTGTCGAGTACGAAAGGTTCTTCGTCCGGGGTCGGTGCCGCCAATGCTTCGAAGTATACCTTCAGGCGCTGACTGAAGAAGTGCCGCACCGGGTGGCGCAAAAAGTCATTCAGCTGGGTCAGGCTCAAGGCTTCATCGTCGTGATAAGGCGGCAGGCCGGGTTCGCCCTGCTGCTCCTCGCCTTGCCGGTGCAATACCTGCCATTCGTGGGCAAAGCTGAATAGCGGGCTGCCCTTCTGGAAATACCGAGGGCTGAACGGCTGCAGCGGGTGTTCCTGAGTCAGGGCGTGCAACAGCTGCTCGCCCTGCTCTACTGGCTGCCCCTGTTCTGTACCCGCGAGGTACCAGCCAGCAGCGATGTGATCGCGCAACTGACCGATCAATACCGACGCCGGGCGTTCGCTGTTGTCGCGGATACTGCGCCCGACCCAGCTGACGTACAACTGGTCACGTGCGGACAGCAGCGCTTCAAGCAGCAGGTAGCGGTCATCCTCGCGGCGCGAGCGGTCACCTGGGCGGTAATCGCTGGCCATGAGGTCGAAGTCCAGCGGTTGTTGGGCACGGGGGTAGTCGCCATCGTTCATGCCCAACAGGCAGACCACCCGGAACGGAATGGCGCGCATCGGCATGAGGGTGCAGAAGTTGACCGAGCCTGCGAGGAAACGCTGGGACAACTTGCCTTGGTCAAGACCCGACAGCCAGGCTTCGCGCACGACGGTCAGTGGCAGTGGATCTTGCAGGCCGACGGTCTCGCACACTTCAAGCCAGCTGTCGCGCAGATCCTGCAACTGCATCAACAGAAACTCGTCGCGCTCGCCCTCGGCCAGGAAGAATACCTGCAGCAAGGCATGCAAGCGCTCACCCCACTGGCTTACGGTCGCGGGCTCGGACAACGCCTGGCAAGCCACTTCGAGGGCGTCGAGCAGCGCGACCAGTGGGCCGATCAGTGCCGCATCAAGGCCACCGATCTCATCATAGGGTTCGATGCCATCACAGGCTTCGCCGACACCTACGGCGTAACCCAGCAACATTCGCCGCAGGCCGAACCGCCAGCTGTTCTGCTCGAGCCCGCCAGGCAGGCCCAGGCTGGCCCGCTGCTCGGCGTTGAGCCCCCAGCGAATGCCCGCGCCCTCGATCCATCGATGCAGCGTGGGCAGGTCGCTTTCACGAATGCCGAAACGAGCGCGTACTGCGGGCACGTCCAGCAGGTCTAGCACTTCGCTGACCGCGAAGCGGCTGTCTGGCAGCTTGAGCAGGTGCTCCAGAGCAATCAACAAAGGCTCGCGGCCGCGCTGGCCCTGGTCGGTCAGGGTGAACGGGATGTAGCGCGGGTCGTTGCGCTGCAACTGCCCGAACACCGCGCGAATATGCGGTGCATAGGTGTCGATGGCCGGCAGCATGACGATTACGTCACGCGGGCGCAGCGTGGGGTCGGCACTGAAGCGGGCGAGCAACTGGTCGTGGAGGATTTCCACTTCGCGCTGCGGGCTGTGAGCGATGTGAAAGCGCACCGAGCGGTCTTGCTTGGTATCCACTGGCGGCCACAGCTCGCGGGTCTCGGCAAGCGGGCGCAGTTCGAGGATGTCGTCCTGCAACTGGTTGAGCAGAGTAGTGGGCGAACCGTCGCTGAACAGGTCGATACGGCCATCGCTGAACACGCCCTGGTAACTACCGGGGTCGTCGTAGCTGTCGAGCAGGTTGATGTAGTCGCGGCCTTGCTTGCCCCAGGCGGCCAGCAACGGGTGAGCATGCTGGTGCAGCGACTGGTCATCCAGCTGCAGCGGCATGCCCTGCTTGCGTTGCTGGCGTTTGTACTGGTGCCGCAGCAGGTCCTTGTCTGCAACGATATCGGCCCAGTGGTGGCGGCAGGGGTTATGCACGCACAGCAGTACCTGGCTGAACCGAGCCAGCCCCGCCAGTGCTTCCAGGGCCTGGGCTGGCAGCGAGGAAATGCCGAACACTATCACCCGCGATGGCAGCCCTGCAGGCGCCTGCTCCAGGCTGTTGATACGTTCGATGAAGCGCTGGTGCACCCCGGCGCGGCTCTGGGCCATGCCCTGCTCACCGACGTCGTCCAGCAAGGCCCGCCACAGTTCGGCCTGCCAGCGGTTCCCCGGTGGCAGCGGTTTGCGCTCGCCACGAGCGGTGTTGAGGAAGTGCTGGCCAGCGGCCCAGTCCTTTAGCCAATCGGCGCGGTAGACCTGATACTGGTCGAACAGGTCTGCCAGGCGCTCACTGAGCTGGTAACGCTTGCGCAGGTCGCTGTCGTCGGTGAGGAAACGCCGCAGCGGCTCGAAATGCGGGCGTTCGATCAAGGCCGGAAGCAGACGCATCAGGCGCCAGGTGAGGGGAGCTTTGTCGAGCAGGGATACCTCGGGGATTTCCTCCCGGCCCAGCACGCCACGATACAGCTGCCACATGAAGCTGCCCGGCAGTTGTACATCGATCGCAGCAGCAATCCCGCAGCCACCCAGGTCACCTTCCAGCGGGTCTTCGGCCAATGCCAGCTTGAGCCATTGGGCGATGCCGTTGCTCTGCACCAGGGCGATCTCATTTTCCAGCGGCGCCAGCGGGTAGCGACGCATCCAGCTCACCACCAGGCTGCGCAGGTCATCCAGGCGGTTGCCGTGGACGATCATGAAGCCGGGGTGGAGGTTGGTAGTGGCCATTGAGCATTCCCTGGAAGGCGGTGGATTCTGATGCGGAACCATATCACGGGGCATCGCTGGGGCCATGGCACGCATGTAGACAAAACTTTTCCAGCGGAAAAGACAAAACCCCTACCTGCATACGCAGATAGGGGTTTTGCGAAATGAATCTTGACGATGACCTACTCTCACATGGGGAGACCCCACACTACCATCGGCGATGCATCGTTTCACTACTGAGTTCGGGATGGGATCAGGTGGTTCCAATGC
>NZ_JABMCN010000350.1 GCF_013179515.1 Pseudomonas sp. CM27
CGATGGGCAGCGTGTCGGTGAACGGATGGCTGCTCCAGGTCAGCGGCATGCGCCGGCTGGCTGGCTTGAAATCTTCGACCCAGGTTTGCAGGGCGCTGACCGGCAACACATGGGGCTGGCTGGACGGTGACTGGTTGCCGGCCACCAGCTCGGCCATGTCCAGCTGGCGCATATGCCGTTTGCGCAAGGCGGCCGAGCCGGTGATGCGCGCGGTCGTGGCGTTGGTCCACAAATGCGGGCTGTAGCCGATCCACACTTCCTTGGCGGTGTCCGGGCAGGTATCGGCCCACACCCAGCCCACGGTCCGGCTGGCCTGGTAGCGATGACGCAGGTGATAGGCCTCCAGGCCCCGGTAGTGCAGTTCCTTGTAGTGGCCTTCGCCGTCGTATTCATGAATGACCAGCTTTTCGCCCTGGGGGCCTTGCATGAACACGTAGATGTAGCCAGGGCGCAGGGCACGCAGGGTGTAGGCGGAGTGCTGCAGGGGGGTAAAGCCTTGTTCCAGGTTGAAGCCTGCGTCGGCGTAGCGGCAGGCAGGGGTAGCGCCGGTACGCGGCACGATGGCATAGCGCACCGGCAGGATCGGCACGCGCGCACTGCAGGCAGGGCCGGAGGTGGCACTGCTGACACTGGCGTCATTCATGGACGGGCTCCTTGCTTTCTATCAAGGCTTGCAGTTCGCGAAGGCGGCTCTGTGGGGACTCATCGAGGTTGGTGTAGATCTTCCCGGCTTGATCATTGCCCATGAGCCACATGTGCCTAGCCATCAGCCTGATGAACTGCCCAGCGACTTCCTCATCGCGGAAGTTGAGGGCCTTCAGTTGTGGCAGCAGGGTTTCAATCCAGCGCCGAATGTCGGCCAATATATGGGTGGAAGGGTGTTGCAGCGCTAACACCTCATGCGCCAAAGACAGAACGAAGTGCTCGTGCATGCCTGCTTGCAATCGCTCGATTTCCAACTGGCGAAGGCGCATGGGGGTGTCCGCGAAGGAGCGGCCGGTGGTCGGGCTGCGCTCAAGGGTTTTCCACGCGTGAGCCGGCCCCCAGTTGGCTCGCCAGGCCAGTGAAGTCACTGGCCCAAGCCAAGTGGCCAGATGGTCGTCATCCAGTGCATTCAGCCAGGCTTCGAGATGGTCCGGTTTGAAGTGAAAGGTCGCAGATCCCTGATCGGGAAGGGTGATTTGAACAAGGCTGGTGAAGTGAGCTGCCAACGCGGTGAGGCCAATCTGCGCATCCAGGGCAATGGCGCCGCCAATCGGCATCCAGGTCGATATAGCATGGACAAGCAGATCAGGCGCTTCCGTCACGTCTACCAGCAACGGCCCAAAATCATGCTGCTCGTCCAGAATGCTGCGCCTCCACAGCCATTCATGCTGGGTATTTCGGTTTACGTCATTGATGAGCTCAAGCACCGAGGGGGCATAGGCCGGGACCAGTTCACCTTCCTGAGGGATGGGTCGGTAGGCCCAGTATTCGAGCACGCTGGTCATGAGCACCAGAAAGCGAGCGCCTTGTCCGAACTGCTCGCCAGGCGGTGCGTTCGAAGTGGTGGTGTTCATTGGCCCGGCCCTCTGATGCAGCGGCAGTCGGGCAGCCCGCAGGTGCCATCGGGGCGGCGCCCGCATCCACGTTCAAGGGGTTTTCCCGTGACCGGTGCGCTGCTGATGGAAAAGGGGTTGGTTGCCCCGTCTGCCGATTTGAGCAACTGGCCGTTTATGCGGATTGTCGGGCCCTCCAGGGTGATGCCTGTCTCATCGATCTGGATGGAACCCCCAGGGCCCTGAATGATCACGGCTTGCGCTGTGCGTAGCTCGTAGCGGCGGGTGCGCCTGCGGATTTCTCCTCGGGCTTCGAGCTCGGCATGCCCTTCGACCTGCTGTTCGAGGTTGCCGCCGATGCTGCTGTGATGATTGGCGGCAATCTTGTCGTGGCGGTGATTGCCGATGGTTTCCACACGGTCCTTGGCAATCTTGATGGTCTGGTTACGGCCGACATCCAGAGCAGCGTCCTGTCCGATGCTGACGCGCTCATCATTGCCGACCGTTTCAGTGCGGTCATGGCCGATCTGAATCGATTCGTCGTTATCGACCTGTTCGGTGCGGTCATTACCGACCTGCGTGGACTCATCGTGCCTGACCACGATGTTCTGGTCTTTCTGTGCGTGGATGAACACCTCTTCCTGCCCCAGTTCATCTTCAAAACGCAGTTCGTTGAAGCCATTTCCCTTGTGGGTCTGGCTTTTGATGGTCATACGCGTCTTGTGTCGGGGCAGGTCATAGGGCGGTAGCTGATCACCGCAATAGGTACGCCCGGTGATCATCGGCTGGTCTGGGTCGCCATTGACGTATTGGATGATCACGTCCTGGCCGATACGCGGGATGGCCATCGCGCCCCAACTGCCTCCGGCCCAGCCTTGCGATACCCGCACCCAGCAAGAGCTGAACTCGTTGCTCCTGCTCTCGCGGTCCCAGGGGAAGCTGACCTTGACCCGGCCCCACTCGTCGCAATAGATCTCCTCACCGGGCGGGCCGACCACGGTGGCCATGTGCGGGCCGTCCACGCGAGGTTTCTGCAAAGGGGCAGGGCGCCATTCGGTGCGACCTGGCACCAGCACTGCGGTTTGCTCATAGCGCGTGCTTTGGTCGACGCTGGCAGCCTCTTCCTGCAGGCTGGTGAACTGGCGGCCCTTGTGAACGACACTGTTCACTCGCCAGTGGGCATTGAGGTCATCGCGAGGGTGACCGGTCAGCGTGAAGCTCAGCCCGGGTTGTAGCCGTGCGTCATCCCCCTGAACTTCGGCAATGCGTGCATCATGACGCAAGGCGGTGATGCGGTTTTCAGTGAACGGTTTGCCCACCGCATCGCGCTTGTAGCGGCCGGGATAATCGAAGCGCTCATATTCGCTGGACTGATGCTCCAGGAAAGGGCCGGACGCGCGGTGTTCCTGGCGATAGGCAGGATGGGTGAAGGTGTAATCGCGCTGGACCTGCCGCGCTGTCCGCACCTGCTCGCTATAGCGCAAGCGCCGCAGGCAGGGCCTGGCCTGATCGCCGCCACTGTTGGACTGATACAGCACGGTATTGGGGTCAATCACTTTCCCGTCTTCAAAAAAACCTTCGTCTTCATTCTCGCGCTTGAGCGCGCCGTGGCTGATCAGGCCAAGCGATTGCACGCGATCCGTGATGATCAGTTTGTGCAGCTTTTCACTGTGCTCGAAGCGGTAGACAAAGCCTTCTTCTGCGGCGAGGCGGGCAATAAAGGCAAGGTCGGTTTCACCGGCCTGTACGCAGAACTCGCGCACCTGATGCTTATCCACCGCGTGCAGCTCGTACTGATCGATGCCCTGACGTTTGAGCATCAACTCAAGAATCTGCGGCACGGTTTTTTGCTGGAAGATGCGCCAGTTCGAACGCAGGCCTGCGCGGGCCAGAATGGGTTCGACCAGCGCGTGATAGTAGGTGCGGTAAAAGCCGCTTTCGCCTTGGCTGAAACTGCTGACCAGGCCGTTCACGTAACGCACCGGCCCTTCTTCATCCAGGATGGTGAGTACCACCGGTTTGTCCAGCACTTGGCCGAAGTCGATATCGGGTTCGAAGCTGACCAGCTCCAGTTCCAAAGTAAAGGGTGCGCTGATCGCTTCCCTGAGTTCAAACGACACCACTTCGAACTCAACGTCGCCCACCAGTGGCTCGAATCTGTAGCGCAAATCAGATTGGCTAGGCATAAAAGATCCTTGTCCGCCGTCCGAAGAGTTGAAAGCCCAGGCAGCGCGAGGCTTGCCTGGGGCAATTCAGTGGGGTCAGGCGATCGGTTTGCGCCAGTCGTCCGAGCCTTCGGTGCCTGCAACCACATGAGCCCAGGAGATCTTGCGGTAGGACATGGACACTTCGATCAATTGTGTGAAATCAGCGTTTTCCTTGTCCTGCGCATGCGGCAGGGTGGTGTGGATATCGACGATGGTGGCGTCCTCCAGCTTGGTGGTGAAGAAGTGTTCCTGCTTGCCCTCCACTGAGGTGCGATACCAGCTGACCTCTACCGTCGGCAACATTTCGCCGCTGGCCAAGGCCTGGTACATGAGCGGTGTGGCTTTGTTCAGGGCACTGGTGAAAATGAACGGTTTGTGCACCCGCTGGCCCGCCGGTTGGCCACTCTGCGGGTCGGTTGGGGTGGTCACCTGGTGCTTGATTTCCTGCACCAGAATCTCGTCTTCATGGCCCTCGACGAACACGTTGCCGACCGAGTCAGAGGTGAAGGCGCCTGCGGTGATATTGCCTTGGGTCTGGCCTTCGATCTTGATGTAAGCGGGTGTTGGCATGGCAGTTTCTCCTGCGTCCAGGTGGATACAACACGCCAGCACGAGCGGCGTGGCCATCGGAAACGATGGGCTTGTCAACGAGGCAGGTACCTCGTCAATTCGTTGGATTCGGTTGCGTCGCTGTCCGACGCGCTATTGCTGCAAGATGCCGTTGAGTGACTCCAGCACCTCGGTTGTTATCAGGTGCAGGCGGTAGCTGTAGATGCTGTAGGCCACGGCCATGGCGACTGCAGAAATCACCAACGGGCTCCACCAGGGCCATTGCCGGTTCATGCGAAAATTGCGCGGGGCCACGTTGGTGTAGG
>NZ_JABMCN010000351.1 GCF_013179515.1 Pseudomonas sp. CM27
CGTTATGTACCAACGTCGGACAACCACCCCCCGGTTGGCTGAGCTCACCTAGCTCGTTCGCCTGTCGACTGGTGACCTGGATGTCGGGCGATAGGTCAATGTGCTCTATTGGCGGCCTGCAAGGCCTCTCCTAGCGCTTCCAAGGCATCCAGAAGACGTTGATCCTCTCTGGGGTCGTCGCTCGCTGGGCGATGGCTCAGGCAGTGCCTGAGGAGGGCTTCAGCGTCATTCTGGTTGAGATCAAACTCGATGTGCATGTAGGCCTCGGCTGTAGGGTGGCGGTATGGTCGTGTTCAGGTATCGGCCACGGAGACATGGTTGTGAGGTTGTGTGGACGCCGAAGTAGAACAGTTGGTGGGGCAGCGCGCGTGGCTCATCTACGGAGAGTCGCTGGGCGCGATTTTGGAGAACGTGCTGTCTAGCTACAAGCGTGCTGGTGGGTTTGACGAATTGACGCGATTCCACGGGAGCACGGCAGGCTATGACGTATTGATGCTTCTCAAGCGCGCCTTGAGACAGCAAGGGCATGCCCGCGGATACCAGGTTGAGGAATCCTTTGTCGAGATACGTTACCGGTTGCGCACGTACCTAGGTGAGGCTTTGCTCCGCAAGATCGTGTCGGAGCATCAGGGCACGCCGGCGTTGCGGGATGCACTGTTCGCGGTGGATCTCGGGGCGTGATGGATTTTGACCAGTAGCTGTGAGCCGCCCTTGGTGAAGCTGCTTGGCACCTAAGGTGCTGAGCAATGACGAAAGTGGCACGCCGGTCTCGATTCAATTAGAGTCGTTTGCTCAATTGGTGTTCTGGCAAGGAAAGCGACATGAAAGTCAAGATCGATCACGTTCATGGGCATGGCGATGCGTCTGAAGAGCGTGTGTTACTAAGTGTGGTGGAAGATTGCAACATGAGTTATTACATGGTTGCAGACACAAGTTACACTGCGGATGGACGGATTTCGAACAAACACCGTCATACTCATTGGTTTCAATCAACTGCGGTAAAAAAAGGCGAACGGATTTCTCTTCACACGAAACCGGGAACATATCAGACAACGATAAATGGTGGCGTGAAGTGGCATCATTTCTATTTTGGGCTCAAAACCCCAATTTGGAACGATGATGGCGACGCAGCAGTGCTTTTCGAAATGAATACTTGGAAAACTACCAAGGCCAGACCTTGATGTGCTGAGGTACTAAAGAATTATTGTGATCTGAATATGATCGCAACATATTAAAGTGCGAGCCTGGGCCTGTGTGCGGGGCTTGATGAGGGGCTACTGGATGTAGCCCCTTAAAAATCTAAAGCCACCTCTCAAGGTAGTGAGTTTATTGATATTGGTCTATACATACCCCTTGGCCAAAGTAAGTGCCATAAGTTTTGGGCTTTGTGCTCTAAGTTCTGCAAGCTGAGAGTTGATACTATCGCTTAGGGTCGTGAATGGCGGGAGCTTTCCGCAAATGACGGCGATAAGGTATTCGGATAGAAGACTTCCCTGTTGAGGGTCTTCCAGTGCTGGAAGCAGAACAGCTAGAGTTTCCTCTTTCTGAATAACTCCATACTCGATAGCTGATGCATTCCTGATGATGGCAGACCGGATAAGCCCTTCAGAATAATTTTCAAAGTTTTTTGCTCCTAATACCTGGGTGTAAGGGAACCCAGGGGAGAGCCGCTTGGTTTCATCATCATGACTTCTCATCAACTGCAGAGAAGATGCAACAGCAAGCACCACCCCAGAAATTCCGGTCTTCTCTGGTGCGAGGTAAGAGCCACCTCCCAGTGTGATGGATTCCGTGCGTGGATCTATGTGGAACAGTGCATCTTTACCGGACAGACCATCCTGTATATTAGAGAGTTTGGTCAGCCTCTCGTAGAAATGGCCAGAATTCTTAATGCCTTTTTTTACGGAGCCATTTATAGAGTTGAACTCAAGGCACCAGGGGCAATCAAACTGATTATAATCAGGTAGTACTAGGGTTTCGATGTGCTGAAGGCTTCGCTTTACACCATCTCGATCTGGGTATGCGACGCAGTTTTTGAGTCTCTTTTCAGCGTTTCCTGAAGCGGGACGATATAGTCCTGATAGGAAAGTAATATCGCGCACCTCTTGATCTAGCTCTGGTGTTTCTCTTATTAGATTGTTCAGCCGCTCAAAAGGCTTTCCGTTGATGACGACGGGGTCGTATATCACGACTTTGTCAGATGCGGCAAAGGCACCAATGGTGTCGCCTTCCAGTACGCTTTCTACCTCTTTCAGATAGATGCACTTGGCGCCCAGTGAGTTAACTTCTTTTTTAAGATTTTCATCATCGCAGAAGGTCAAAACAAGCGAAGCTGACGTCAGAAGAGATCTCAGTTTTTGATTTAAAGCGCCAGAGAAGGCATCAATGCCGGAAAGTTTGCTGTAGTCGACGTAGTAAGCGTAATGTTTACGGCCTTTGAAGTGATCGCCTTTATGGAAGCTGATAATGCTGTCCAAATGGTCATGGTACTTTTCGAAAAATGGTTTACCTGTGCTGGCGATAGTTTTGCATAGGGTAATCCCAGAGTCAGTAAGGCTTTTTACATAATAGGCGCTTGCGTGGATTTCTATTGGCTTGCTGTTTTTTTTGCAGAGTTCACATTCGTCGAAGTTAAAGCGCTTGACTTCAGCGTTGATCTTGCAGATCGCCTCGTCTCCGCCATTAAATGAATATACAGAAACTACGGTGAGCTTTTTTAACGGATATGCAGCGCTAAAAATTTCGCGGAATGTTCGGATCAGGCTACCGCTGCTATCTACACTTACGATCAGCAGGGGATTTGTTGATGATTTCAAGGCCGGCGTCGTGGCGCAGATAACAGATCTGCAATCCCCATGCTTCCTCGCCGGGTGAGCCGGAAGGGCATCGAATACAGTAGTTTTCCCTAGGATTTGCATTGCGCGAAGGGGGAGCGCTGCAATCGACCAGGAGTCAATGAAAATGTAATCGGAATGGTCGATAACCTGAAGTAACCAAAATGCTACCCTGTCTAGGTCATCTTTATTCTTGATCGAGTCCCCGAGTCGAAAAAAAGCATCAGTATGGTTGTGTGAAGGTGTTGTAAAATGGTACTGATCGCCTCCACGAAGAAAACTTTCGCTGGAATACTTGTTTAGAAGTCGATCTAGATCGATGGAGGCAAGCGCCTTAGTGTCGAGTTCATCATCAGCGAGTGATACGCCCTCATTAGTTACTTGATACACCTGGTAGCGTTTGAATTGAGTGCTGTACGTGATAATTCCTAGGAAGGGAAGATTTAAGCGATTTATTAATTTTCTTCGAATAGGAGTATTGTCTTCTTTGTCTATCTCCGTAACCAAATTCAGATTTCTAGCTAGAATAAAACATTTGTCGTAGGGTTCATCTGATGAGCTGGTTGCCATTACCAGCAGTGGTTCGATGTCTGCTGGGCCGACTATGTCAATGCAGTTTATGATTATTGGGTTCATAGTCAAACCGGCATGATCAGCGAGATTGATGTTGAAAGTACGTCGGTTTGATCTTCGGAGAAAAGGACTTTTATGTTGTCTAGAAATGTATCGCTAGCATAGTCATAATTGGCGCAAAGAGTGCCAGAGGTTGTGATGACGACCAGTCCTTTTAGCTTGTGGGCGCACTCCATTGCAGCATGTAAACCAAGTCCGCGCCTTATGGGTTTGCGCTGAATCTTGGAAGTGCTGTGCTGGTGGAATGCTCTCTCTACGACCTCTATCTTGCTTCGTCCGGGGAATGTGGCTTTCAAAGATTCATATATGCCGTATCCTGAGTCCACAACGTCAATAATTAGGTATTTTTTTGCGCCTTCCTTTTGGGATCTTGCTGTTAGGTACGCAGCCAAAGCTATAGGTAGTTTTGAATTTTGAATCTCTGTAAGACTGTTATAGATAACTCTTGATACCTTCATGTATCGCAACGATGTTGTAGGTTGACGAGCATGATGGATCGTGTTTTCCCAGATTTCCTTTAGGAAAACATAGAGGCTCATTGAGTTTACAATTTTTTCAAGTGCTCCTAAGGCTTCCGCAGTAGTCCCAACCATGCACTGTTCGATCTTGGGGCCTAGGAGTGTCCGGAAGTCCTCCTCCGAAGGCTCAGCGGAGCCTAGGTTAAGTACGGGAGGGTGGACGTAGTACGGATCCAATGCATAGAGTGAATAAGATTGGCTTCCCTGAAATGCACCATAGTCCATATCAACAGCAGCGCTGATCATTTCTAAAAGGTATTGTGTTATGTCCTTGTCATGCCTGTCTAAAATCACCAAATCCTGCATGCATATATTGATAAAACAAGCTGAGGCGAGATACGAATCATCTTTGATGCCGTATTCTTCAAGTTCGGCTTTAGATAAGTGGATCTTCACTTTTTCTAAATTGCCAGATCGGGCAAGGCCTATTGCGCAGGAGATAAAAAAGCCTTCGGCTCCAATGGAGAAGCTGGCGTCCTTTTCAAATTTGAAGCTTGATTTATGATTGTGTCTGATTTTGCTAGCTAAGTGACTTATAGAACATCCAGAAGGGATTACAATCTCATTCATGACGGACAAACCTCTTCACCTAAAAAAACATGGTAGTGT
>NZ_JABMCN010000352.1 GCF_013179515.1 Pseudomonas sp. CM27
CTACGACATCATCGAAGACGTCAAGAAGGCCCTGACCGGCATGCTGGGCAGCGATGTTCGCGAGAACATCCTGGGTGTCGCGGAAGTGCGTGACGTGTTCCGTTCGCCGAAGTTCGGCGCCATCGCTGGCTGTATGGTCATCGAGGGTACCGTGTACCGCAACCGTCCGATCCGCGTACTGCGCGAGGACGTTGTGATCTTCGAAGGCGAGCTGGAATCGCTGCGTCGCTTCAAGGACGATGCTGCCGAAGTGCGTAATGGCATGGAGTGCGGTATTGGCGTCAAGAGCTACAACGACGTCAAGGTCGGCGACAAGATCGAAGTCTTCGAGAAAGTCCAGGTGGCTCGTACCCTTTAAGGGTGAGCTTGCCGCCAAACCCCGCCCTACGGCGGTTGGCGGCACCTTTACAGGTAGCGCCCGGTCAGGCATCAGCTTGACCGGGCGTTTGCCGCTTTAAGTTACAGGTAGCAAGAATGGCCAAAGAATATAGCCGTACCCAACGTATTGGCGATCAGATGCAGCGCGAGCTGGCCGAGCTGATCCGTCGCGAAGTCAAGGACCCACGTGTCGGCCTGGTGACCATCACTGCCGTGGACGTCAGCCGTGACCTGGGCCATGCCAAGGTGTTCATCACCGTCATGGGCGAGGAAACCCCGGACGCCGTGCAGCAGTCGCTGAAGGCACTTAACAGCGCTGCCAGCTTCCTGCGCCTGCACCTGGGCCGCTCGATGCAACTGCGCAGCGTGCCGCAGCTGCACTTCCACTTCGATGAAAGTGTCAGCCGTGGCGTGCACCTGTCGGCGCTGATCGAGCGTGCAGTGGCCGAAGACCGCCTGCACCAAGGTACCGACGAGCCGGACACCAAGGAGTAAGCGGTGGCCCAGGTCAAACGTATCCGCCGCAACGTCAGCGGCATCATCCTGCTGGACAAGCCGCTGGGCTTCACCTCCAACGCCGCGCTGCAAAAAGTGCGCTGGCTGCTGAACGCGGAAAAGGCCGGCCACACCGGTAGCCTCGACCCGCTGGCAACCGGTGTGCTGCCGCTGTGCTTCGGCGAAGCGACCAAGTTTTCGCAGTACTTGCTCGATTCCGACAAGGGCTACGAAACCGTCATGCAGATGGGCCAGACTACCAACACCGGCGATGCCGAAGGTGAAGTGCTGCAGACCCGCGACGTGACCGTTGGTCGCGCCGACATCGAAGCGCTGCTGCCACGTTTTCGCGGCCCGATCAGCCAGATACCGCCTATGTACTCGGCGCTCAAGCGCGACGGCCAGCCGCTGTACAAGCTGGCACGTGCAGGAGAGGTAGTGGAGCGCGAGGCGCGTTCTGTTACTATTAACCGGCTGGAGTTGCTCGAGTGCGAAGGCACCCGTGCACGGTTGACCGTAGGATGCAGCAAAGGCACCTATATCCGCACCCTGGTGGAGGATATTGGCGAGGCTCTTGGCTGCGGCGCCTATGTAGCCGAGCTGCGCAGGACCCAGGCCGGGCCCTTCGCGCTGGCGCAAACCGTCACACTCGAAGAACTCGAGCAGGCCCATGCCGACGGCGGCAACGAAGCGCTTGATCGCTTCCTCATGCCATCGGACAGCGGGTTGCAGGATTGGCCAATGGTCAGCCTGTCCGAGCACAGTGCGTTCTACTGGCTGCATGGCCAGGCGGTACGCGCACCGGACGCGCCACAGTTCGGCATGGTCCGGGTACAGGATCACAACGCACGCTTCATCGGTATCGGTGAAGTGAGCGAAGACGGGCGCATTGCGCCGCGTCGACTGATTCGGTCGGAATGACCGATACCACCCGGGGCGGCTCGAGCCGGTCCGGGCGGAACCGAGGATGGCTGTCAGTAGGCACGGTCACACCTCATTTATTAATACAGGGTTCGTCCCTGGCCTATTGGACCCCGCTTGCGGGATCCGTGTAATTGGAGTTGCCTCATGGCCCTCAGCGTTGAAGAAAAAGCTCAAATCGTTACCGACTACCAGCAAGCTGCTGGCGACACTGGTAGCCCGGAAGTTCAGGTTGCTCTGCTGACCGCGAACATCAACAAACTGCAAGGCCACTTCAAGGCCAACGGTAAAGACCACCACTCGCGTCGTGGCCTGATCCGCATGGTTAACCAGCGTCGTAAGCTGCTGGACTACCTGAAGGGCAAAGACACCACTCGTTACAGCGCCCTGATCGGTCGCCTGGGCCTGCGTCGCTAATAGCGGCCTGGTCAGTGGTGTGCATGGCGTGTCTCATGCATTGGCAACGTTGCCTTGCAGCGTTGTCTTTGAGCACGCCATGCGTATCTGCGAGGCTGGCAGCCTGGTGATGTCGAGCGGTTCTACCGCTCGGCAGCCAGGCTCCCGGCCTCGTGTTGTATCTGGACGGTCAATGGGGCCGACTCCCCGTTCTGCCCAAGAATTCGCAAGAAACCAGTTCCCCCAGAGCCACTGAAAAAAGGTAGGAAACCGTGAACCCGGTAATCAAGACTTTCCAGTTCGGTCAATCGACCGTTACTCTCGAAACGGGCCGTATCGCCCGTCAGGCAACCGGCGCCGTGCTGGTTACCGTCGACAACGACGTCACCGTGCTGGTGACTGTGGTAGGCGCCAAACAGGCTGATCCAGGCAAGGGTTTCTTCCCGCTGTCGGTTCACTACCAGGAAAAGACCTACGCCGCCGGCAAGATCCCGGGTGGCTTCTTCAAGCGTGAAGGCCGTCCTTCCGAGAAAGAGACGCTGACCTCGCGCCTGATCGACCGTCCGATCCGTCCGCTGTTCCCAGAAGGCTTCATGAACGAAGTGCAGGTTGTCTGCACCGTGGTTTCCACCAGCAAGAAGACCGACCCGGACATCGCTGCGATGATCGGTACCTCGGCTGCGCTGGCCATCTCCGGTATTCCGTTCGAAGGCCCGATCGGCGCCGCCCGTGTTGCTTTCCACGAGAGCACCGGCTACCTGCTGAACCCGACCTACGAGCAACTGGCTGCCTCGAGCCTGGACATGGTCGTTGCCGGTACTTCCGACGCTGTGCTGATGGTTGAGTCGGAAGCTCAAGAGCTGACCGAAGACCAGATGCTGGGCGCCGTACTGTTCGCCCACGACGAATTCCAGGCTGTTATCCAGGCCGTCAAGGAGCTGGCTGCAGAAGCTGCCAAGCCTACCTGGGACTGGAAGCCTGCCGTCGCCAACACCGAACTGTTCAACGCCATTCGCGCCGAGTTCGGCGAAGGCGTTTCGCAGGGCTACACCATCACCGTCAAGGCTGACCGCTATGCGCGCCTGGGCGAGCTGCGTGATCAGGCCATCGCCAAGTTCTCGGGTGAAGAAGGCCAGCCTTCGGCTTCCGAAGTGAAAGAAATCTTCGGCGAAATCGAATACCGCACCGTTCGCGAAAACATCGTCAACGGCAAGCCACGTATCGACGGCCGCGACACCAAGACCGTTCGCCCGCTGAACATCGAAGTCGGCGTTCTGCCGAAAACCCACGGTTCGGCGCTGTTCACCCGTGGCGAAACCCAGGCCCTGGTCGTCGCGACCCTGGGTACTGCGCGTGATGCCCAGCTGCTGGACACCCTCGAAGGCGAGAAGAAAGACCCCTTCATGCTGCACTACAACTTCCCGCCGTTCTCGGTAGGTGAGTGTGGCCGCATGGGCGGTGCTGGCCGTCGCGAAATCGGTCACGGCCGCCTGGCTCGCCGTTCGGTACAGGCCATGCTGCCTGCGGCCGACGTGTTCCCGTACACCATCCGTGTGGTGTCGGAAATCACCGAATCCAACGGTTCCAGCTCCATGGCTTCGGTCTGTGGTGCTTCCCTGGCGCTGATGGATGCGGGCGTGCCGATGAAGGCACCGGTTGCCGGTATCGCCATGGGCCTGGTCAAGGAAGGCGAGAAGTTCGCAGTCCTCACCGACATCCTGGGTGACGAAGACCACCTGGGCGACATGGACTTCAAAGTTGCCGGTACCGCCAAAGGTGTTACTGCGCTGCAGATGGACATCAAGATCAACGGCATCACCGAAGAGATCATGGAAATCGCCCTGGGCCAAGCCCTGGAAGCGCGCCTGAACATCCTCGGCCAGATGAACCAGATCATTGGCCAGTCGCGTACCGAGTTGTCGGCCAACGCCCCGACCATGATCGCGATGAAGATCGACACCGACAAGATCCGTGACGTCATCGGCAAAGGCGGCGCCACCATTCGCGCCATCTGTGAAGAGACCAAGGCTTCGATCGATATCGAAGACGACGGCTCGATCAAGATCTTCGGCGAAACCAAGGAAGCGGCGGAGGCTGCCAAGCAGCGCATCCTGGGTATCACCGCCGAGGCCGAGATCGGCAAGATCTACGTCGGCAAGGTCGAGCGCATTGTCGACTTCGGCGCCTTCGTCAACATCCTGCCGGGTAAAGATGGCCTGGTGCACATCTCCATGCTGAGCGATGCTCGCGTCGAGAAAGTGACCGACATCCTGAAAGAAGGCCAGGAAGTTGAAGTACTGGTACTGGACGTGGACAACCGCGGCCGTATCAAGCTGTCGATCAA
>NZ_JABMCN010000353.1 GCF_013179515.1 Pseudomonas sp. CM27
ATGTAATGCGCAAGACAGCCCGTCACTGGGCTGTCTGTAGGGCATTCAAACAGATGAATTTAGAAAATGCGCTCTAAACCTTGCAGGCCTTGCGCTAGAGCATGAGTTTGACCACGGCTTCGGCCGGGTCGCGGGACTTTCCGGCCTTGTGCAGTTCGTCGAGGTACTCGGCCCACAGCTGTGCCTGGCGCAGGCACAGCTGTTCGAGGTATTCCCAGGTGAACAGGCCGCTGTCGTGGCCGTCGTCGAAGGTCAGTTTCAGTGCATATTGGCCGGCAGGTTCCAGGCCGACAAGGCCGACGTTGATCTTGCCGAATTGCAGGATGGGGTTGCCGTGGCCCTGGACTTCGGCGGAGGGGGAGTGCACGCGCAGGAATTCGGCGGGCAGGGTGTAGACCTCGCCGGGGGCGTAGGTGAGGCTAAGGGTTTTCGAGGCTTTGTGCAGGTTGATGGCGGTGGGCAGGCGGGCCATGACGGGAATCTCTCGGGAGCTGATGGTGCACAGCTTCGGGAGATTCGGGGGATTGTGCAAGGGGCTGCTTTGCAGCCCATCGGCGGCAAGCCAGCTCCCACAGGTACTCCACAGTCTTCAGGGTTGCGGTGATCCTGTGGGAGCTGGCTTGCCGGCGAAAGGGCCGCACAGCGGCCCCCTGCGGTCTTACAGGATGTAACGCGACAGGTCTTCGTTCTGCGCCAGCTCACCGAGGTGGCTGTTCACGTACGCCGCGTCGATCTGGATTGGTGCTTCGTCATGGGTGCTGGCCAGGTCACCTGCGCTGAACGACACCTCTTCGAGCAGGCGCTCGAGCAGGGTGTGCAGGCGGCGGGCGCCAATGTTTTCGGTTTTTTCGTTGACCTGATAGGCAATCTCGGCCAGGCGCTTGATACCGTCGGCAATGAACTCGATGTTCAGGCCTTCGGTTTTCAGCAGTGCCTGATACTGCTCGGTCAGCGACGCGTGCGGCTCTTGCAGGATGCGCTCGAAGTCTTCCGGGGTCAGTGCCTTCAGCTCGACCCGGATTGGCAGCCGGCCTTGCAGCTCGGGCACCAGGTCGCTCGGCTTGCTCAGGTGGAACGCGCCCGAGGCAATGAACAGGATATGGTCGGTCTTGACCATGCCCAGCTTGGTGTTGACGGTGCAGCCTTCGATCAGAGGCAGCAGGTCGCGCTGCACACCTTCGCGGGACACGTCGGCGCCGCCAACGTTGCCACGTTTGGCAACCTTGTCGATTTCGTCGATGAACACGATACCGTGCTGCTCGACCGCTTCCAGGGCCTTGGCCTTGAGTTCTTCCTCGTTGACCAGGCGGCTCGCTTCTTCCTCGCGAACCAGCTTCAGCGCTTCTTTCACCTTCAGCTTGCGCGCCTTGCGCTTGCCCTTGCCCATGTTGGCGAACAGGCTTTGCAGCTGGTTGGTCATTTCTTCCATGCCGGGCGGTGCGGCGATTTCCACACCCACGGCATCGGCCACTTCGATTTCGATTTCCTTGTCGTCCAGCTGGCCTTCGCGCAGGCGCTTGCGGAACAGCTGGCGGGTGTTGGAATCGCTGCTGGTCTGCGCGGCTTCCTCGCTGAAGCTGGTGACCCGCGCCTGTGGCAGCAGGGCGTCGAGGATACGGTCTTCGGCAGCGTCCTCGGCGCGGTGGCGCACGCGGATGATCTCTTGCTCACGCAGCATCTTCAGCGCGGCGTCAGCCAGGTCGCGGATGATCGATTCGACGTCGCGGCCCACATAGCCCACTTCGGTGAACTTGGTGGCTTCGACCTTGAGGAACGGCGCATTGGCCAGTTTGGCCAGACGACGGGCGATTTCGGTCTTGCCGACGCCGGTCGGGCCGATCATCAGGATGTTCTTCGGGGTCACTTCGGCACGCAGCTCGGCAGGCAGCTGCATGCGCCGCCAGCGGTTGCGCAGGGCAATGGCCACGGCGCGCTTGGCGTCGTCCTGGCCGATGATGTGGCGGTTGAGTTCGTGGACGATTTCGCGGGGGGTCATGGACATGATGAAAATGGTCCTTGGGCGGATGATCAGCGTGGAAAAGTCCCGCTTGCAGCGGGACGCCAGAACAGCTGAATCAGTCGGCCAGGTCCTGCTCCTCGATGGTCAGGTTGTGGTTGGTGAACACGCAGATATCACCCGCGATGTTCAGAGCGGTCTCGGCGATTTCACGGGCCGAGAGGTCGGTCTTGTTCAGCAGGGCGCGGGCTGCGGCCTGGGCGTAGGCGCCGCCGGAACCCATGGCGATCAGGCCGTCTTCGGGTTCGACCACGTCGCCGTTGCCGGTGATGATCAGCGAAGCGTCCTTGTTGGCCACGGCCAGCATGGCTTCCAGACGGCTCAGGGAACGGTCGGTACGCCATTCCTTGGCCAGTTCGACGGCAGCGCGAACCAGATGGCCCTGATGTTTCTCGAGCTGCCCTTCAAAGCGCTCGAACAGGGTGAAGGCATCGGCGGTAGCGCCGGCGAAGCCTGCAATGACCTGACCGTGGTACAGGCGGCGCACTTTCTTGGCGTTGCCTTTCATCACGGTGTTGCCGAGGGATACCTGGCCGTCGCCGCCCATGACGACTTTGCCGTTACGGCGGACAGAAACGATGGTGGTCAAGGGAGAGTCTCCACGCAGCGGGGCGAAAGTGCCTGATGCAGACTCATATGGGGGTGGGGGGAAGGATTTCAACCGTGAGGGATGAATGGTCAGTGTTCTGCTGCGCCGGCCTCATCGCCGACAAGCCAGCTCCCACAGGAAAACCACAGACCTCGAGGGCAGTGATTTCCTGTGGGAGCTGGCTTGCCGGCGATGAGGCCAGTGAGGGTTACTCAGGCCTCGTGGCAGACGTGCCCGTCGACCAAGGTATAACGCACGGCCCCCGGCAGGCAGTGGCCGATGAACGGGCAATTCTCCCCACGCGAGAACCACTGCTCGCCGGCAACGGTCGAGGCTTGCGGGTCGAACAGCACCAGGTCGGCTGTGCCACCCACTTTCAGCTCGCCGGCCGGCAGACGCAGGGCCGCCGCCGGGTCGCTGCTCAGGCGTGCCAGCAGGGTTGGCAGGTCGAGCAGGCCATCCTGAACCAGGGTCATGGCCAGCGGCAGCAGCAACTCGACGCTGCTGATGCCAGGCTCGGTGGCGCCGAACGGGGCCAGCTTGGCATCGCGCTCGTGCGGCTGGTGATGGCTGGAGATTGCCTGGATCACCCCCGCCTTCACTGCCTCGCGCAGGCCATCGCGGTCGGCGGCGGTGCGCAGCGGCGGCTGCACGTGGTACAGGCTGGAGAACTCGCGCAGCGATTCATCGGTGAGGATCAGCTGGTATAACGCCACGTCGGCGGTCACCGGCAGACCGAGTTGCTGGGCCTGCGCGATCAGCCGTGCGCCACGGGCGCTGGTGATCTGGCTGAAGTGCGCGCGCACACCGGACTGCTCCACCAGCAACAGGTTGCGGGCCAGGGCCACAGTTTCGGCGGTTTCCGGGATGCCCGGCAGGCCGAGGAAGCTGGCCATGGCGCCTTCATGGGCCAGGCCGCCCTGGGCCAGGTCGCGGTCCTGGGAGTGGAACACCACGGTCAGGTCGAAGGTGGCGGCGTATTCCAGGGCGCGGGCCAGGGTACGGTTGTTGGGGATTTGTTTCAGGCCGTTGCCAAACGCAACGCAGCCGGTGTCGCGCAGGGCTACCAGCTCGGCCAGCTGCTCGCCTTCCAGGCCTTTGGTCAGCGCGCCGATCGGGTAGACCTTGCTGTTGGCTGCCTCGCGGGCGCGGTCGAGAATCAGCTCGGCCACAGCCGAGGTGTCCAGCACCGGCTTGGTCTGCGGTGGGCAGCACAGGCTGGTAACGCCGCCGGCCACCGCTGCGCGGGTTTCACTGGCGATAGTGCCTTTGCGGCTGTAGCCCGGCTCGCGCAGGGATACACCAAGGTCGACCAGCCCGGGCGCGGCGACCAGGCCATCGGCCTGAATCGTACGGTTGGCGCTGAACCCGGCCGGGGCGGCGCCGATGGCGGCAATGCGGCCGCCGTCCAGGTGCAGGTCGGTAACCTGGTCCAGGCCGCTGTTGGGGTCGATGACCCGGGCGCCGAGAATACTGATTGTCACTGGGCGTTCTCCTGGTCGAATTGACGTTGCGCGTTCTGCCCGCTCATGGCCATGGACAACACGGCCATGCGCACGGCGATGCCGTAGGTGACCTGGTTGAGGATCACCGAGTGCTTGCCGTCGGCCACCGCCGACTCGATTTCCACGCCGCGGTTGATCGGCCCCGGGTGCATGACGATGGCATCGGGCTTGGCCCCGGCCAGGCGTGCGGTGGTCAGGCCGAACAGGCGGTAGAACTCGCCTTCGCTGGGCAGCAGGCCACCGGCCATGCGTTCACGCTGCAGGCGCAGCATGATCACCACGTCGACGTCCTTCAGGCCTTCGGCAAGGTCGGTGTAAACCTTCACGCCGTACTGCTCGATCCCGATCGGGATCAGGGTTTTCGGGCCGATCACGCGGATGTCCGGGCAGCCCAGCGCCT
>NZ_JABMCN010000354.1 GCF_013179515.1 Pseudomonas sp. CM27
CATAGGCCGACCACACGTACAGGCCATGGTGGCCCATGGCGAGAAAGTCACCGAAGGTGGCAAAACTCATTGTGCCGCCCTCCGCCCCAGGCTGTTCAACACTTCGTCCTTGACCCAGCTGGCCCGCGCTTCGCGCTTGAGCACTTCAAGGCGCATGCGCAGCAACAGCACGGCGCCGAAGAAGCAGTAGAAGCCCAGCGCCGTGCACAGCAACGGCAGCCACATCTCGGCGGGCATCGCCGGTTTTTCGGTCAGGGTGAAGGTGGCGCCCTGGTGCAGGGTGTTCCACCACTCCACCGAATACTTGATGATCGGGATATTGATCACGCCGACAATCGCCAGCACCGCGCAGGCCTTGGCCGAACTGTCACGGTTACTGATTGCCTGGCCCAGCGCAATGATGCCGAAGTACAGGAAAAGCAGGATAAGCATGGACGTAAGTCGTGCATCCCAGACCCACCAGCTGCCCCAGGTCGGCTTGCCCCAGATGGCGCCGGTGACCAACGCCACGGCGGTCATCCAGGCGCCGATCGGCGCGGCGCATTGCAGGGCGACGTCGGCCAGTTTCATCTTCCACACCAGGCCCACCACCCCGGCCACTGCCAGCAACACATAGCAGGACTGCGCCAGCATCGCCGCCGGCACGTGGATATAAATGATGCGGAAACTGTTGCCTTGCTGGTAATCCTCGGGCGCAAAGGCAAGGCCCCAGGTGATGCCGACGGCCAGCAGCAGCACGGCAGCGCCAGCCAGCCAGGGCAGCATGCGGCCGCTGATGGCATAGAACCATTTGGGGGAGCCCAGCTTGTGGAACCACGTCCAGCTTATTTTCATCAGGGTACATCCAGGGTATTTGCCGGGCTTGAGAGCCCGGGACTCGTTATTCGCCAACGCTGATCTTCAGGCCAGCCGCTATCGCAAAGGGTGCCAGGGTCACGGCCAGGGCCGTCAGGCTGGCGAGCCAGAGCAGGTGGCCGGTTGCGGGCATATTCTGCAACGCCGCCTGCAACGCACCACTGCCCAGGATCAATACAGGGATATACAACGGCAGAATCAGCAATGCCAGTAACAAACCACCACGCTTCAGACCGACCGTCAGCGCGGCACCTACCGCACCCAGCAAACTCAACACCGGCGTACCCAGCAACAAGGAAGCGAGCAACACCGGCAAGCACTGGCTGGGCAGCCCCAGCATCAATGCCAGCAGTGGCGCCAACAGTACCAGTGCCAGCCCGGAAAAGATCCAGTGCGCCAGCACCTTGGCCAGCACCAGCAGCGCCAGCGGATGCGGCGACAGCACCCATTGTTCCAGCGAGCCGTCTTCGAAATCGCTGCGGAACAGGCCGTCCAGCGAGAGCAGCACCGCCAGCAGCGCCGCCACCCAGACCAGGCCTGGCGACAAGGTTTGCAACAATTGGCTTTCCGGGCCGACCGCCAGCGGGAACAAGGCCACGACGATGGCGAAGAACACCAGCGGGTTGGCCAGCTCGGCCGGGCGCCGGAACAGCAGGCGCGCTTCACGGCGCAGCAGCAGGATGAATACGCTCATGCGGCCCACTGCCCCAGGTTCAGCTCACGGTAACCGGACGGCTTGCGGTCGAGCGTGTGGTGGGTGGTCAGCACCACCGTGCCGCCCTGCTCGCAGTGGGCTGCCAGGTGCGCTTCAAGTTGCGCCACGCCTTGCTTGTCGAGGGCGGTGAACGGCTCGTCGAGAATCCACAGCGGCGGGCAGGCCAGGTGCAGCCGGGCCAGGGCCACGCGGCGCTGCTGGCCGGCAGACAAGGTGTGGCAGGGCACGTCTTCGAAACCGCGCAGGCCTACTGCCTGCAGCGCCGCCCAGATCGCATCGCGGCTGGCGGGCTGGTGCAAGGCGCATAACCAGGTGAGGTTTTCCTCGGCAGTGAGCAGGTCCTTGATACCGGCGGCATGGCCGATCCACAGCAGGATGCTGGCCAGGGCATGGCGCTGCTCGGCCAATGGCTTGCCGCCCAGCAGGATCTGCCCGGCGGTCGGCTGCATCAGGCCCGCCAACAGGCGCAACAGGCTGGTCTTGCCACTGCCGTTGGGGCCGCTGATCTGCAGCATGTCGCCGGGCCGCAGCTCGAAAGCGAGGTGCTCGAACAGCAGGCGCCAGTCGCGCTCGCAGGCCAGGCCTGCGGCTTGGAGGTGAAGGGTCACGGTTTCGCCTTATCTTGGTAGGGCCCAGCCCGATATTTTGCCTGTTTCGCGGGCAAACCCGCTCCTACCGGTACCGCGCAGCGCTCGGATGCTGCACAAAAACCTTGTGGGAGCGGGTTCACCCGCGAAGCAGGCAACACCGCGCTGACGCCTTCATGTCTCAAGTCGCCCCCCGCGCTGCCGTTATACTGGCAACCACGGGCGCTCGGCATTATTACACGCGCCGCCGCGCTGCCAAGAGGCCGGGCTCGACAGGTTGTATACAATCATGACTGAAATCAATAGTCTCGGCACACAAACCGCGATCAACAACCAAGCCATGAAGGCGGGCATGACCGGCGAACTGCTGCGCCTGATCCAGGCACAGCCCGGTTTGCTGGCCCCCGGCGAGACCGCGCAGGCCCAGGTAGTGTCGTTGCGCCAGACGGGCCAGGAATTCCAGCTGGTGCTGCGCCTGATCCAGGCCAACGGCGTGCAGACCCAGCTGCAAGCCAGCACCAGCCAGCCCCTGCCCCAAGGCAGCCAGGTCACAGTCAGCCAGACCGAAGGCAATCGCCTGGCGATCCTGCTGCTGCAAGCCAACGCCAGCCAGATCGCCACCCTCACCCGCCTCGATACCAGCAAAGTGCCAGTGGGCACCCTGCTGCAAGGCAAGGTCGTGACCAATCAGCTGCTGCCCCAGGGCCCTGGGCAACCCGCCGCCTACCGGGCGCTGGTCAGCCTGCTCAACAGCGCCCAGGCCGGCGCTACCCTGAGCATCGACAGCCCGCGCCCGCTGGCCATCGGCAGCCTGCTCAGTGCGCTGGTGCAGGGCGACCAGTCGCTGCGCTTCGTGCCGCTTAGCGGACGGCAGGACCAGCTCAATATTGCCCAGCAGCTGCTGACCCAGCAAAACCGCCAGGCCTCGCTGCCCGGCCTGCTTAACGCCCTGCAACAGCTGACCCGCGACCCAGGCGTCGAGGGTAACCTGCGGGCCAGCGCCGAACGCCTGCTGGCCGGCCTGCCGGACGCGCGGCAACTGGGCGACGCCAAGGGTGTGGCCCAGGCCTTGAACAACAGCGGGGCCTTCCTCGAAGCGAAACTGCTGGGCGGCTTCCCTGCCACCGTCGCTACCGACCTGAAGGCGCACCTGCTGCGGCTGGTGGCGCAGGCGCCGATCAACCCGACCGGCGCCCCCAACCTGGCCCCGGCCAGCCTCGCCGTGACCATGCCGGCGCTGGCACGCGGCGCACTGGGCATGCTCGAGCGGGTCAGCCCCAAACCGCAGCCCGGGGCCTTCCCGCTGCCGTCGCGCCTGCTCAAGGCCATGGAAGAAGAAGGCGACCTGCAGCAACTGCTGCGCCTGGCCGCTGCTGCCGTTTCACGCCTGCAAAGCCACGCCATGAGCAGCCTGCAGCAAACCGGCACACTGGAAAACGGCAACCTGCAGAGCACCTGGCAAACCGAAGTGCCGATCCGCCACGGCCAGGAGTTCATCCCCTTGCAGGTGAAGCTGCAGCGCGAGGAAACCCCGCAACAACAGGCCGACCGTCAGCATGAGGCGCAAGACCCGCTACAAGCCCTGTGGCGCATCGAGCTGGCCTTCGACCTCTCACCACTGGGCCCCATGCAGGTCCAGGCGCAACTGAGCCAGGGCCGGCTGAGCGGGCAGCTGTGGGCAGAACGCGAACAAACCGCGCGGCTGATCGACACCCAGCTCGGCGCCCTGCGCGAACGCCTGCTGGCCCGCGGCCTGGATGTCGGCGACCTGGAATGCCACCCCGGCACCCCGCCACAAGGCCCGCGCACGCGGGTAGAGCAACGCTGGGTGGATGAAAACGCATGACTCAGAAGCATCCCCGCCAGGCCATCGCCCTGAGCTACGACGGCCAGCAAGCCCCCACCCTCAGCGCCAAGGGCGACGATGCACTCGCTGAAGCCATCCTGGCGCTGGCCCGCGAACACGAGGTGCCGATCTACGAAAACGCCGAATTGGTGCGCCTGCTGGCGCGCCTGGAGCTGGGTGAGCAGATCCCGGAGGCGCTGTACCTGACCATTGCAGAGATCATTGCATTTGCCTGGCAACTGCGCGGCAAGGTGCCGCCCGGCTTCAGTGACGAACCCGCCACGCCCCGCGACATCACCCCGGTAACCCTGCTGCCGCCACCAGGCGACAACCGGTAGCTATCTACCACCCCCAGTCGGCGTCACCCGTTCAGCCTTGCCCTTTCCAAAAATGAGCAAGGTGAACACCATGTCCACGACCCGCATCAACGCCGCCGGCGTGCAGTATGTTCGCGACCACCTGCGCCAGGTGCCTCGCCCGGACCAGGAGGCCAGCCGC
>NZ_JABMCN010000355.1 GCF_013179515.1 Pseudomonas sp. CM27
GTGAGGAAGCCAGCGGCAAGGACTACCACCTGACGTTGGTGTATCCGAAGGACGCCGGGCCGGAAGGCAATGTCTCGGTACTGGCACCGATCGGCTGCGCCTTGCTGGGGCTTTCGGTGGGCGAGCAGATCGACTGGCCGGCGCCGGGGGGCAAGACCCTCAAGCTGAAGCTGCTGGAAGTGGAATACCAGCCGGAAGCGGCGGGCGATTTCGACCTGTAAGGGCCAGAGGGGCCGCTCTGCGGCCCATTCGCAGCACAAGGCTGCTCCTGCACGGGATCGCGTACCCCTGTAGGAGCGGCCTTGTGTCGCGAAAGGGGTGCAAAGCACCCCCGGCGCTTCAGGATCCCTGCGCCAAAACCTGCTCCAACCCCTCATTCAACGCCTGCTCCAGCACCCGCTTGTAGCTCAGGTAAACCTGCGTCGCCCCCAACCGGTCGTCCAGCAACTCGGACAAGTCCAGGTCGGTGATATAGCACCGGTACAGCGCCCCGCCACGCCGCTGCCCGATGATCTGCCGGGCCACCACTGCATACAACTGCTCGCCATGCTCCAGCCCGGAAAACTCCTGCTGGTCGCAATACAGCGTGACATGAGCAGCGCCCGCCACGCCGGCCTGGATGATGGCCTGGACCTCGTAGTAAGGCTGGTCGCTGCCTTCGACTGGTGCCGGCCGCGGTTCGATGCTGCGGGCCTTGCCAGGGCCGGAGGGCAGCAGTTGCGCATAGTGGATATCCAGCGCGGCCGAGTGCAGGTTGTCCAGCGGCAGCCGGGCATCGCGGCGCATGACCACCGAGCGCAGAAACCGCTGCAGCGGCAGCAGCAGGTGGGCTTCGTCGTGCAGGGGCAGGCGTTGCTGCCACAGCGCATTGTGTTCATCCAGCACATACACGTCGGCCCAGCCATCCTGCAGGCGGTAGAACACCTGTATGCAGGATGGCCGGCCTTGCTCCAGCACCTGGCGCAAATCGTTGTCCTGCAGGGCGTGGGCATCCAGGTACAGAGGGCTATAAGCGCTGCGCTCCTCACCCAGGTGAGTCAACAGCGCCTCATGCTCGGCCAGAGTCGTCAGGCTGACATGCCCGGGCAGCAGTTCCAGTACATGGGTGTGCTGGGCCACCTGTAGCAGGTAGCGGTGGTCGAGGCCTTGGGCCAGCAGTAGTTGCACGGTGTCGAATATTTCCTCCACGCGCTGGCCGATGGCGTGGGCGCGGCTGGGGCAGAAGCAGCGGACCCGCACCCGTGGCCGGTGCCCGTGCGGCATCGGGCTGTTGAGGAAGTCGCGCAGGCAGCGTACCAGCGCATGCGCGCCCTCATAACGCTGCACCAGCACCTCGTTCCAGCTGTTCAGGGTGACCTGGTCCAGGGTCAATACCAGGTTTTCGCGCGTGCCTGCGTAGCTCAGCGAGTCGGTGCGCTCGGTGGTCATCAGGATGTTCAGGTCGCGGTGGTGGCGCAGCGGATCGAGGGCGACGTTGACCAGTAGCAACACCTCGTCGGCGACGCTGGGCTGCAGCAGGCGCACTTCGCTCACCGTCGGCAGGGGTAGGGGGATGCTCTGCTGCAGGCAGCCGACCAGGCTGAACAGCTCGAACTCGCTGAGGTCGCTGACGCCGGGGTGCAATGCCAGGCGCGTGCTGCTGTCGATCACGCCGTTGCGATGGGCCCAGGCCAGCAGCTCCAGCAGCTCGCGGCAGCGCTTTATCGGGCTGAAGTGTTGCACCTCGTGGGTGCTCAGGTTGCCGCTGTACAGTTCCCAGTGATGGCTGCCCGGCTCCTTGCGGTTGGGCTGCTGGACCAGGGTCAGGGTGCCTTCGGCGAGGTCCGGGGCAATCCCGGGGTTGATTACTTCGACCTTGCCGGCACGGCGTTCGAACGCGGCGTACAGGCGCCGGCCCAGCACATTGAGGTCACGCTGGTCGGCGCGGCTGCTGGCGTTCTGGTTGCGGGCGAACTGGCTGAGGAAGCGGTAGCTGTGGTTCAACTCGGCCACCAGTTCGCGGCGTTCGACGGCGACCTGCTGCACTTTCCATTGGCTGCGGCTGTCCAGCAGGGCCAGCTGGCGCTCGTCCCAGCCCCACTCATCGGCCAGGCGCTGCAGCAGCCGGCGTTGCCAACCATTGCTGCGGCCTTGGTCGCTGAGCTTCTTGTTCACCTTCAGGTACAGGCTGCGCCGCACCAGTTCCAGCCGTGCGGGCTCGCCACGTGCCAGCAGGTAGCGCTCGATGCGTCGGTACACCATCACGTAGGGGTCCAGCTCATCGAGGTCGAGCCGATTGGCAAATACCGCCTGCTTGTAGTCCAGGCTCAGGCAACGCACCGCAGGGTGTTCACTGGCGTAGGCTTCGGTCAGCAGCAACTTGAGCAGTGACTTGTAGGGTGAGTCGATCCCTTTGAACAGTTGCCACAGCCCGGCACCGACGAATTCGCCGGGCGGAATGTGCGCCAGGTTGCCCAGGTCCAGAGCGTCCTGGCTGCGGATGAAGCGCTTGGACAGCAGGGTCTGGGTGTATGCGTGATAGTTGTGTTCCTGGTACACCGGCACCAGCCACCACAACGGTGTGCGCCCGGCCAGCCACAGGGTGGTGCGATAGAACTCGTCCAGCAGCAGGTAGTGCTGGGTGGTGCCGCAGTCGTCGGAGCCAAGCTGGCCATCACGCTGACCTTGGGCAAACCCCTGCGTATCGATCAGGAAGAAATGCGCCTCGGCGCCAAGGCTCGCCGCCCATGCCTCCAGTAACTGGCATTTGCGGCGCAGCTCTTCCAGCAGTTGCCCTGGAATGCCGGGCGCATGGCACACCCACAGGTCCATGTCGCTTTGTTCGGCCTGGGCCAGCGAGCCCAGGCTGCCCATCAGAAACAGCCCGTGGATCGGGGATGGCGGGCTGCCATGGCGGGCCTTGTAGGTAAACGAACGCGCCAGGCGCTGGGCCTCTGCAACCAGATCGGCGCTTGGCTGGTAACCCGATACACCCGCAGGGGTGCTGCCGGACACGTAGCCAGGCAAGAGCGGGTGGTTTACATGAAACAGCAGAGGTAACAGCGTCAGCACTTGTTGCTGGCGGGTAGACAAGCCTTCCATTGCCCGCTGCAACCGCCCCTGGTTGAGTTGCAGGAAGCGCGAGCGCAATGTCGCCAGGACCTTGCGGTCGATGCCTTGGTCCAGGTCGGGGCGGATCTCGTGAGGGTGGTTCATTGCGCACTCGGGCAGGCTTGTGGAGCAGTGGCGAGTTTAGCCTGAGTGATGAGGTCGGATAAGCGGCAATTGAAATATTGGCGCCATTTTCCCAACGCCCTGGCGGCGATGCTCCAGCTTTTGCTGCGCTTGAGGCATGATGGTGCCTTGCCCAGATGGAGAGGTTTCCGATGCGTGTATGGATCGATGCCGACGCTTGCCCCAAGGCGGCCAAGGATCTGATCGTCAAGTTCGCCCTCAAGCGCAAGTTCGAGGTGGTGATGGTGGCGGGCCAAGCCGTGGCCAAGCCGGCCTTCGCGATTGTGCGGCTGATTGTTGTACCCAGCGGTATGGACGCAGCGGACGACTACTTGGTCGAGCACGCCGTGCCCGGCGAGCTGGTGATTTGCAGTGATGTGCCGCTGGCTGACCGCCTGGTGAAAAAGGGCGTGGCAGTGCTGGACCCGCGTGGGCGTGAGTTCGATGAGCGCAACATGGGCGACCGCCTGGCGGCGCGCAACCTGTTCACCGACCTGCGTGAGCAGGGCCAGGTAGGGGGAGGGCAGGCGACCTATGGTGAGCGCGACAAGCAGGCATTTGCCAATGCGCTGGACCGGATCATTTCGCGCCTGTCCAGATCTGAGCCGTGACGCGATCCCTGTAGGAGATTACCCAGCCCATTGGGCTGCGCTGTCGCGCAGAGAACTGATGCCGGGGGCTCCGCGTACCCTTTGGGAGCGGGCGCGCCCGCGAAGAATCCAACGCGGTGCATGGCACCGGCTGCGCCGGTGTTCGCGGGCACTCCCGCTCCCACAGGGTCCCTGCTAACTCAGTAAGTTATGTGCAGTTCCATGAGAGCGGGCGTACCAGGCTTATTCGTGGGTCAGCTCCAGCACCCGGTCCACCAGCTTGTAGATCCCGCCCGCCGCTTCGCTGATCGACTTGGCCTCCATGTATGCCGGGGTGCTCACCAGCTTGCGCTGGACGTCTTCGACAATGTCATGCACATCGCATTCTTCATGGGTGCCGCCCATCTTGACCACCGCGTCGGCAGTGCCCGCATCCTTGCCGATGGTGCACACCACGCCCGGCCCGTAGATCTTCGCCGCCAGCGCTGGCGAGATGCAGATCAGGCCAACCGGCTTGCAGGCATCGGCGAAGGCTTCGGCCAGGGCCAGCACGTCCGGGTTGACGCTGCAGTTGGTGCCCTCCACGGCAAAATTGGAGAGGTTTTTCGCCGCCCCGAAACCGCCCGGTACAATCAGCGCATCGAAGTCTTCGGCCTTCGCCTCGCGAATGTCCTTTACCTCGCCGCGGG
>NZ_JABMCN010000356.1 GCF_013179515.1 Pseudomonas sp. CM27
ACTACCCCGGAGTTCCTCCCAGGTGTTTGAACTCTGAGAATGGCGGCGTTTGGCGAAGAAGGGACATCGAATGCGAGTTCCGTGCCTCGCCCGGACTTTATGAACGCGGAAATATAGGCCATGGGGTCTTTTTCGGTAGCGCAGTACGCCTCGCCATTGACGGTTAACGCCAGTGAGCGCAAATGCGGGCTGATCGCGATGATGTCATGCAATTTCCCTGACACTTGCGCACAGGGCTTTCCCGCCAGGTCGTTGGCACGATCAAAGGTGGCAACCATACGGTCCAGCAACTGGTCGACGCTGAAAACTGCCTCTTGAACGGAAATTTGCGAAGTTTCGGCAAGTTTCTTGCCCAGGTGATAGTTCATCACCAGCAGGCCGGAAACTATCGGCACGGCGCCAATGGCTATTACCATCAGCCTTTTCAGCAAGTTGTACCTGGTATTCAGGGTGAAAGGCATAGGTATGATGCTCCCAGGTGCATTGCTGTTCGTGGTGAACAGATTGACCCTGAGCCTATGTCCCTGACGACGCGATGGCTGTAGTCCATGAGCGATCCGAACCAGAGGAAATACGGAAAGCCACTGTCAGCCTCAGCTTTGATGGCCCGCAATTTTCGCCAGCACCTTCTCGGCGAGCAATCCAGTCGAGGCGGGGTTTTGCCCAGTGATCAGCCGCTCATCAGTGACGACAAACGGCTTCCACGGTTCATCATGCTTGCTGTAGTTGCCGCCGCGGGCCCCCAGTTCGTTTTCAGTCAGAAAGGGCACTACCTTGTCCAGCTCAGCCAACTGTTCCTCGGTGTTTGAAAAACCGGTAACCTGACGACCCTTCAGCAGCAGGCTGTTGTCGCTGAGCTTGACGTTCAGCAGGCCGACAACGCCGTGGCAGACCGCCGCCACGATGCCTTCGTTCTCATAGATGTGGCGCGCAAGCGCCTGCAGCGCCTGGTCATCGGCAAAGTCGTACATCACCCCATGGCCACCGGTGTAATAAATGACGCTGTACTCATCTGCCTTGACCTGACCTGGGCTCAGGGTGGCGCCCAGGCGGGTCATGAAACGCTTGTCGTCATACCATTGCCAATCCAGGTCGGGGGCCATCTGCAGGCTGTGGGGATCGATCGGGACATAGCCGCCCATTGGGCTGACATAGTCCACCGCGTAGCCGGCCTTTTCGACCATCTCGACAAAGTGCACAGCTTCACCCAGCCACAACCCCGTCGCTCGCTTGAGGGTCGGGTACTTGGCTGTATTGGTCAGCACCACCAGCATTTTCTTGCTCATGTCCCATGCTCCTGTCGGCAACCTGGATGGGCCGGTGCTCCTTGGCCCGAGGGAAAACTTAATCAGCATAGCTGCCACCTGCAAGTACGCCATCGGGGGTAGTGCGCGCTGTGCTAACTTCAACCGAGCCCACGAGGCGAGCCGAACGAGCAGGGCGGCGCCTCGGTCAACCTGAGCATTGCTGGAGTCACGATAGTGGTCGCAAATGGTATGCCGCGCGAGCCTGCGCCTGTTTTGGCAACGGTCGAGCCGATGGGCGAAACGGTTGCGCACTTCGATTGGGGGCGAACAGCACTCGGGCCGTTGTCACGCTGGCCGGCTTCGCTGCGTATTGCGGTGGACATGATGCATTTGTCACCGTTCCCGTGTGCCGTGGTTTGGGGATCAGCACTCAGCGTCGTCCACAATGATGCCTACCGGGCGTTGCGGGCCGCTGCTCCGAATACCCTGGGCAGTGCATTCGATGCCTTGTGGTGGGATATCTGGCCCGAAGTGGGGCCTTGGGTATTCAAGGCGCTTGAGGGGCGCTCGAGCTTTGTCGAGGACCCACCCCTGCGTATCGTCAAGGGCGAAGGCGCCGAACCGCTATGGTGCGCGTTCGGTTATGCGCCGCTGCATGACGAACTGGGCGGCGTGGCGGGCTTTCTGCACACCGTGATCGAGACGACGGCCAGCGTCGAGGCGCACAGCCACTGGCGAGAGCAGGCCCTGGTGTTCGAACGACAGCTAGCGCGTCACGAGGCCGAGCGCGAGCAGATCTGGCAGCTGTCGCGCGATGCAGTGATGACCGTTACTCCTGACTTGACGTTGCAAGCTGTCAGCCACACCTGGCAGCGTATTCTGGGCTGGGCCGAAGAGCAGGTGCTGGCGCGGCCGGTACTGGAACTGATTCACCCGGCGGATCGCGCTGAAGTTCAGGTGGCCGTCTCCGGCTTGCTTGAATACGGGAGCACCGGCCAGATCGAGACCCGTCTGCGCCACCGCGATGGCCACTACCACTGGTTTCGCTGGACCGCGCGGTTCGATGGCAGCATGCTGACCGCGGTGGGCCGGGATATTACCGAAGACAGGGCCGAGGCCGCGCGCCAATCCGAAGCACTGATGCGCAAGAACCAGCATATGGAGGTGGTTGGCCAGTTGGCGGGGGGCATGGGCCATGAGTTCAACAACCTGCTGTCCGGGATTGGCGGCAGCCTTGAACTGCTGCAACGGCGCCTGCAACAAGGGCGCCTGGAGCGGGTGGAGGACTATGTCGAGGTGGCACGCGATTCGGTGCAGCGCGCCATGGCGCTTACCCATCGACTGCTGACCTTTTCCCGCCATCAGCCCACGGCCCCCAAGCCACTGGATTTCAACCTGCAATTACGCTTGAGTGAACCGCTGCTGATGCGGGCACTGGGCGCCGAGATGCGCCTGCGCTGGCAACTGGATGTTACACCGTGGGTGGTGAGTCTTGATGTAACCCAACTCGAGAATGCTCTGGTCAACTTGTGCGCAAACGCCCGTGAGGCGTGCCTGGAGCGGGGTACTGTCACCATTCGCACCGTCAACCAACGACTGACAAGCTGTTTTCCGGATGAAGATGGCCTGCCGCCAGGCGACTATGTCGCTCTGCATGTCGAGGACGACGGCCATGGCATGGCGGCGGCAGACATCGCCAGGGCCTTCGAGCCGTTCTTCACCACCAAGCCCATCGGGCGTGGGGCCGGGCTTGGGCTGTCCATGGTCTATGGATTTGTCGGCCAGTCGGGCGGCTATGCCTGGATCGAGTCGGTCGGGGAGCGTGGCACAACGGTTTCAATGCTCTTCCCAAGGTGCCACGACCCGCTCCCTGAACCGCCCAAGCCAGTGCCGCGCCCGCAGCGCATGGCCTGTGGGGAGCGCCTTCTGCTGGTGGATGACGAGCTCAACCTGCGTGCCGTCATGCGTGAGTACCTGGCTGATCGGGGCTTTGATGTCACGGATGTCGGCGACGCCAATGCTGCGCTGGAACGCTTCCGCCATGATGGGCCTTTTGACCTGGTGATTACCGACATCGGGTTGCCAGGGGGCTTCAGTGGGCGGCAAGTCGCCAAGGCCATGCGCATGCAACTGCCGCTGCAGAAAATTCTGTTTATCACCGGCTACGCGAACCAGCCGGTCGAAGCGGAGTTTCTGGAGCAACCGGGCATAGCGTTGATGAACAAGCCGTTCCCGTTGGCCGCCCTGGCGGATGAGGCGCTGCGCATGCTTGACGGGTAAGGTAGTTTCACTTCGTAGCAAGAATCCGCAGCACTTGGGCCTGCAGTTGTTTCAGCTCGAACGGTTTGCTGATCAAGTACATGTCCGTACCCAGGAAGCTCTCTCGGGCAATGGCCGTTTCCGCGTAGCCGGTGATGAACAGTACCGGCAGACGCGGGCGCAGGCTCCGTGCAATTTCGGCCAACTGCCGGCCGTTCATGCCGGGCAAGCCAACGTCGCTGATTAGCAAGTCCACCGGCTCTGTCGAGCGCAGCACTGCCAATCCCTCGCTGGCGTCAGCGGCGCTGTGGCAGGGGAAGCCGTCTTCGCGGAGCGCCTGGCACAGCAGCTGACGTACATGCGAGTCGTCCTCGACCACCAGCACATGGCGACCACGGCCCCCCTGCACAGGCGGCTCAGGGTTGCTCGGTTGGGTGGTCCGGCCGTGATGGCGCGGCAGGTACAGGTCTACCCGGGTGCCTTGGCCGATCTGGCTGTGCAGGGTGACATGCCCACGGGATTGCTTGCTGAAGCCGTATACCATCGACAGGCCCATGCCGATGCCCTGGCCGATCGCCTTGGTGCTGAAAAACGGCTCGAAGGCATGTTCCAGCGTGCTCTGTGCCATGCCCTGGCCGTCATCAACGATTCGCAGGCGCACATAATCGCCACCGCCCGGCGTGGCGCCCTGACCA
>NZ_JABMCN010000357.1 GCF_013179515.1 Pseudomonas sp. CM27
AGTCGCGGTGTACAGCCGTCGCCAGCTCAATCGTTTGCTGGAGCAGCAGTATCTGCAACGTCTTGCGGAGAACAACTTTCTTCCACCGTTCAGCGACATACTCAAGCGCAAGGCGGTGGGTCAGACAGTCTCGGTGGAAGGGCTCGAGTTCGGCACGCCGATGTTGTCATTCAGCAGCGCCTCGGTCAGCGACTCCAAGGCCACGCTGACCTTGAACATCATCAGCGGCACGTTGACCTTCAACGGGGAACTGCTGCGCAGCTATGTAATCACCGAAGCGCAGGGGCATTCGCTGACAATGGAGGTCGACCTCCAGACCGTGCGCGGTGAGGTGGCCCCCTATGGTCGGGTCGCGCTGAATCTGGCCAAGGGTGCGAAGTTCACCAGCAAGCTCTTCGATGATGAGGAGGAAGACAAGGACCACCTCCACCAACAGCTGGACAGGGCATTGGGAGATTGGCTAGGCGCCATGCCAGCGCGCTGCGTGATGTTTGAATTGGGCACGGTGGACTTCGCCGGTTATGACGAGTTGACCCCTACGAACTTCATACTGCGCACCCAAGCGGCCCCCGGGGCACGTATACGAAATGCAGACAATTACGGTGATGGCGCAGTGCTGGTGTTCATGCGCCTGCGTGGCAACGCTACTGATGGCGAACAGCCCGATGGCGCATACCCTTATCTGCTCCCCGAAGGCGACTATTCGG
This sequence comes from Pseudomonas sp. CM27, assembly GCF_013179515.1. Lineage (GTDB taxonomy): Bacteria > Pseudomonadota > Gammaproteobacteria > Pseudomonadales > Pseudomonadaceae > Aquipseudomonas. Next base: position 708 of record NZ_JABMCN010000357.1, read on the forward strand.
CCACGCTGGTGCTGAACAAGGATTTGTTGAAGTACGCTTCCGCTGAAGGCTTCGAGCTGCTCGCTACCCTGCTGTTTCCGGAACTCAATGCCTTTGTCAAAACGGCAGACCATACGCCGCTGGATCGAGCCCTGTTCGGCAATATAAACCCGTTGCTGATGAGCATGAAGGTAAAGCCGGCCATGGGTACGGTTGTGCCGGCGGGCCAAACGCATCAGTTCGAACTGTACGATGGCGAGGACAAGAAGCAAAAAGCCAGCGCCTGGTCAGCGCTCAATCCACAAAGCCATGACGATAAAGGGCATGGCACGATCAACGCCGATGGCCTCTACACTGCCCCCGCTGCGGACGAGGTAGGGGAGGATGTGCTGAACGTCATCATCACGGCGGAATTCAAGAAAGGTGACGATACCTACAAGGCCTCTGCTCGCTTGCTGGTGACGTCCGCGCAGGTACTGGCGATGCCCGTTGCTGGCGCCTATCAGCCCAGGCAGAGTGCAAATGGGATAGATGTGTGGAACGCGGGCAATGATCCGGTCAGATTCCGATTGCTGGGCCAGCCTTTGGGCGAGCTGGCGTATGTGGGAGGCGGGCGATCAAGGTTCGTACCGGGTGGACAAGCCCAGCGGCGAGTCCTTAGTGTGCAGGAACTGCAGGCCGAGTCGGCGGAGCAGAATCGCACTGCTCTCGTTCTGGTTCACAACCAGCCCCTGGTGGCGCTCGACCCACCCTTCGTGCCGAAACAGGCCTTCGGTGGCACCACCCAGCTGCGCGAAGTGAACCGCATCATGCCCAATGAACAGCGGCGCTGGCGAATGTTGTCAGGCCCCGGCAACGTGTCCCCATCGGGGCAGTTCACGGCCTCTACACAAGGCATACAGCAACCCAATGTGGTGGCCTGTGAAGTGGTGCGCAATGGCGTGGTATTCGCATCGGGCTATAGCGTGCTGAAAGAGACGCCGGTAAAGCCACTGAGCAGCTGGGTGGCACTGCAGCGCTTCACCGTCACGGTTGGCAAAAGCCCCGAGGGCGTGCGCGGGACAGTCGGCTCCAGTGGCTTCCAGCAACTGGAAGTCGAGTTCACCGTGGAAACCTTGCAAGCGGATGGCGCGGACTACAAGTTGAGTCCGACAGAAATTGGCACGCTCACGCTTTTCGACCGCGCAGGGCAGAAAGTTGCCAGCCTGTGCGACAACGAGGAAGGAATCGGCAAGGAGTATGGCAATGTCTGGCGTACCAGCCTGACAAAAAACCGGTTCGTATTGGCCAATGAAGGCCCCATGCAATCTGCAACGCCGCGTGGTCCGGAGGACCGGACCATACGCCAGACGCTCCACCTGCACCGCCGCGGAACGTCGGGGTCGCAAGTGTTTTACGCGGGTTTCAAGTCCGCGAGTGGCAGGTGGTTTTATTCCAATGACACGGATCATCGCAACGCCACCATCGAGGTTCAGGTGCGGACACCGGAGCCGTACAAGTCCAGCGATTATACGTTGACTCGCAAGCGTGTGGTTGGTGGTGGTGCAGTTATGGATCCTCCAGGCGTCCCTGTGGACCCGCAACATGAAGCCTTCGACCTGCACCCGGTCACTGAAGACTACTGGTTGCTGGACTACCGGAGCGGGACTTTCTATACAGCGGAGTTCATAAAATCCAAGGCGAGTGATGAGGAGGGCGATGTCAACACGTCGATCGCTCGCTGGGAAAGCCCTTACTCGAATGAGCGCTTCTACAGTTACACGGGATATATGTTCCAGAATCATGGCGAGCCGGAACCCACTGCTGTTTCTTTCGATAAACGAATCAAGGACCTGCTGGGGACGGAAGATTACCATCGCCCGGTGCGCTCGGAATACGAAGCGGGGCTGTTGGTGATCGCCAACTACCGAAACATGAATCGTGCGCTGGGTGAGGTTGATCCGAACGTGCTGTCGAAACTGTCCAAGCCATTACGCGTGCAGTTGCATGATGCACTGGGGCATGTCCATGTGGTGCAACTCGATTATCTGCCTTCCACCACAATCGGTGATCGAAACGTATTGGTGCACAGCGTGCCTTCACGGCCAACGGCCGGCGATGACTCGATCATTCGCCTGGTTAACTTGAATGCGGGGGAGTCGGTATGAAATCAACAACCTTGAACAGCGTTTTCGCCTGTTTGCTCTCAGTGTGTAGCTTTGCCTGGGCCGATCAACCGAATTTGCCCAAGCAGCTCAATCCCAGAATCGAGTTTGCGCAAAAGATGGATGGCGAGCAGATGCCTGGCGGCCGGCAATGCTCAATCGGTATTCCGGAAAGTGGACACAAACTCAATAAAATGTCCGATACCGTGTGTAAAAATGACGTTGTGACGTTCTTCAGATTCGTCGATGTCCCGTCCACGACGAACGTGCATTTATCATCCGAGCGGAGTTGCTCGGGGGGGGACTGGACGTTTGGTGTGCGGGCAATCAAGCACCCCACCACCTCAAAGTGGGTAGACATTCGAAATCTCGTGGACGTGAAAGAAGGAACTATCATTCAACCGGGCCTGATTAAAAGTCATGATCGCTACAGTAGCGGCAATATTGAAGGCGAGCTGAGTTGCGCAGTTGTCTATGCGCCAGGAGGCTCCGCCTCTGTCGCAGAGGGAGAGCGACCATGAGCGCATCCACCGCTGTGCACTCCAACGCTTTCAATTTCTCTGCCTATATTGAAACCGGTGTCGATCCGCGTACCGGTCAATATACCATGTCCATCAAACTGCCTGCATTGAAGGGCAACGCCCTGCAGGGCCCGGATTTCGGTCTGACGTTGTTCTACAGCCCGTTGAACAACGAGGATTCCGGGTTCGGCAAAGGCTGGAATCTGCAACTTACGCAAGTGCGCAATAACCTCGTGACGCTGAGCAGTGGTGAGTCTTACAAGATTACCGGTACCTCCTCGTCTACCGGGCGCCTGGAAATGAGCGAGCAGAAGCTGCGGCACTTCGACCTGTACCCGGAACCTGCAGGCCCCGACGGTGCCGAGCGTTTCCGTGTGGAGCATCGCTCCGGCCTGGTCGAGGTGCTGAAAACGATGGGCTCGGGCGCAGGCCAGGTTGCCTTGCCCGTCGAACTGCATTCGCCGCTTGGCCATGTGCTGTACCTGCAATACACGCCTTTTCAGAACGGTCACGTGCTGCTGAGTGAGGTGCGGGATGAGGATGAAACACTGCTGACGTTGCAGCGTGTGGGCAACAGCCGCGTCGAAATCCTGTGCTATCCCTACGGGGGCGCGGGCGGCGACCCGCTGGCGCGCTATGGCATGACCTTGAGCGGTAGCGACTTGCGGGTCAGCGAGATCACCCTGCCCACGGCCAACCAGGCACGTTGGCGCTTCACCTATCGGGATGTGC
>NZ_JABMCN010000358.1 GCF_013179515.1 Pseudomonas sp. CM27
CCGCGCTGCCGATGTACTGCCGGCCGAAGCACTGATCCTGGGCGGTGAGGCTTGCAGCTGGAGCCTGCTGGACAAGGTCCGCGAACTGCGCCCGGGTTGCCGGGTCATCAACCACTATGGCCCTACCGAAACCACGGTCGGCGTGCTCACCTTCGAGCCCGATCAGCCGCTGCCCGGCTGCCGTACGGTGCCAGTGGGGCGCCCGTTGGGCAATGCCTGCGCCCAGGTGCTGGATGGCTACCTCAACCCGATGGCCGCCTACGTGCCCGGGGAGCTGTACCTCGGCGGGCAGGGCGTGGCCCAGGGTTACCTGGGTCAGCCTGCGCTGACCGCCGAGCGTTTCGTGCCCACCGAAGGTGGAGCCCGTTTGTACCGCACCGGCGACCGCGCCCGGCTTGGCGCCGATGGCCTGGTAGAGTTCATCGGTCGCGCGGATGACCAGGTGAAAATCCGCGGTTACCGCGTGGAGCCGGGCGAAGTCGGCCGTGTGCTGCTCGGCCTGCCAGGCGTAAGCGAGGCCGCGGTGCTGGCCTTGCCTCTGGAAGGCGATACCGAGCGCCTGCAACTGGTGGCCTACGTGGTGGCCGACGGCGGGGTAAGCGTGCAGCAGTTGCAGGCGCAACTGCAGGCACGCCTGCCGGACTACATGCTGCCAGCGCAGATGCTGCTGCTGGAGCGCCTGCCGCTGACCGCCAACGGCAAGCTCGACAAGCGCGCATTACCGGCACCGGGGGCGGTCAGCCGCGGCTATGTGGCGCCAGAAGGTGAAATCGAAGAGAAGCTGGCTGCGGTGTGGGCCGATGTGCTGAAGCTGGAGCAGGTCGGCAGCAGCGACAACTTCTTCGAGCTGGGGGGCGACTCCATCCTCAGCCTGCAGATCATCGCCCGCGCCAAGCGCCAGGGCATCAAGATCACCCCCAAGCAGCTGTTCGAACAACAGACCATCGCCCAGCTGGCCCAGGTGGCCAAGCGCATCGAGGCCAGGCAGCCTGCGCCGACAGCAGTGATCGACAGCGCAATCACTGGCGAGGTGGCGCTACTGCCAGCGCAGGCGCGCTTCTTCGAAATGGATGTTGCCCAGCCGGCGCACTGGAACCAGTCGGTATTGCTGAAACCGGCCAGCCCGGTGCAGCTGCAACCGCTGGAGGCGGCCCTGCGTGCTGTAGTTGAGCAGCACGATGCGCTGCGCCTGCGCTTCAGCCGTGGTGCCGGCCAGTGGCAGGCGCGCTTCCAGCCGCTGAGCAACGCGCCGCTGCTGAGCCAACGCAACCTGGCCGCGCTGAGCGAGCTGGATGCTGCTGGCAGCCAGGTACAGGCCAGCCTGAACCTGGAGCAAGGGCCGCTGCTGCGCGCCGAGCTGTTTGACTTTGCCGACGGCCAGCAGCGTCTGCTGCTGGTGGTTCATCACCTGGTCGTCGATGGCGTGTCATGGAGGGTGCTGCTGGAAGACTTGCAGCAAGCCTATCGACAAGTGCTCGGCGGCCAGGCCGTGAGCCTGCCCGCCAAAAGCACGTCGGTGAAAACCTGGGCCGAGCACCTGGCCCGCCACGCCAGCAGCCCGGCACTGCAGGCACAGCGCGATTACTGGTTGCAGGCGGTGGCCAGCGACAGCGCCGAGCTGCCGCGTGACAACCCGCAGGGCAGCCTGGCCAATACCCATGCACGCACCGCTGCCACACGGCTGGACGCCGAGCGCACCGCCAGGCTGCTGAAGCAGGCCCCGGCCGCCTACCGCACGCAGATCAACGACCTGCTGCTAAGCGCGCTGGCGCGCACCCTGTGCCAGTGGAGCAGCCACGACAACGTCCTGGTGCAGCTGGAAGGCCATGGCCGCGAAGACCTGTTCGACGACCTGGACCTGAGCCGCACCGTGGGATGGTTCACCAGCCTGTTCCCGGTACGCCTTACCCCCGGCAACGATATCGGCCAGTCGATCAAGGCCATCAAGGAGCAACTGCGCGCCGTGCCGGACAAAGGCATTGGCTACGGCCTGCTGCGCTACCTGGGCGATGCCCAAGTGCGTGAGCAGCTCGGGAACACCGCGCAGCCGCGTGTCACTTTCAACTACCTGGGCCAGTTCGACGCCAGCTTCGCTGCCGAAACCGGCGCACTGTTCACCCCAAGCGGCGAAAGCGCTGGCCGTACCCAGTGCGCCGGCGCCCAACTGGGCAACTGGCTGAGCATCACCGGGCAGGTGTACGGCGGCGAACTGTTCCTGGAATGGACCTACAGCGCCGACGTGCACCACCCGGCCACCATCGAGCGCCTGGCGCAGGCTTACGAGCAGGCCCTGGCGGAGCTGGTCGAGCACTGCAGCGATACCCGGCATCAGGGCGTGACGCCTTCGGACTTCGCGCTGGCCGCGTTGACCCAGGCGCAGCTGGACAACCTGCCGCTGGCTGCCGGGCAGATCGCCGATGTGTACCCGCTGTCGCCGATGCAGCAGGGCATGCTGTTCCACACCCTTTACGACCAACAGGCCGGCAACTACATCAACCAGCTGCGCGTGGATGTGCACGGGCTGGATGTGCAGCGCTTCAGGCAGGCCTGGCAGGCCACCGTGGATGCCCACGACATCCTGCGCACCGGTTTTGTCCTGCAAGGCGACCTGGACCAGGCCGTGCAGCTGGTGCGCAAGGCTGTCGAGCTGCCGTTCAGCGAGCACGACTGGCGCGGCCAGCCGGCCCTGGAACAGGCCCTGCAGACCCTGGCCGATGATGAGCGCCAGCGCGGCTTTGACCTGGCCGCTGCGCCGCTGCTGCGGCTGGTACTGGTGCGCACCAGCGATGCCAGCCACCACCTGATCTACACCAACCACCATATCCTCATGGACGGCTGGAGCACCTCGCGCCTGCTGGGCGAAGTGCTGCAGCGCTATGCCGGCCTGGCGCCGCAAGCGCAGGCCACGCACTACCGCGATTACATCGCCTGGTTGCAGGGCCAGGACGCAGCCGTTGCCGAGGCCTTCTGGAAGGCCCAGCTCGCCACCCTGGATGCGCCGACACGCCTGGCCCAGGCCATCGCCGGCAGCGCAGGCGGCAGCGGCCATGGCGACTATCGCCTGGCCTTCGACCGCGAGCAGACAGCACGTATCGAAGCCTTCGCCCGGGCCAACCGGGTCACGGTCAACACCCTGGTGCAATCGGCCTGGCTGCTGCTGTTGCAGCGCTGCACCGGCCAGGCCAGTGTGTGCTTCGGCGCCACTGTCGCCGGCCGCCCGGCAGATCTGCCAGGCGTGGAAGAGCAGATCGGCCTGTTCATCAACACCCTGCCAGTGATTGGCGCGCCTCGCAGCGAGCAGACCGTGGCCGAGTGGATCGGCCAGGTCCAGGCCATCAACCTGGCCGCGCGCGAGTTCGAGCATACGCCGCTGTACGATGTGCAGCGCTGGGCCGGGCAGGGCGGTGACGCGCTGTTCGACAGCATCCTCGTGTTCGAGAACTACCCGGTGTCCGAGGCGCTGCAACAGGGGGCGCCCGGTGGCCTGCGCTTTGGCGATGTGGCCGTGCAGGAGCAGACCAACTACCCGCTGACCCTGGTGGTGGAGCTGGGTGCGACCTTGTCGATGCAGTACAGCCACGACCGTACGCAGTGGGGCGACGCAACCATCGGCCGCCTGGCGGGCTACTTTGCCAACCTGCTGCAGGCACTGGTGGAAAACGCGGACGCAGTGGTCGGTGAACTGCCGATGCTCGGTCAGCCAGAACAGCAACAAATGCTCGAAGGCTGGAACGACACCCACGCTGCCTACCCGGACGCGCGCAGCATTCATCAGCTGATCGAAGCCCAGGTGTTCGCCTCCCCGGATGCCCCGGCCCTGGTATTCGGCGAGCACACGCTGACGTACGCCCAGCTCAACCGCCGCGCCAACCAGCTGGCGCACAAGCTGCGCGAGCAGGGCGTGGGCCCGGATGTGCTGGTGGGCATCGCCATGGAACGCAGCCTGGAGATGGTCATCGGCCTGCTGGGCATCGTCAAAGCCGGCGGGGCCTACGTGCCGCTCGACCCTGAATACCCACA
>NZ_JABMCN010000359.1 GCF_013179515.1 Pseudomonas sp. CM27
CGCGCTGCCAGGTGGGTGGCGTTCAGCCCATGCCCGGCGTAGGCCTGGGCGTAATACACGTTCGGCTGGCTGGCCAGGCGGCCCACCTGCGGCAGGCGGTTGGCACCAATGCCGATCATGCCCCCCCACTGGTATTCGATGCGCACGTCGGCCAATTGCGGGAAAACCTTGAGCATCTTGGGCCGCATGTACGCGGCGATGTCCTGCGGGTCACGGCCTGAATAATGGCAGGCACCGCCGAACAACAGGCGCTGGTCGGCGGAGAGACGGTAGTAGTCCAGCGCCACGCGCTGGTCGCACACGGCCATGTTCCGAGGCAAAAGCGAGTGGGCACGTTCTTCACCCAGCGGCTCGGTGGCGATGATGTAGCTGCCGGCTGGCAACACCTTGCCGCCCAGCTCGCGGTTGAGGTTGTTGAGATAGGCGTTGCAGCACAGCACCAGGTTTTTCGCACGCACCCGGCCCTGGGCGGTATGCACCTGTACTTCAGCGCCGTAGTCGATGCGGGTGACCTCGGACTGCTCGAACAGCTTTACCCCCAGGCGGCTGGCCACGGCCGCTTCACCCAGGGCGAGGTTGAGCGGGTGCAGGTGGCCGGAGCCCATGTCGACCAGCCCGCCGACATAGCAGTCGGCACCGACCACGCTGTGGATATCGTCCTTGCCAACCAGGCGCAGCTCGTGCTGGTAGCCGAGGCTGCGCAGCTCTTCGGCATCCTCGGCAAAGCCCTGCAGTTCGGCGGGCTTGTTGGCCAGGTCGCAGTAGCCCCAGGTCAGGTCGCAGGCGATGGCATGCTTTTCGACCCGCTCGCGGACGATCTGCACCGCCTCCAGGCCCATGAGCTTCAAGCTGCGCACACCGTCCTCGCCGATTACCGGCAGGAACTGCTCCAGGCCATGGCCGACGCCGCGGATCAGCTGCCCGCCATTGCGCCCGCTGGCGCCCCAGCCGAGTTTGCGTGCTTCCAGCAAGATCACCGAAAAGCCGCGCTCGGCCAGCTCGATGGCAGTGTTCAGACCCGAGTAGCCGCCGCCGACGATGCATACGTCCGCTGAGTGGTCGCCTTGCAGGAATGAATGGTCAGGGTGTGGCGCGCTGCTGGCGGCGTAATACGAGGCGGCGTGCTGCGCGCTATGGATCATGGGCTGTGTCCTGGGGCTGGTGGGCTAGGGGAGGAGGATAAGCCGGGGCTCCGGGGCGGGCAACCGGCCTCAAGTCTGGTGCGGTCAATTGTAGGAGCGGCCTTGGGTCGCGAAAGGGCCGCAGAGCGGCCCCGGCAATATCAGTGGCGAAGCTGAGGCACTGGGGGCGCTGCGCACCCCTTTCGCGACACAAGGCCGCTCCTGCACGAAGCCGGAGCGCCTATAATCCGGCAAGTCATCAACGTTGAACTCAGCTATGTCCTGCAACCGCCACAAAATCCACTTCCTGCGCGAACTCATCCCCTCGTTCGAGTGCGAGCCCGGCTGCCACGATTGCTGCGGCCCGGTCACCACCTCGACGGAAGAAATGGCCCGCCTGCCGCGCAAGTCCCAGGCCGAACAGGACGCTGCCATGGAGCGCCTGGACTGCGTGCACCTGGGCCCCGACGGCTGCACGGTGTACGAAGAGCGCCCGATGATCTGCCGCCTGTTTGGCACCACGCCGCGCATGGCCTGCCCACGTGGCCGTGGCCCGCAACCGATGATCGAGCCCGCCGCCGAGCAGCTCGTCCACCAGTTCATCGCCACCACCCGGCAGGTGCTGGTCTAGCCTCAGTCCGGGATCGGCAGGCAGAGGCTCTCCTTCACTTCCTCCATCACGATGTAGCTCTTCGACTCGCGCACGTGCGGCAGCTTCAGCAGGATGTCGCCGAGCAGCTTGCGGTAAGACGCCATCTCCGAAATACGCGCTTTCACCAGGTAGTCAAAGTCACCTGACACAAGGTGGCACTCCAGTACATGGGGCAGTTTCAATACCGCCCGGCGGAACTCCTCGAAGGTATCGCCCGACTTGTAGTCCAGGCTTATTTCGACGAACACCAGCAGGCTGCCCTTGAGGTGCTGCGGGTTCAGGCGAGCGTTGTAGCCCATGATGATGCCCTCGCGTTCCAGGCGGCGAACCCGCTCGGTGCAAGGCGTGGTGGAAAGCCCAACTTTCTCGCCCAGTTCGGTGAAGGAAATCCGCCCGTCATTCTGCAGGATACGCAGGATGTTACGGTCGATCTTGTCCAGTTCACGCTTGCTCTGGTGCTGGGTTCTCATAGGGGATGCCCCTCCGTGAAAGGCGATTTTGCCGAGAATTCTCGCCAATAATAGGCTTTTATATAGTGAATTGCACTGGCTTCGAATTTTTATACTGCGCCCATTCATGCCATATCAATAAAAGTCTGCGGCGTGCCGCGTATGAGGGATAAAACGATGCGAGTTCTGGTACTTGGTAGCGGTGTAATCGGAACCGCCAGTGCCTACTACCTGGCCCGGCAAGGTTTCGAAGTGACGGTGGTCGACCGCCAGCCGGCGGTGGCCATGGAAACCAGCTTTGCCAACGCTGGCCAGATCTCGCCCGGCTATGCCTCGCCTTGGGCCGCCCCAGGCGTGCCGCTGAAGGCCATCAAGTGGCTGCTCGAGCGCCACGCCCCGTTGGCCATCAAGCTCACCGGCGACGTCGACCAGTACCTGTGGATGGCGCAGATGCTGCGCAACTGCACCGCCAGCCGTTATGCGGTGAACAAGGAGCGCATGGTGCGCTTGTCCGAGTACAGCCGTGACTGCCTCGACGAGCTGCGCGCCGAAACCGGCATCGCCTACGAAAACCGCAGCCTGGGTACTACCCAGCTGTTCCGCACCCAGGCCCAGGTGGATGCTGCAGCCAAGGACATCGCCGTGCTCGAGCAGTCCGGCGTGCCTTACGAGCTGCTGGACCGTGATGGTATTGCCCGCGTCGAACCCGCCCTGGCGGGTGTGAAAGACATCCTGGCCGGTGCCCTGCGCCTGCCTAACGACCAGACCGGCGACTGCCAGCTGTTCACCAACAAGCTCGCCGAAATGGCGCTGAACCTGGGCGTGGAGTTCCGCTTCGGCCAGGACATCCAGCGCCTGGACTTTGCCGGCGATCGCATCAATGGCGTGTGGATTGACGGCAAGCTGGAAACCGCCGACCGCTACGTGCTGGCACTGGGCAGCTACTCGCCGCATATGCTCAAGCCGTTGGGCATCAAGGCCCCGGTATATCCGTTGAAGGGCTACTCGCTGACCGTGCCGATCACCAACGCCGACATGGCCCCGACCTCGACCATTCTCGACGAAACCTACAAGGTCGCGATCACCCGTTTCGACAACCGCATTCGCGTCGGTGGCATGGCTGAAATCGCCGGTTTTGACCTGTCGCTGAACCCGCGTCGGCGCGAAACGCTGGAGATGATCGTCAACGACCTTTATCCTCGCGGGGGTGATCTGAGCCAGGCCAGCTTCTGGACCGGCCTGCGCCCGGCAACGCCGGATGGCACGCCGATCGTTGGCGCCACGGCGTTCCGCAACCTGTTCCTGAACACCGGTCACGGGACCCTGGGCTGGACCATGGCGTGCGGCTCCGGTCGCCTGCTGGCCGACCTGATTGCGCGCAAGAAGCCGCAGATCAGTGCCGAAGGCCTGGATATTTCCCGTTATAGCAACAGCCGGGAAGCGGCCGGCCACGGGCAGACTGCGCCGGCTCACCAGCAGTAAGATCGCCTGTATCGGCCGCTTCGCGGCTAAAGCCGCTCCCACAGGATTGCGCAAACCTTGGCAATTTGCGGTCCCTGTGGGAGCGGGTTCACCCGCGAAGAACCCAGCATCGTTTTCAACCCGAACCACCATAAGGCAGCCGCCATGCGTCCCGCCCGCGCCCTGATCGACCTCCAGGCCTTGCGCCACAACTACCGTCTGGCCCGTGAACTGACCGGTGCCAAAGCCCTCGCCGTGATCAAGGCCGACGCCTATGGCCACGGCGCCGTGCGTTGCGCCCTCGCGCTGGAGGCCGAAGCCG
>NZ_JABMCN010000036.1 GCF_013179515.1 Pseudomonas sp. CM27
CCACTAAGATGTAGATGACGCTGACCTACCAGTCACAAGCCGGTATTCAGCGGCGGCCGCTTCAGAGCTCACAAAAACAAATATCCGAGCGAGCGTAAACAGCATGAACGAGTACGCCCCCCTGCGTTTGCATGTGCCCGAGCCTACCGGCCGGCCAGGCTGCCAGACCGATTTTTCCTACCTGCGCCTGAACGATGCAGGTAAAGCCCGTAAACCCCCTGTCGATGTCGATGCTGCCGACACCGCCGACCTGTCCTACAGCCTGGTCCGCGTGCTCGATGAGCAGGGCAACGCCCAAGGCCCGTGGGCCGAGGACATCGACCCGCAAGTGCTGCGTCAAGGCATGCGTGCCATGCTCAAGACGCGGATCTTCGACAGCCGTATGGTGGTCGCCCAGCGCCAGAAGAAGATGTCCTTCTACATGCAGAGCCTGGGTGAAGAAGCCATCGGCAGCGGCCAGGCCCTGGCGCTTAACCGCACCGACATGTGCTTCCCCACCTACCGCCAGCAAAGCATCCTGATGGCCCGCGACGTGTCGCTGGTGGAGATGATCTGCCAGCTGCTGTCCAACGAGCGCGACCCGCTGAAGGGTCGCCAGCTGCCGATCATGTATTCGGTGCGCGAGGCCGGCTTCTTTACCATCAGCGGCAACCTGGCGACCCAGTTCGTGCAGGCGGTCGGCTGGGCCATGGCTTCGGCAATCAAGGGTGATACCAAGATCGCTTCGGCCTGGATCGGCGACGGCGCCACCGCCGAGTCGGACTTCCACACCGCCCTCACCTTCGCCCACGTGTACCGTGCGCCGGTGATCCTCAACGTGGTCAACAACCAGTGGGCCATCTCCACCTTCCAGGCTATCGCCGGTGGCGAGTCGACCACCTTTGCCGGCCGTGGCGTGGGTTGCGGCATCGCCTCGCTGCGGGTTGACGGCAACGACTTCGTCGCCGTGTACGCCGCTTCGCGCTGGGCCGCCGAGCGCGCCCGTCGGGGCCTGGGCCCGAGCCTGATCGAGTGGGTCACCTACCGTGCCGGGCCACACTCGACGTCTGACGACCCGTCCAAGTACCGCCCCGCCGATGACTGGAGCCACTTCCCGCTGGGTGACCCGATCGCCCGCCTGAAGCAGCACCTGATCAAGATCGGCCACTGGTCCGAGGAAGAGCACCAAGCCACCACGGCCGAGTTCGAAGCCACCGTGATTGCGGCGCAGAAGGAAGCCGAGCAGTACGGCACCATGGCCAACGGTCACATTCCGAGCGCCGCCTCGATGTTCGAGGACGTGTACAAGGACATGCCCGACCACCTGCGCCGTCAACGCCAGGAACTGGGGGTTTGAGATGAACGACCACAACAACAGCATCAACCCGGAAACCGCCATGGCCACCACTACCATGACCATGATCCAGGCCCTGCGCTCGGCCATGGATATCATGCTTGAGCGCGACGACAATGTGGTCGTGTACGGCCAGGACGTCGGCTACTTCGGTGGCGTATTCCGCTGTACCGAAGGCCTGCAGACCAAGTACGGCAAATCCCGCGTGTTCGACGCGCCGATCTCCGAGAGCGGCATTGTCGGCACCGCCGTAGGCATGGGCGCCTACGGCCTGCGCCCGGTGGTGGAAATCCAGTTCGCCGATTACTTCTACCCGGCCTCGGACCAGATCGTTTCCGAGATGGCGCGCCTGCGCTACCGTTCAGCCGGCGAATTCATCGCCCCGCTGACCCTGCGCATGCCATGCGGCGGCGGCATCTATGGCGGCCAGACCCACAGCCAGAGCCCGGAAGCGATGTTCACCCAGGTCTGCGGGCTGCGCACGGTGATGCCGTCGAACCCGTATGACGCCAAAGGCCTGCTGATTGCCTCGATCGAATGCGACGACCCGGTGATCTTCCTCGAGCCCAAGCGCCTGTACAACGGCCCGTTCGACGGCCACCACGACCGCCCGGTAACGCCGTGGTCCAAGCACCCGCACAGCGCCGTGCCCGATGGTTACTACAACGTGCCGCTGGACAAGGCCGCCATTGCCCGCCCTGGCAATGACGTCACCGTGCTGACCTACGGCACCACCGTGTACGTGGCCCAGGTGGCCGCTGAAGAAAGCGGCGTGGATGCCGAAGTGATCGACCTGCGCAGCCTGTGGCCGCTGGACCTGGACACCATCGTCGAGTCGGTGAAGAAGACCGGCCGCTGCGTTGTCGTGCATGAAGCCACGCGTACCTGCGGCTTTGGCGCCGAACTGGTGTCGCTGGTGCAGGAGCACTGCTTCCATCACCTGGAGGCGCCCATCGAGCGCGTCACCGGCTGGGACACCCCCTACCCTCACGCACAGGAATGGGCTTACTTCCCAGGCCCTTCGCGGGTAGGTGCGGCACTGAAAAAGGTCATGGAGGTCTGAATGGGCACGCACGTCATCAAGATGCCGGACATTGGCGAAGGCATCGCGCAGGTCGAGTTGGTTGAATGGTTCGTCAAGGTCGGCGACATGATCGCCGAGGACCAGGTAGTGGCCGACGTCATGACCGACAAGGCCACCGTGGAAATCCCTTCGCCGGTCAGCGGCAAGGTGCTGGCCCTGGGTGGCCAGCCCGGTGAAGTGATGGCGGTCGGCAGCGAGCTGATCCGCATCGAAGTGGAAGGCAGCGGCAACCATGTGGATACGCCAATGCCGAAACCCGCCGAAACCGCTGCGGCCCCGGTGGCGACCAAGCCGGAGCCACAGCAGCCAGTAAAACCCGCTGCCTACCAGCAACAGGCGCCGGTCAACCACGAGGCCGCCCCCATCGTGCCGCGCCAGCCGGGCGACAAGCCATTGGCGTCGCCGGCAGTGCGCAAGCGCGCGCTGGATGCCGGTATCGAACTGCGTTACGTGCATGGCAGCGGCCCGGCCGGGCGCATCCTGCATGAAGACCTCGACGCCTTCATGAGCAAGCCGCAGAGTGCCGCCGGGCAGGCGCCAACTGGCTATGCCAGGCGCACCGACAGCGAGCAGGTGCAGGTGATCGGTCTGCGCCGCAAGATCGCCCAGCGCATGCAGGATGCCAAACGTCGGGTCGCGCACTTCAGCTATGTGGAAGAAATCGACGTCACCGCCCTGGAAGCGCTGCGCCAGCAGCTCAACAGCAAGCATGGCGACAGCCGCGGCAAGTTGACTCTGCTGCCGTTCCTGGTGCGCGCGCTGGTGGTGGCGCTGCGTGACTTCCCGCAGATCAATGCCACCTACGACGACGAAGCCCAGATCATCACCCGCCATGGCGCGGTGCATGTGGGTATCGCCACCCAGGGTGACAACGGCCTGATGGTGCCGGTACTGCGTCACGCCGAAGCGGGCAGCCTGTGGGCCAACGCCAGCGAGATTTCGCGCCTGGCCACTGCCGCGCGCAACAACAAGGCCAACCGCGATGAGCTGTCTGGTTCGACCATCACCCTGACCAGCCTGGGCGCCTTGGGCGGCATCGTCAGCACGCCGGTGGTCAATACCCCGGAAGTGGCGATCGTCGGCGTCAACCGCATGGTCGAGCGGCCAGTGGTGATCGACGGCCAGATCGTCGTGCGCAAGATGATGAACCTGTCCAGCTCGTTCGACCACCGTGTGGTCGATGGCATGGATGCCGCGCTGTTCATTCAGGCCGTGCGTGGCCTGCTCGAACAACCCGCCTGCCTGTTCGTGGAGTGAGCATGCAACAGACTATCCAAACTACCTTGCTGATCATCGGCGGCGGCCCTGGCGGCTATGTGGCGGCCATCCGCGCCGGGCAACTGGGCATCCCTACGGTGCTGGTGGAAGGCCAGGCGCTGGGCGGTACCTGCCTGAACATCGGCTGCATCCCGTCCAAGGCGCTGATCCACGTGGCCGAGCAGTTCCACCAGACCTCACGGTTTGCCGGGCCATCGGAGCTGGGTATCAGCGTCTCCTCGCCGCAGCTGGACATCGGCAAGAGCGTGGCCTGGAAAGACGGCATCGTCGACCGCCTGACCACCGGCGTTGGCGCCCTGCTGAAAAAGCACGGGGTCAAGGTGGTGCAGGGCTGGGCCAAGGTGCTTGATGGCAAGCAGGTCGAAGTCGATGGCCAGCGCATCCAGTGCGAACACCTGTTGCTGGCCACCGGCTCCAGCAGTGTCGAATTGCCAATGCTGCCGCTGGGTGGCGCGGTCATTTCCTCGACCGAAGCCCTGGCCCCGAAAGCCCTGCCGCAACACCTGGTGGTGGTGGGCGGTGGCTATATCGGCCTGGAACTGGGCATCGCCTATCGCAAGCTGGGCGCGCAGGTCAGTGTGGTGGAGGCGCGCGAGCGCATTCTGCCGACCTATGACAGCGAGCTCACCGCCCCGGTGGCCGAGTCGCTGAAGAAGCTGGGCATCGCCCTGCACCTGGGCCACAGCGTCGAAGGTTACGAAAATGGCTGCCTGCTGGCCGCCGATGGCCAGGGCGGGCAACTGCGGCTGGAGGCCGACCAGGTACTGGTGGCCGTGGGCCGTCGCCCGCGCACCCAAGGTTTCAACCTGGAATGCCTGGACCTGAAAATGAACGGCGCCGCAATCGCCATCGACGAGCGCTGCCAGACCAGCATGCATAACGTCTGGGCCATTGGCGACGTCGCGGGCGAGCCAATGCTGGCGCACCGGGCCATGGCCCAGGGCGAGATGGTAGCCGAGATCATCGCCGGCAAGGCGCGCCGCTTCGAGCCGACGGCGATTGCCGCAGTCTGCTTCACCGACCCGGAAGTGGTCGTGGTCGGCAAGACCCCGGAGCAGGCAAGCCAGCAAGGCCTGGACTGCATCGTCGCGCAGTTCCCGTTCGCCGCCAACGGCCGGGCCATGAGCCTGGAAGCGAAAAGCGGTTTCGTGCGCGTGGTGGCGCGCCGCGACAACCACCTGATCCTGGGTTGGCAGGCGGTGGGCGTGGCGGTTTCCGAGCTGTCCACGGCATTTGCCCAGTCGCTGGAAATGGGCGCATGCCTGGAAGACGTGGCCGGCACCATCCATGCGCACCCGACGCTGGGTGAAGCGGTACAGGAAGCGGCGCTGCGCGCGCTGGGCCACGCCCTGCATATCTGACACTGAAGCGGCCCAGGCCGATTTTACCCGCTGCGCCGTGAGGCGTTGCGGGTGTTTTTTTGTCTGGGGTAGGGGTGATGGCGGGAGGCCACATGGATCGTCTGGGCTGATAGGTGCTTGCCACAGGCGCTGCACCTCTCGCGGCAAGCACCTGTCAGCCCTGATGCGATATCCTAAAACCATAAACCAACTCACTGACCTATGGCGTTCTTCCCGGCCCCCTTGGCCCGGTAAAGCGCTTGGTCGGCACGCGCCAGCAGCGCCTGCTGGTCCTCCCCTTCCTGCCACTGCACCACGCCATAACTCATGGTCAACCGACAATCCCCCACCGGCTCCACCTGCTCCATTACCCGGCGCAAGCGCACTGCCACATCCAATGCCTCCCCCAGCGTGGTCTGCGGCAGCACAATGACGAACTCGTCACCGCCCCAGCGGGCCAACAGGTCCATATCGCGCAGGCATGTGCGCAAGTTCTCGGCCACCCGTACCAGCGCCGCGTCGCCGCGAGCGTGGCCGTAACAATCGTTGATCGGCTTGAAATCATCCAGATCCATGGCGATCAGCGACAATGGCTGGCGAAAGCGCTGGGCTCGCTCGCATTCCCGCTGCAAAGCCTTTTCCAGCCGATAACGGTTGGCAATGCGGGTCAGTGCATCGCGCTCGGCCAGTTCGCGGTTTTCGTCCAGTTGCCGCTGCAGCTGCTGGTTCACCCAGGACAACTCACGGGTGCGTTCGGCCACCTGGCACTCCAGCGACTTATTCTTCTGCTCCAGCTGCGCCACCAGGCGCTTGCCGGCATCGATGTTGCGGTGGGCACCCAGCATGCGCGCGACCGAGCCGTCCTCGTTGCGGGCGATGATGTAGCCGCTGTCTTCGATCCACAGGTAGCTGCCATCGCGGCACCGGCAGCGGTACTCGACCAGGTAATGTTCGTTGCGCTGCTGGATATACGCTTCGAAATGGGCCATTACCCGCGGGTAGTCCTCTGGGTGAATGACGTTTTCCCAGGTGAGGACCGAGTTGTCCATGGAATGGCTGGGGTACCCGAGCATGGCGTACCAGCCTGGGTTGCGGTAGACATAGCCGGTGTTGGCATTCCAGTCCCAGATGCCATCACTGATCAATTCGAACAAGGTGTGCAGCTGCTGTTCACTGAAGCCTGCAGGTGCCGGCCTGGTTTCCTGATTCATGGACGCTCTCCCTGATGCCCAGCAACTGCGCCCCGTTTCATAGGGGCTGCCGACGATGATGGCAATTGCCGCAGACGGCAACATCATGCCTTTGACGGGCAAGCATATGCCCGACGTGCCGCCACCGGAATAGCCCCAACGCGCTATTTGCCTACGGTTTTCCCCGGCAACGGCTCAAGCCAGTTGCAGCAACGCCTCTTCCACAGCGGCAACCTTCTGGTTGCCCTCGGCGCCGGGCAAACGCCATGCGGCGATGCCTACCCTACCAAGCCGGCACGGCCATCACCATGTGCTTCGGCTGGAACCTGTCCGTGCTGGTGGCCATGTACCTGGGTGCTGGCATTCCTGAAGACTGGGCGCGGCCCTGGCCGGTGGCGTGGGCATGGGTGTCCTTTGGGCTTTGAAACACTGGGCGCTGCAGGGCACTTCCACCGCCGCCAAAGGCTCTGCGCCGCAGCATGGAGCACAACAACCCTCAGGAAAAATCGGCAGGACGTTGTGCACAGAATTCGTTTGAGCTCCTTGGTCTTGTTGTCCATGGTGGCAGGCTGGTAGCCATTGCCTGTAAAAGGCAGCCGCGCGTCGACGCAGGCGCATGACGACGCCTGCGTCGGGGGATGTTTTCGTATCCCCCCATAATAAGAGAGGACAAGGAAATGCAATCCAACAGTTTGAAGCAAAGCCTGAAGCAGCGGCATATCACCATGATTGCGCTAGGCGGGGTGATCGGTGCAGGGTTGTTCATGGGTTCGGGGGCGCTGATCGCATCGGCGGGGCCTGCAGCCATCCTGTCGTACTTCATCGGCGGCCTGGTGGTCACGCTGGTCATGTTCATGCTCGGGGAAATGGCCTGCCGCACCCCGGATGCCGGGTCGTTTTCGACCTACGCCAACATGTACCTGGGCGACTGGGCGGGGTTTGCCGTCGGCTGGCTGTACTGGTTCAAGTCGATGATGACCATCACCCTCGAAGCCGTATTGCTGGGCGCCATCCTGCATGACTTTCTGCCTTGGCTGCCGATCTGGGCAGGCGCCTTCCTGATGCTGGTGACGCTGATGGCCAGCAATGCCTACTCGGTGCGTTCGTTTGCCGAAGTGGAATACTGGCTGGCTGCGATGAAGGTAGCCACCATCTTCATCTTCATGCTGCTGGGCCTGTCCATCCTGCTCGGCCTGCACAGCGATATCCCCTCCCCCGGCCTGGTCAACCTCACCGCCCATGACGGCTTCATGCCCAACGGCCTGTCGCCGGTGATGGCCGGCGTGATCGTGGTGATCTTCTCGCTGGGGGGCAGCGAAATCGCCGCCGTCGCGGCGGGTGAATCGGAGAACCCGCGGCAGAACGTGATCCGCGCGATCAAGAGCGTGATCCTGCGGGTGATGCTGTTCTATGTCGGCTCGGTGTCGATCCTGATCCTGTGCCTGCCGTGGACCGACAAGGCCAACCTGGCCTCGCCCTACGTCTCGCTGTTCAGCCTGGCCGGTTTCGGCGGCGCGGCAGTGGCCATGAAGCTGGTGCTGTTCGTCTCGTTCATGTCGGTGATGAACTCGTTCATGTTCTCCAACTCGCGCATGCTGTTCTCGCTGAGCCAGCGTGGGCACGCGCCCAAGCTGTTCTCGCGTACCAGCGCCAAGGGCGTGCCGATCAATGCGCTGCTGCTGAGCCTGTCGATTTGCGTGATGATCCTGACCGTGCATTTTCTCAGCGGCGGCGACTTGTTCATGACCTTGGCCAAGAGCACCGGCAGCCTGGTGATGATCGTGTGGATCTTCATCATCATCGCCCACGTGGCCATGCGCTGGAAAACCCGCCACGAACCCGTCGACCCGAACGCATTCCGTGCCTGGTTCTTCCCGTATGCCAATCTGGTCGCGCTGTTCGCCTTGCTAACGGTGATCGGCACCCAGGCGTTCGACCCGGCGTCGCGCTTCCAGTTCTGGTTTACGGTGCTGGCAGTGGGGCTGGTCTTGACGGGGTATCTGGTGATGCGTCAGCGCCTGGCAGGCAAGCTTGTGGCCAGCTGACGGAGTGTTGCCCTGCGGGCACGGGAGAGGCAAGAAATGGCGTCCCAGGGCAGGTTCGAACTGCCAACCTTCCCCTTAGGAGGGCCATTTTAACCACCGCAGCAACTGGACTACGCCCGTATTTACTAGGTTTTTCGTCCAGTTGCGTCCGACCAGACGCCCCCGTATATTCATTTCTGCACCCACAATGCACCCACGGGGACGAAGTGAAAGAGAAGCTAACCGCCAAGTTGCTGGCCGGCCTGCAGGTCACCGGTCGCGAGTACGAAGTCCACGACACTACCATCACTGGGCTTTTCGTGCGCGTGACCGCCGCAGGGGCGAGATCCTATGTCGTTACCTGGGCCAGGGGCCGCAAGAAAACCCTGGGCCGGGTGGGTATCCTCACCCTCGAGCAGGCCCGCCAGGAAGCTACCCAGTACCTTGCTGAGGCTCGCAAGCACGGCGAGCCCACCGCCGTCTCGCAGGGGCGCCGAGGAGCCGCCCTGCCCTCCCTGCGCGACTTCATCACCGACACCTATCTGCCTTGGTTCAAGGCGCATCACCGCGGCTACGAGAAGACCGCCCACACGCTGGCCAACAACTTCGAGACAATCATGCCGCAGCGCATCGACGCCATCACCGGCCGCGATCTGGAGCAAATCCGCACGGCCTGGCTGCAGTCCGGCAACAAGCCGGCGACGGTAAATCGGAAGATGGGCAGCATCAGCGGTGTATTCAGTCGAGCGGTGGAATGGGAAATCATCACTACCCACCCCATGGCCAAACTCAAGCAGCTTAAGGTAGACAGCAAGGGGGTGGTACGCTACCTGAGCGCTGATGAAAACCAACAACTGCGCAAGGCCCTGGACGATCGCCAAGATGAAGCCCGGGCAGATCGCGAAAGCGCCAATACGTGGCGAACTGCTAGGGGCCGGAAGCTGCTCCCTTCATTGGCAGGCCGGGTCTTCACTGACCATCTAAAGCCAATGGTGCTGGTAGCACTTAACACCGGTATCCGCCGCGGCGAGCTATTCAACCTCGAATGGCCAAGAGTCAACTTTGCGACCAAGACACTTACTATCATCGGCGATACAGCCAAGACCAATGAGACTCGCCACATTCCCTTGAACAAGGAGGCTCTCGAAACTCTTCAGGTTTGGCAGAGGGAACGCCGAAAGAAGTCAGGATTCGTATTCCCGTCATCTGATGGAGGACGGCTCGAGGACGTCAAAAGCGCGTGGCTCGGACTGCTGGAGCGTGCAGGGATAACCGGCTTCCGCTGGCACGATATGCGGCACGACTTTGCATCGCGCCTGGTGATGGCTGGAGTGCCGCTGAACACGGTACGCGATCTGCTTGGGCACTCCGACATCAAGATGACGCTGCGCTACGCCCACCTTGCCCCAGACAGCAAGGCTGCTGCCGTAGAGCTCATTTAGAATGACGGTTCGAAAGACACAATTGTTCGGCTGTCTTTGTGCGCTTCGACATGATCCATTAGGTCATTCCACCAAAGACGCAGGTTAGAGCGATCTATGCGCCCCAATCCAGCAACCGACCAGTCAGTAAGAATTTGACTCGCGCCGTTCTCCCAAAAACACTTGGATGACTTAATAGTCTCCCAGATTCTCTGCTCCTCATAAGTCATCAGAGAAGGCAGTCGGTGACACATGTTAATAAAACGCTCGCTTTCATCGGAGGACCAGACCTCTGAAAAGATTGCTCCAAGCGAGTGGTTGTGTGTTTCACCATCGTCAAAATACGGCGTGTCCAGATCAAAGGCGATCTCCTCAATGGCCGCTTCTACCACGCCAGTGATCGACTGCCGACGAATTCGAGAAATGATCTCGATCATCATCTTTACCTTTGGGTCAAGGCGGAGAGTCAGCGTCTCTGTCTTACGAGCACCCTGACTGGGCTTGTTCTTCGCCATCACGTCCACACCTCTCAATTTAAGCGTAAAGCGAATGCTACATTTTGCGTCCAGCGAAGTCCATGCGTTCATAATCAGCTCGTGATTGCAGTTGACGTGCACGCATTGCAGCAATAGGATTCTCATCAAGCCGGAATCTTGTACCGGTCAATGGAGAGAATCATGGAACAAGCTCAACACCCGACCCCGCCGCTGTCCGTTGGTGTGGAGGAAGCAGGTCGCATTCTCGGGATTTCCCGGTCGGCTACCTACGAATTCATTGCAAAGGGGGAGATCAAGACGTTCAAGATCGGCCGGCGCCGCCTGGCGCTCATGTCCGAGCTGAAGGCGTTTATCGAGCGCGCAGCCAAGGAGAACGCCCGATGATCATGAAGTTCAGCGATTCGGAGGAGTCGGTGATGCTGCTGGCCTGTGAAACCTTCAAGGCAATGCAGGGGATTCCCACTCATACCAGCAAGTACGAGCGCCTGGCCAAGCGCTGGGAAGAGGAAAAAGCAGCAGTTCTGTGGATGGTGCTCGGGCGCCTTCTGGAGGAGCCGCAGTCATGACAGCAAGAAAAGAGGCGCCAAGGTTGGCGATTGTGAAGGGTGGTGCCGAGCCAGTGTTAGAGGCACTGGCTCAGCGTGCCGCACAGCGATCTGGAAAGACAACTACACAGCGCCCCGATTCTACCCATACCCCAACCCCAAGCACCACCCCAGAGCGGCCAACCTATGACGACCTTCACACGGCCGTGGATGAGGCGCACGCCATGGTCAGTCTGCTGTCCACTGGCCTGCGAATGATCGCCGCCGGATATGGTACGCCTCAGGAAGTCATCAAGTTGGCCAAGTCTTCAGTCAAAGCTGCCGAGGCCACCAAGGGCTTTCTCAGCCTTGTGCTCGACGCTGCCGCAGCTGCAGATAGCTCTGGAGAATAACGCATGGGATAGGGGGGAGAGAAACGCAGCCCGGGCAGTGCACCACCACCACCCGGGCCTGACCCCTAGTGAAAGGAGCCTCTATGACGGCCAAAACTATCGCAGATCACGATCTGCCTGACAACCATTCCACCCACGCGCAGGCCCAGCGGTTGATTGAGGCCTTGAAGAAGGGGCCCGTCTCCTCAATCGAGGCTGCCCAGGATCTGGATATCATTCACCCGCCCTCCACGATCCGGCACCTTCGCCTACAAGGCTGGGGGATTTTGACCAGGTGGTGCTATCAGGTTGCGGCGCCCGGCCGGCGGCCTCACCGCGTGGGCCTCTACGTCCTGTCCGACGACAAAGACTAAACCGGCAGCCAGGGGGTGCGATTTGAGATCGCGCCCCCTGCGCCCTTCTCAGTCATAGCTACAAAAACGCAAATATCTATGGCATTTTGCCTTAGCAAGCTGACCATAGGGGATATGAAAGCCGAATGAGCCAGGGAAACTTTTTTGCAATTGGTACAGACGAGTTCTCAGCCGCGTGCGACTTAGGCATCAGGCCGGCCGTCTCACTTCTTGTTCTGGCCCGCGGAACAGGGAAAGACAACTCGACTACATCCTGGAGTGCTCAAGCGATATTTGAGCGCACCGGGATCTCTTGGCGGCGCGCAAAAGAAGCGATCGATGCTTTGATCGAAAATGAGATTGTGAAGGTCCTAAAGGCCGGGAAAAAGCCACGCTACAAGATCAGTAAGCCTAAGGATGACGCCAAACTGATATGGCTTCCCAACGAACTCATTGACGGCGCAGGCGATGAGGTCCCACCTGTGACGAAGCTCCGCGAAACAGGTGAGCTGATCCTGCTACAGAAATTCATTGAGCTCTACGCAGAGCACGATATCGACAACGACGGGGGGCTGCCTCGTCGCCTAGTTCGACAGGAGTACTCTCGCGAAACAATCTGCCCAATCGGCCCATTCATTCTTTACGGGTTTGAACGTCAGAAAACGCTGGCCTGGACCTCAGGGGCGCTATCAACGCTCAATGGTGCCACGGATGAGGCAGGTAATCAGGGGGCTTGGGTGGTGCTTTCACCTCTTGCAAGCCTTGGCCTACTTCAAAAGGTTAGCTACATGGCCGAATCCTGCGAGCACGACTCCGAGCTCATCTACCCTGTAAATGACGAGACAAACCAGGCTATTGGAGTCATTCACAATTGGCTGGAAGGGAGC
Organism: Pseudomonas sp. CM27; assembly: GCF_013179515.1. Classification (GTDB taxonomy): domain Bacteria; phylum Pseudomonadota; class Gammaproteobacteria; order Pseudomonadales; family Pseudomonadaceae; genus Aquipseudomonas. The sequence goes on from NZ_JABMCN010000036.1 coordinate 12,324, forward strand.
GGCGGCGAAGGCTTTGCTCGGCAGATCTCTTTCTACGATGAAATAGGAATCGCACCGAAGCACATCGGCAAAGCGTCGATGGTTGGCTTGTACCGAATGACCTATCGCCCCAAGACGGGGAAAACGTCACGCTGGTGGGCGCTTGAGAGAGATCAGACAGAGGCCATGGTGGCTAACGTTGAAGAAATTTGCCGCCCCAAAGGCGTGGTTGTTGATATCAAGGCTTATAAAGGTTTCTAAAGGGGTATCAAGGTAAGTCAAGTAACCTAAGTGTTGATATCAAGGTAGATCAAGTAAACTAAGTGCAGATGCAACGAGGCATCGAAAAACGAGGTTGCCGCGAGATGGGCTCGATGATCATGATGTGGAAAGCGATAAAAAAGCGCGAAGACAAAAAGCGAGCAGACATCCAAGCAGGCCCTCAGCGCGTAACGCTGCCTGGAGGTTGCGTGTTAGTCACACTTTCCTCAAAAGCGAGTAATGAGGGTACGCGGTGAATCCAGCATCACCTTATTCCTGACGAACCAGATCTGGACCATCTGCCCCACAACGAAATGGGCACCACCCCGGACCAGGGTAGTGCCCATTTAACTTGATCAGCTCGGCTCAGAAATCAGCCAAGCTCAGCGGGGACTGTCGAGCAGGATCTTGAACTGGGCCATGTACGTGTCATTGTCGATAACACTGCAGTTGAACAGGCCAGTCAGGTGACCAATCGCAATTCCGACCTTTCGTTCAGCGTCGATCGACCGGCCCTTTGCGGACCTCACAGCTTCTTTGACCGCCTTCTCGACCATTCGCGTGCCGGTCCAGTACACATCCAGCCGCGATGGGTCGCTGAAGTCGATGGTTCCCGCGCCGAGGGCCCGGTACCGCAGACCCATCAGGGCCAGCTCCGCCAACTGCTCAGCATCGAGGCCGGCCAAGGCTGGTTGACTTGAGTATGCAGCTCTCATTGATCACCCCCTTGTGCGTCCTCGTCCTGAGAGTTGATCGCAAGCTGTACCGCGGCCGCCTCCACAACGCCAGTGATCATCTCTCGAGAGATCTCGCCTCCCAGGAGAATCTCATAGGAGGCCTGATAGATGACCTGGCAAAGGATCACTTCGATCGGCAAGCGCGTCTCCTGGGCGCGTGCGCACACCAGCCTGTAAAGGGCGCTGAAAATATCGCTGTTATCGTCAAGGTCAGGGGCGTTGATCATTGCGGGATCTCCAGGTCAGTCGCCACTTGGCAGAACTCCCTGTGTGCAGCCCATGCAATGACCCTCATGGCCCGCACTACCCCATCTTCCCCGCGCTCGTTGATCATTGCAGGGTGCTCGCCCGGCTCGCAGCTCTTGAAAGCGTTGTTGTGCTCAAGCACTCCGGCCAAGACGGCCATGATCTCCAGGCTCTCCTCGATGCGCTTGGCCGTGTCTGTGAAATAGCGCATTGGGCGCGCTGGTTCGGCCTTCTCTTGGCCTTGTTGCGTGGTGCTGGTATCTTGTTTACGTTGCATGACGTGTGCCTCTAAGCGTCGTCGTGTGACCGGCCCTCCCGGTGTTCGAGCACCGGGTTGGCCACCTTCAAATGTGGGGGAATCCCACCCTTTACTGCTTGCCCTTTTCGTTCAGCCACCCAATCGCCCAACTAATAGGGTCTTTGCTCCCCTGAGGCTTTAGTGGCTTACCGTCTTGCGCCGCCTGGCGCCCTTCCTGCTCTGTTTCGGTGTGAATCCATACTGTGGTGTGCTTGTAACCGTCTGCGACCCTGCGAGCCTTGAGATCTCTTTGGCGCTCGGTGCTGGTCTTGGGTTTTAGCTCGTTGCTATCTATCATCTGCCGCCTCGTCCGTACTAACGGAAAGCCATATTGACACCTCGTCAGTACTGACGCAAGTAGGGGTGTGCAAACTTTTTGCAGGCTTGATGAACGGCAGAAGCCGGGCTGAGATCTGAACCTTGTCCTGCAGCAGCGTGCAAGCTGCGTGGCCACTATTACTCTCTGGCTAGCGCCAATGAGCATCTGTGGTTTAGCTGACTTTACGTTTCACCATTAGATCTAGCTACGCCGGCGGGTGCGGGAGAAATGGGGGGCAACTGTGACTGTCGGTTGCCTGGACCATGATGTGGCATTTTGCTAGCCTCTCGTATGCTCCAATTATTCGGCTCGCATTGTTAACATGGGTACCAACCCTGAAGGAACAGAAACCAATGAAGCTTATTTTTACCGAAAGCTACCCTACCCTAAAAGCTAAGTTAAGCAGTGTTGGTGGCGAATGGGATGAAACACAATCCGGAAAAAAAGTACTGCGGTTAGATGGCGGAGTAATGAACTGGTTCGAAGGAACTGGAACCATACAATTTCAAGGTAAGCCCGACAAAAAAGACGCATTGGAACGCTTGGTTGTTTCAGCTTTAGCACCTGAAATAGATCTCCCGCCAGTGGAAAGACCATCGCCACCACCTGATATTAGCCAATCCAAAAAAATCAACACCCCACCAATATTGGACAATATCGCCGCCCAACATCTAAAAGGAGAATTCACCGAGTCAGAAATAATAATCGGAATCGTTAGCGCCGTCGGCACAGAATCTAGCCGAGTTATAAACCCATTAAAAGATAGAGTTGGACAATTTGGCTATAGCGTGGAGGAGATAAAAATATCCTCACTACTTTCTGCACAGCAGGCAAGTTTAGACGGTAGTTCTGAGTACATTCGAATCAAAGCACTGATGCAAGCCGGAGACCAACTTAGAGAAAGCACAAAAAACAACGCCATACTTTCCTATGGCGCTGCGAAACGCATCCAAGAAGCTCGGAGCGATTCCAGTAAAAAAAGAGCTTACATTATCAACTCCCTAAAGCACCCTGAAGAAGTCGAACTTTTAAGGAAAATTTACGGCCAAGGATTTTACTTATTCGGCATCCACGCAGACCCAAAGCGACGCCTTCACTACTTAATGAATGACAAAGGCCTTTCGCAGTCAGAGGCCTTAGAAGTAACAAAGACGGATGAAGATGAAAACATCACGCACGGCCAACGAACTAGAGACACTTACCACCTGGCTGACTTCTTCATAAACTTAGGAAAAAACGACGACCAAGTAAAAAACACTATTCAACGATTCTTAGAACTCATATTGTCCCACCCCTACAGAAACCCCACCTTCGACGAGTTCGCCATGTTCATGGCCTTCTCGAGTTCGGTTCGTTCGGGTGACCTTTCAAGGCAGGTTGGGGCTGTGATCACCAAAGAAAGACAAATAATAGCGACCGGGGCCAATGACTCTCCAAAATCAGGAGGAGGGCTGTATTGGGCAGAAATTGATGAAAATAGCGGGATAGTTTCTGATACACCGCAAGGGAAAGACTATACCCGCGGAGAGGACTCAAACAAATCAGAGCAAACTGAGATCATAAGAGAAATCCTCTCTCAAATAAACGACCTCAATGCAGAGCAAGAAGTAACAGAACAAGCATTCAAAGGCATCCAAGCCATTCTTGAGAAGAGTAGAATCCGAGATCTAACTGAGTTCGGCAGAGTGGTTCACGCAGAAATGGAAGCATTACTATCATGCAGCAGATCCGACATTAGTTGTGCCGACTCCGACCTTTACTGCACTACTTTCCCATGCCACAACTGCGCGAAGCACATCATCGCAGCGGGTATTAAACGAGTTATTTATGTTGAACCCTACCCAAAAAGCAAAGCACTCGAATTCCACTCCGACTCTGTCGAACTAAATACTACACTCGAAAGCTCTAAGCCCTCGGACAATGTTACCTTCGAGCCGTTCACTGGCGTTGGCGCAAGACGATTTTTAGACTTCTTCTCCATGAACCTTGGGGCCGGGAGCAAACTAAAAAGAAAAAGTAGCGACGGATTGACCGTCGACTGGGATAAAACCAAGGCCAAGGCAAGGGTACCCTTACTCCCTATATCTTATTTGAACACTGAAGCCCAGGCCGCAGCTGTTTTCAATAGCGAAACCGCCAACAGCTGATACTGAGCTTCGTGCTTCAAAAATAGAGAGAGGGGGGGACCAATGTGACCTCCCCTCACCCTGCCCTGAGCGAACGGACACCTGCCATTCAAAAATGGGAGGATCGGTCCGAGTACTTCCTCAATCTGAGGATGTATCCAGTTCAGGATGGACCGAGACGATGCGTCCAAAGGTGGACGGTTCTCTGTAGGAGCGGGCCGGCGAGATATGAGCAAAGCTGCTCAGATCTCCTCAGGTTTGAGGGCATCGCCAGGTTGGGGGATGTGCTCAGATTTGAGTGCATCGAGAATTCCCGAAAAACTTGGGAGATCATCCAGGGCGAAACTACCAAAATCAGTCGACTCGACATGATGCAGCGTGTGGAAAACCACACACCGTGTAGGAATCGACACACTGGAGATCGGCTGAAATTTCAGCCGGTGCCCTTTCGCGACCTTCTCGTAAAAGACCAGGGCGGGAATTCCCACTTTGGCTAAGCCGTAATTCCGGCTTAGCTCGCCAACTTCTGGATTTGAAGTCCGAAAGTTGGACCACAAGCCGAGACAGACCAGATCGTCCGATTCGGCCCAAATGACCGGATTCGCACAGCTCTACGTTAGACCACCGTTCACTAACGGGTGGTTAACGTTAAACCCTGACAGCAGGCCGGAGCAGGTAATTGTGATCGTGGCTCACTTTTGAGCCATGGGCATTTCAAATGGGGGGTCAAGTGCGACCCCTGCCTTTTCCTCGATGTGAGGAAATCCCACTTCGCTACAGCCTGGCCGGATGGGGCGCTAGATACCGGATTTTCTTCCGGCATCAAGCCCAGCCCCCAGTGGGGTGTGGGCCAGATTTCAAATCGAACCCCATGAGCCGCCTGGGTGCTCCCCCGCCGGGGGAACATCCCCCAATGGGGAAAGTTGGGAGGGGTGAACGATTCGTTCACCTGGTGGCCGGGTGTCCTTAAAACTGAGGGGACGGTAGATACCCGGAAATCAGGTGATGTAACTACCCAGCAATTGGGTAGTTCGCGCGCCACAAAACGGAGAGGTTCGGTTTCGTGGCGCGAGGTTTCCACCGGCGGTGGAGAGCTCCTTACAGCGGTAGGGGTTGCAATTGCTCGCCCAAGTCGTAAAGCAAATTCTCGATCGCGCCGTGATCGGTCCGTAGGTCAACAATCTTGCGCTGATCTGCCAGAGAGGCGGTGCTAAAGCTTTGCAGATAGCCAGCTATCTCTTCACCAATGCTCTTGAGCCCATCAACGTCATCCACCCTTACCGAGTAGTCCATGGAGGACAGATAGATCTCAGTTCTCTCGGGGTTGAACATCGAAGGTAGGCGGCCAGTATGGACCAGAAGATGCCGAACCTCGTCGAACGAGGCCTTCTGTGCAAATTTGTCCCACTGAAAACTTGTGCTCTTCATGCAATCACTCCTTGTGTTGGCCGACAACTTTGCCACCGGACGAGCGTCGGGAGCCAATAGCATTTGGCTATGTATCACTTTGGGTGACTGCGCATAAGTGCAACAAAAAAGTCCTTCGTTGCAGCCTGAAATTAAGGCGGATTTGTCCCGTTATGTCCCGTTATGTGTAGCACCTGAGGTGCACCCATAAAACACTGGTTATGCGCTCAGATCAGCCTTAATGTGGGTTCTCACAGTCTCTATTTGAGGACCCCACATGACTACGCCCACGAAGCTGCGCGGCCAGCAGGTACGGCCCACCAAGGCAGAAATATCCGCCGCCTGGGCGCGCCTTCGCGCTGCCGCTGAGCAGGGCCATATCGAAGCAAACGCACTGCTGATCGCACTTACCGAGAACAAGCCGACCTTATCGATGGAGGGCGGCCTTGCACGATTCGGGTAATCAGCCAGAGCGCAGTGCTCGCGGGCAGTTCAAGCCAGGCCATTCCGGCAACCCTGGCGGGCGCTCAGGTCAAACGCAAGCAATCCGCGCCAAGCTCGCAGAGGGCGCTGAGGCGGTGACCAAGAAGGTGATGGCCGCTGCCAAGAAGGGTGATATGCAGGCGTGCCGGTTGATCCTTGAACGCTTGGTGCCGCCAATCAAAGCCACCTCTGAGACCGTGCTGTTCGACCTGGATGACTCCGACTTACCCAGCGCGGCGAAATCCATTCTGCGGGCCATCGCTGCCGGTGAATTGCCGCCGGATCAAGGTCGCCACCTGATCGAAGCCCTCAGCTCCGTTGCCAAGGTCATTGAAGTGGAGGAGCTCCAGAAAGCCGTCGAAGAGCTGCGCGAGCAGATTGAAGAGATGCAGCGATGAATGCGCGCGGCCTCCGCTCTGAGGTGAAGCGCCTAGCAGCGCTCATCGGAGCAGATGAAGAGCCGGTATACCTGGTCACGCTGACTGTTGTGGACGCATCCGCCGGGAAGATGGATCTCCCTGATCAAACGGGCCACGTCTTGGCATATCGAATCCAGGGGCACCCCGCATCGTTCTTCTTCCCCTTCTCAGTGATGAACAGTGACCAGGCAGAGGAGCTAGCCCTGGCGATCATTCGGCACACCCGCAACGCCGAACGCCTCGGCCGTAGGAGCCCCGCCGGTCTTCTCGATATGACATTCCCCACGCCAGGAGCGGTCATGGCCTGCCAGCCCCCTGCGGGCACCTCCATTCCTGATTACGCGGCTGCCCTATATCAACAAGCCATTGAGGCACGACATGAGCACGCGCAAGCGCATTGATGGCCTGCGCAGGCAGGTCTCCACCCTCAGCGAGGACCAGACCGTGATGGAAATCAGCAAGATCATGGATGAACTGAGTGCCGCGGCCGCCGGCGGAAGCGGCGCCAAGACAAACGACCTAGCAACCCTGTTCTCCGATCTGGAGACAGAGCAGAACAACACCCAACGAGGTATCGAACCATGCAACTGAATCACGCTGTAGGCACCCTTACCCGCATCGGCGACGCGAGCGCCTTCGTTAACGACTTCGTCCAATACCAGGGGCAAAACCTGCCGGGCACCAAGTGGGCGCTCTGGCCGAATGTTGGCCCACTCATGCGCCTGCAGAACCTGATCATGGATCAGCACCAGACCGCGCTCGCCAAGGCTCAGCGAATTCGGGAGAACGCCGATCTGACGACCATGGCCAAGGCCCGCCAGTCGCTCGACGCATACACCCTCTTTGCCGACGCCGCTAAAGCGGCTCTGCCCAGCATCGCCGAAACAGCGACCAACCTTCACACTTTCGCATCGACCCAGTTGCTGCCCGTTCAGCCACTGGCGTCGACTGACGCAGCAGGCGCGGCGATGGATGCCGAGTGCAGGGCCTACGTCTATGACCTGACGTCCAAAGACCGTTCCGAGCTCATGAGCGAGATTCGCCTGGGCCGTGAACAGCGCATCACCGCCGCAGTCCTGCGCGGCCCTGCCCGCCTCAGCGGGTTCAGCAATGCTCAGTTGGTACAACTTGGCGCCGCCGGCATAGCCGTGAACCACGCCGACGCTGTGCTGACGCTGGGCCGCCTGGCTGGTGGTATGCGCGACCTATTGCACATGGTCCAGACCCTGGGCCATGACGTTATCCGGGCCGGGGTAGAGCTTGACAGCAAGACAGCAGAGATCGGCTCCCTGACTAAGGTAAGCCAGGGCTTGGTGAACCTGATCGAGTGGCTCAAGCCGATTCCGCTGGAACTGCCAAGCAACACCCCCCTGCCGCCCGAGATGGCTGAGCGGATGAAGCAGCAGAACTCTGTGGAGGCGACCTGATGAGCTACAAACATCGATTCAGCGAGGCGTGCAAAATCGTTGATTTCGCCGTCAACCCGATAGCCGTGAGCGGCTATGACGTTTGGAACGTACAGTGCGTACAAAGTGGTCGCCACGTCGACATAGACGGCCCGTTTTTCACCGAAGACGAGGCGCGCATCTCGGCCGGTCTGCTGCGCGGGTCTTATCGCGGCGTGAAGGCGGTATCGGCCTGCCACTGCGCCGTCTGGAACCCTGACCCTGCCCGTGAGAAGGCTATCCGCATCCAGGGCCTGCAGAGCCGTGAGATGTTAGCTCGCCGACTCGGTGTGTACCTGCCAATGCCCAAGGAGAATCCATGATGGCTGCTCAAATCCTAAACACACCAACCATGACCACCGTTTACCTGTCTGGCCCCCTGATTCGCAAATTCTTCCGCAAGAAGGATTACCTGCTGGACTGCCAGAACACCTGGGAGGTGTTTCGCGCCTTGAAGGCAACGCTGGAAGGCTTTGAGCAGGAAATCAAGCGGCTTGAGGCGCTGGGCATGAGGTTTGCGATATTCCGCAATCGAAAGAACGTTGGGGAGGACGATTTCGAGCGCAGCGGCGCCACTGAGGTGCGGATCGTTCCAGTAGTTGGTGGGAGCAAGCGGGGAGGCACTTTGCAAACCATCGTAGGTGCAGTGCTTGTTGTCGTCGGTCTGGTAATCACAGGCGGGACTTTCGGTGCAGGTGCGCCGTTCGGCTCGGCCCTCATCACAATGGGCGCCTCAATGATGGTCGGCGGTGTCATCCAGATGCTCAGTCCCCAAGCAAAGGGACTGTCTCAGAGCGCCGCGCCAGAGAACCTGCCGAGTTACGCCTTCGGCTCAGCCAAGAACACCACCGCCAGCGGCAACCCGGTCCCGATCTGCATTGGCGAACGCCGCTGGGGCGGAGCGATCATCTCAGCCTCGATCGAGGCGCAAGACAAGGCCTAGTGCACTTTGCCTTAGTCGGGAGAGCCCGCTAGACGGATCGCTAGTCTAGCGCCTCCCTGTCCCTCAGATCGGATGAATCACTGAATACAAATGACGGAAAATCTGAACGTACACCAGCAGTGCTGCCAACGTCTTCAGATGAAAAAACAAAATGCTTGGCCAGTTGAGAAACTCGGGTGCTACGAGTTCCTGATCGTCTGTAATGTTTTGCTTCTCCTTGATCCTGACAAACACGCCCCATGCTGAGGAAGCATACAGGTATTGGGCGAAATCGAGCGCTAGTGCAACAAACACCCATAGCAGGGCCCAGTAGAGAGGGGCCGGAAGGTTTGTAGCTCCCGCGGCGTCTTGCTTAAATACCCAGATGATGGCGACTGCTGACAAGCATAGGGAGCGAACGTTGTCACTCACTTTGCCACTATGTACGTAGTAACCCTCCCTGAAATCGCTGAGCTTCGCCATTACTCTTTCTCTCTGGGGCCAGTTGAGCCGGTACCTGAACTGGATAGTGTCGGTTGTTTGTCCGTGTCGACCGTCACAACCAGGGTGCGCGCGTCGCCTGGGGCAGACTTGCCTTTGGAGGCAGCAACGCGCTGGTGGAGCGCGTAGTGCCCATGCCGCCGAGCACTGCCACCGCTAAGCACTCGCACCGCTCTTACGGGCTCAATGGTGATAACGAGATCTCCATCCACCCATTTATGAAAAACCACGAAGCCTTTCGGAACATTAACTTTGATTTTCAACGGCCCACTCCCTGGTCAATGGTGGCTCAGCGGTCAAGTCTACATTGGGTATGCCTAGGCTGATACGGGCAATTTAAGCCTTTATCAGCCTTTTCGCTTGATAAGTACCACCCAAAATGCAACAGTGTTAGGACAACACCCTAACTGATACAGGTTGCACTATGTTCATCCGCGCCTACCTTCGAGCATCCACCGACGAGCAGGACGCCGGCCGTGCCCGGGCTTCCCTGGAGAAGTTCGCCAGCGACCATAACAAGGTCATCGCCTGCGAGTACCTGGAGAATGCCAGCGGAGCCGCCGCGGATCGGCCAGAGCTGCTGCGCCTACTCAAGGATGCTCGCCAGGGTGACGTGCTGCTTGTCGAATCCATCGACCGCCTTTCTCGCCTCCCCGCTGATGACTGGGCCAAGCTCAAGGCCGCGATCGACGCCAAGGGCCTGCGCATCGTCGCGCTCGATCTGCCCACCAGCCATCAGGGTATGCGTGACACGCAAGGCGACGAGTTCACCGGCCGGATGCTGGCCGCAATTAACTCGATGCTGGTGGAGATGATGGCGGCGATCGCTCGAAAGGACTACGAGCAGCGTCGCGAGCGACAAGCCCAGGGCATTCAAAAGGCCAAGGCGGCAGGCAAGTACCAAGGCCGGCCAGTGGATGAAGCGCTACACAGGCGTGTGAAGGAACTGCTCGCGGCGGGCCTGGGAATTCGTGCGACGGCTAGGCACGCGAGTTGCTCGACGACTACAGTTCTTAGGATCAGGGATTCCCTGTGATATCAGGACTACTAAGGATCGGAGCGGAAATAAATTGGACCGGCATAGATACGATCGATGGATCACAACCTCACATCGCTTCGCTAGCATTGAGCGCTTCTTACCTCCGGTAGTGCAGAGCTTAGGGCGACTGGATTGCCAGCTTATTGCTCAAGATGAGCATTTCCTCAGTCTAACTAACGAGCAGCGGGGCTCAATGGAGGCGACACTTCAGCTCAATGACAGGATGACGCAATCATATTTGTGGGTGCTGGGCGGGTACGAGCTGATTCGGAGCGCTACCCAACGAATGGCTGGGCGTCCTTTGGAAAGTGAATTCAGGTCTGTCAAAAATCAGTTCAATCGCCTGCGCATACCGTTAGCTAAATTCGAAGCGGCTAGCCGTCACCCAGAAGACAGTCCAATCGCCTTCCCTGCGTTGAATGAGCACTACGGCGCAGCCTGGCAATTAGGTAGAGATGAATTCATCACTCGGCGGGAGCTTTCGGACAGTTTGCTTGCCCTAGCGGAGCGGTTAGATCCACCCAGCTATTAATCGCACTCTCCTGTGCCCCTCTGCAGCTGTCATTAAGAGGGGCTTCATCATGCTTATTGCACCCATGAAGCACCCATGAGAGGTTTTGGCAGAAAGTGCTTAGGGCTGGAAGCCCCGGATAATATGGCGTCCCAGGGCAGGTTCGAACTGCCAACCTTCCCCTTAGGAGGGGGATGCTCTATCCAATTGAGCTACTGAGACGCAAGCACCGGCAGCGGGCGCTGCGCAGCGGGTCGGCCAGCATGTTAACCAGCATGCTGGCGTTTGTCATGTACTCGCCGGGGATTTTGCGTAATCCTTTTCTGGTATTGCTACAACCGGGGGAGCACACCCTCATCGCCAAGCAAAAGGAACAGCCCCGCCACAGCTGTTTCCAGGGCGCCAGAGTTGTCCAGCACATGCACCGACGGGTCGGCCGATGTCTGCATCCGGGCGTTGCGGGCCAGGCGCTGCTCGATTTCCTCTGCCGTTTCCCGGCCGCGTGCCAGCAAGCGCTGGCGCAGCACCTCGGGCCTCACCTCGATCAGCACGGCCAACAGGTCCGGGTAGCGCTGGCGGGCCTCGGCCAGATAGGCCCGCGAGCCATTCACCAGCACCGCCCTGCCCGCCGCCAGCCAATCGTCGATCTGACGCGGGATGCCGTAGCCCAGGCCGTTGGCTCGCCAATGCATGGCAAAGGCGCCCTGTGCACACAAGGTTTCGAACTGTTCCGCCGTCACGCCTTGGGCGGCTTCGCCCTTCGCTTCAGCGGAACGGGTGATGACGCGCCGGGCGACTTCCACACCTGCGGCCGCCAGCCGCTCACGTGACGCGTCGATCAGGGAATCTTTCCCCGAACCCGACGGCCCTAACAAAAATATCAACCGGCCTGTCCCTGATCGGCGGTCGCTTGCGTCATGTTGCATAGCCACTATGCTCTATGTAGGGGAACCGGCGCATTTTAGGGGGGTTCCTGATCTTTTGCTGTGTTTTACCCGTTTTTGACGGCAAAAGTCTGACGGTTTGCCAAGTCGGAGTATGTAAAACTTTTCAAACCAGTGCTCATTTCTGATAATTGGTACTGGCAGAAAGCCTTTACCCGGCTCACTATTTGTCACAGAATTGACGCCAAGGAAACGGCGACTATGAGGCAAGATGAACACCCATTTTTCACCGACGGTTGAACATTTTGTCGTCGCCACGGTCGTACTTCCATCCCGTGCGGCCAATTTGAGAACCGCTTCCCCCTGAACCAAAATCTGGTCAATTTATATGCGCCCATTGAAACAGGCTATTTATTCGAGCCGCACCGCTGACAAGTTCGTCGTCCGCCTGCCAGACGGGATGCGTGAGCGCATTGCCGAGGTAGCGCGCAACCATCACCGCAGCATGAACTCCGAAATCATCGCCCGCCTGGAACAGAGCCTGATCCAGGAAGGTGCGCTGGGTGAAGAGCTGAGCATGCGCCTGGACAGCCCGGAGCTGTCCCTGCATGAGCGCGAGTTGCTGCAACGCTTCCGCCAGCTGTCCCACCGACAGCAGAACGCCCTGGTGGCGCTCATCGCTCATGATGTGGAAATGGCTGCCGACGCCTCCTGAGGTTTGCAGCGAACATGAAAAAGCCAGCGTAAGCTGGCTTTTTTGTGGGCGGCCCCCAGGGACCTGTGGGAGCGGGCGCACCCGCTCCCACAGTGTACGCGGAGCGCCCAGCATCAGTTCTGTGCGCAAAAGCGCAGCCCAATGGGCTGGGCAATCTCTCCTGCAGCCGGGTCAGAGCAAGAACACCGTAGCCAGGCCGAGGAAGATGAAGAAACCGCCGCTGTCGGTCACAGCAGTGATCATCACACTCGCGCCCATCGCCGGGTCGCGCCCAAGGCGGGCCAGGGTCATCGGAATAAGCACGCCCATCAGCGCCGCCAGCAACAAGTTCAAGGTCATCGCCGCGGTCATGACCACGCCAAGTGACCAGCTGCCATACAGCCAGAAGGCCACCGCACCAATCACCCCGCCCCAGACCAGGCCGTTGATGAGCGACACCGCCAGCTCTTTGCGCATCAGGCGGCTGGTATTGCCCGGCGACACCTGGTCCAGCGCCATGGCACGGACGATCATGGTGATGGTCTGGTTACCGGAGTTGCCACCAATACCCGCTACGATCGGCATCAACGCGGCCAACGCCACCAGCTTCTCGATCGAGCCTTCGAACAGACCAATCACTCGCGAAGCGACAAAGGCGGTAATCAGGTTTATCGCCAGCCATGCCCAACGGTTGCGCAACGAGCGCCAGACCGAGGCAAAGATATCTTCCTCTTCACGCAGACCGGCCATGTTGAGGACTTCGCTTTCGCTTTCCTCACGGATCAGGTCGACCATCTCGTCAATGGTCAGACGGCCAATCAGGCGGTCGTTCTTGTCGACTACCGGTGCCGATACCAAGTCGTAACGCTCGAACGCCAGTGCAGCGTCGTAGGCATCTTCCTCGGGCTTGAAGGATACCGGGTCGGTCGCCATGACCTCCGCCACCTTCTTCTCCGGGTCGTTGACCAGCAGGCGCTTGATAGGCAGTACACCCTTGAGGATGCCTTCGTAGTCGACCACGAACAGTTTGTCGGTATGGTTGGGCAGCTCTTTCAGGCGGCGCAGGTAGCGCAACACCACTTCCAGGCTGACGTCTTCGCGGATGGTGACCATCTCGAAGTCCATCAGCGCGCCGACCTGCTCCTCGTCGTAGCTCAGCGCCGAACGCACGCGCTCGCGTTGCTGGGCATCGAGGGTTTCCATCAGCTCGTGGACAACGTCGCGCGGCAGCTCGGGCGCAAGGTCGGCCAGCTCGTCGGCGTCCATTTCCTTGGCAGCAGCGAGCAGTTCGTGATCGTCCATGTCGGCGATCAGCGATTGACGAACCGAGTCGGATACTTCCAGCAGGATGTCGCCATCGCGGTCCGAGCGCACCAGCTGCCAGACCGTCAGGCGGTCTTCCAGGGGCAAGGCTTCGAGGATGTAGGCGATGTCGGCAGGGTGCAGGTCATCGAGCTTGCGCTGCAGCTCGACGAGGTTCTGGCGGTGTACCAGGTTTTCCACCAGGTCGTTGTGCGCACCTTCCTGGCGGTGGGTCAGGTCTTCGACCACGCGCTGGCGCTGCAGCAATTCGACCACCTGGGCCAGGCGGTCCTGCAGGCTGTCTTGCGCTTTTTTTACTTCTACTTCAGTCATAGGCGAACTCCACTCCCAGCAGTGGAGCACGCCGGGAGAATCAATCGGTCAGATCGTTCTGTATAAAACTTGTTAAGGGGTAACTACTGGGTAAGTCCATGGTGGTTTTCCACAAGCCCCGGCGGGGCTGACGGGCGCAATCATACACTGCTCAAGCTGTCAGATCGCTTAAATTTTCGGCCAGAACAATCGTTTGCGTGATAAAGCTAGGACAACGGTCGAAGCCATCAGTGCGACGGTTGCGGAAGATGGGAAAGCACATTGCGCTCACAGAAGAGCTTAGATCGACATCACCAACAATTTCAGTGGCGATAAAAACAAGAAGCCCGCTCAATTGAGCGGGCTTCTTGATGGGGTATGGCGGACTCAGCAGGATTCGAACCTGCGACCGCTCGGTTCGTAGCCGAGTACTCTATCCAGCTGAGCTATGAGTCCGTGGTGGTAGTTTTAGACCAGGTTACCACTGGTTGACTGAAGCAGCTTTGCAAGCAGAGCCACTTCAAGAAAGTGGCGGACTCAGCAGGATTCGAACCTGCGACCGCTCGGTTCGTAGCCGAGTACTCTATCCAGCTGAGCTATGAGTCCGCAATTGGTAGTTTTAGACCAGATTACCACTGGTTGTTTGAAGTAGCCTTGCAATCAAAGCCACTTCAAAAGTGGCGGACTCAACAGGATTCGAACCTGTGACCGCTCGGTTCGTAGCCGAGTACTCTATCCAGCTGAGCTATGAGTCCGTGTCTTGCCGCGCATTATAGGTCGCTGAAACATTTTTGCAAGAACTTTTTCGTTTAAAATCAACTACTTAGCGTTCTTACTGTTTACAGCGCCCTAAGCGAATAATGGCGGTGAAGGGGGGATTCGAACCCCCGATACCCTTATGAGGTATACTCCCTTAGCAGGGGAGCGCCTTCGGCCACTCGGCCACCTCACCGCAACACGAGGCGAATATTAAAGAACCTCTTTCACCTTTGCAACCCTTTTTTTGAAAAAAACTTCAAAAGAATTAAAGGCTTGGCTCTTCATCCTTCTCTTTCTTGATCCGCAGGTAGATTTCCTCACGGTGAACAGCCACTTCCTTGGGGGCGCTGACGCCAATACGCACCTGGTTGCCTTTCACGCCGAGCACCGTCACGGTGATCTCGCCGTCTCCAATGATCAGGCTCTCGGCGCACCGACGAGTCAGAATCAACATAGCTTTCTCCTTACGCAAACATTCAGGGGTAACAGTCTTGGGTATCTGGGCCTGGCCGTGGACGACGACCTGGCCCGGTTACTCGCCACACAGGGCAGGACAGGGCCTGCGCGGCAAGCAGAAACGCGAAGGGCGCGGCAAGCCGCGCCCTTCCAGGCAGCGCCTTACTCGCCCTGTCGGGCTGGGGCGTCAAGCTCGAACGCGGTGTGCAGCGCACGTACCGCCAGCTCCAGGTACTTCTCTTCGATCACCACCGAGACCTTGATCTCGGACGTGGAGATCATCTGGATGTTGATGCTCTCCTTCGCCAGGGCTTCGAACATGCGGCTGGCGACACCGGCGTGCGAACGCATGCCGACGCCAACGATCGATACCTTGGCGATCTTGGTGTCGCCGATCACTTCACGCGCACCGATTTCACGGGCGGTGTTCTCCAGCACGTTCTGCGCCTTCTCGTACTCGTTGCGGTGCACGGTGAAGGTGAAGTCGGTGGTGTTATCGTGAGCGACGTTCTGCACGATCATGTCGACTTCGATGTTCGAAGCGCTGATCGGGCCGAGGATCTTGAAGGCCACGCCCGGGGTGTCCGGCACGCCGCGAATGGTCAGCTTGGCTTCATCACGGTTGAAGGCGATACCGGAAATGATCGGCTGTTCCATGGATTCCTCTTCATCAATGGTAATGAGGGTCCCCGGACCCTCCTTGAAGCTGTGCAGCACGCGCAGCGGAACGTTGTACTTGCCGGCGAACTCCACCGACCGGATCTGCAGCACCTTGGAGCCGAGGCTGGCCATTTCCAGCATCTCTTCGAAGGTGATCTTCTCCAGGCGACGGGCCTGCGGCACAACGCGCGGGTCGGTGGTGTAGACACCGTCGACGTCGGTGTAGATCTGGCACTCGTCAGCCTTCAGCGCCGCCGCCAGGGCCACGCCGGTAGTATCGGAGCCGCCACGGCCCAGGGTGGTGATGCTGCCGTGCTCGTCGACGCCCTGGAAGCCCGCTACAACCACCACACGGCCTTCCTTGAGGTCGGCACGAATCTTCTGGTCGTCGATTTGCAGGATGCGCGCCTTGTTATGCGAGCTGTCGGTAAGAATGCGCACCTGATTGCCGGTGTAGGACACCGCTGGCACACCACGCTTGATCAAGGCCATGGTCAGCAGGGCGATAGTGACCTGCTCACCGGTCGACACGATCACATCCAGCTCACGCGGCACCGGCTGATCGGTGATCTGCCTGGCCAGATCGATCAGGCGATTGGTTTCACCGCTCATGGCCGACAGCACGACCACCAGGTCGTCGCCCGCTTCACGGTGTTTCTTGACCTTTTCGGCTACCTGCTCGATCCGCTCGATGGAACCGACAGAGGTGCCGCCAAATTTCTGTACGATCAACGCCATTTCAATGGTGCCTCAGCCCATACAGGGCCCCAAAAAACAATCCAACATGAAGGGGCCGGCGACTAGACCGCCGGCCCCCTCATCTCAAAGTCCCTGCTCTGCGAACGGCACGGCCAGCGCCAGGGCCTGGTCCAGTGCAGCGACGTCGACGCCGCCACCCTGGGCCATGTCCGGACGGCCACCGCCCTTGCCACCCACTGCCGCAGCGGCTTGCTTCATCAGATCGCCAGCCTTGAGTTGGCTGGAGAGGTCTTTGGTCACGCCGGCCACCAGCACGACCTTGCCCTCATGCTCGCTGCCCAGCAGGATCACTGCGTGGCCGAGCTTGTTCTTCAGCTGATCGACCAGGGCCAGCAGGGCCTTGCCGTCCTGCCCATCCAGGCGGGCTGCAAGTACCTTGGCACCCTTGACCTCAACGGCCGCGTTGGAGAGATCATCCCCGGCGGCGCTGGCGGCCTTGGCCTGCAGCTGTTCAAGCTGCTTCTCCAGCTGGCGGTTGCGCTCGAGCACAGCCGACAGCTTGTCGATCAGGTTGTCGCGGTTACCCTTGACCAGCTGCGCGGCTTCCTTGACCTGCTCTTCGGCAGCGTTCAGGTAGGCCAGCGCCGCAGCCCCGGTAACTGCTTCGATACGGCGTACGCCAGAGGCCACGCCGCCTTCGCTGATGATCTTGAACAGGCTGATGTCACCGGTTCGCTTGGCGTGAATACCGCCGCACAGCTCCACCGAGAAATCGCCGCCCATGCTCAGTACACGCACGGTATCGCCGTACTTCTCGCCGAACAGCGCCATGGCACCTTTGGCCTTGGCGGTCTCGATGTCGGTCAGCTCGGTTTCAACCGGGGTGTTCTTGCGCACTTCGCGGTTGACGATGTCTTCCAGAAGCTTGATCTGCTCTGGCTTCAGTGCCTCGAAGTGGCTGAAGTCGAAACGCAGGCGCTGGCTGTCGACCAGCGAGCCCTTCTGCTGCACGTGCTCGCCCAGCACCTGGCGCAGCGCTTCGTGCAGCAGGTGGGTGGCGGAGTGGTTCAGCGAGGTGGCGTGCTGCACCTCGGCATCGACCTTGGCCTCGACCGGCGAACCGATCAGCAGCGCACCGCTGGCGACCACGCCATGGTGCAGGAAGGCACCACCGGTCTTGGTGGTGTCGCGCACGTCAAACCGTGCAGCGCCGGCCTGCAGGAAGCCCGAGTCGCCAACCTGGCC
>NZ_JABMCN010000360.1 GCF_013179515.1 Pseudomonas sp. CM27
GGTGCC
Organism: Pseudomonas sp. CM27; assembly: GCF_013179515.1. GTDB lineage: Bacteria > Pseudomonadota > Gammaproteobacteria > Pseudomonadales > Pseudomonadaceae > Aquipseudomonas. Next base: position 7 of record NZ_JABMCN010000360.1, read on the forward strand.
ATTTGCGTTCCCGGGTACGGTCGGAATGCAGGCCCCACACCAGCATGCCGATAATGGTGCATACCTGTGGAATCATCGCCAGCAAGCCAATGGTGCTGTTACTGCTGCCGGCGGCACTGATGCTCTTGATGATCAACGGCGTCCACACGGCGATCATCGCCAGGGTGTTGACCAGGCAGAAATACACCAGGCTGAACATCAGTACCGTGGGCGAGAGCATTTCGCGCAGCAGGCTGGGGCCCTTGTCTTCGGGGGTGGGGGTGGCTGCCGGGGTGTCTGCGGCCAGGGCGTGCTGCAAATGCTGCTTTTCCTGTGCATTCAACCAGTGGGCCTGTTGCGGCTTGTCGTTCAGGTAGTAGAACACCACCAGACCCATGATCACCGATGGCATGCCTTCGAGCAGGAACAGCCACTGCCAGCCGTGCAACCCCCATGTGCCGTCCAGGCCAAGAATCAGGCCGGAAAGCGCCGAGCCGAAGCCTGCCGTGAATGGCATGGCGATCATGAACAGGGCATTGGCCCGTGCCCGATAGGCCGCCGGGAACCAGAACGTCAGGTACAGCAGCACGCCAGGTAGAAAACCGGCTTCGGTAATGCCGACCAGGATTCGCAGCAAGTACAGGCTGTGCGCATCGGTCGCGAACAGTGTCGCCGTGGAGGCGAGCCCCCAGGCGATCATCAGGCTGCCGATCCATTTGCGCGCGCCGACCTTGGCCAGCGCCATGTTGCTGGGGATACCACAGGCGATGTAGGCGATATAGAACAGCGTGGTGGCCATGCCGAACTGGGTACTGCTCAGCCCCAGGTCGCCCATCATGGTCAGGCCGGCAAAGCCGATGTTGATACGGTCGAGAAACGACAGCACAAAGCAGGCGAACAAAAAGCCGAGCAAGCGCCTTGAAACCTTGCGCATTACCGCTTGCTGCGGGTTGCCGGTGGTTGTTGCGGTGGTAATGGGGGCTGTGGTGTGGTGCATCTGGGCGCCTGATTATTATTGGTTTGAGCGGCACCGGCCGCTGTGCCGGCGCGCAAGGCAAGGGCTGCGCCGGTGCTTGTGCAGCCGCAGGTTCTACAGGTCCTGCAGGGCGGATCGGGTCAGTTCGGTGAAGGTCTGGGCATCGCCGATAGCCTGGGCACCGAGCAAGGCCAGCTTGGTCAGAAACAGCTCGGCCTTGGCCGGTGTGGCCTGGTCCAGGGCTTCGGCCAGTACGTCGTAAACCACTTCCAGGTCTGTTGCGCTAAGGGTATTCATTGCGGTTGCTCTCAGTGTTTGCCCAGGGCGGTGTCGATGGCGAGGTGCAGTTTTTCGGCAGACAGTTGCTGCCAGCGGGCGCAGATGTGCTGGTCCGGCCGCACCAGGTAGGCGCCGCCACGGGTGATGCCGTACTTGCTGGCGATATGGCCCGTCGGGTCGTCGATCAGCTGGTCGGCGCCGGTGATGGCAGGCTGCGCGCTTTGCGCAATCACGATGATCTGCAAGGGCACGCCGCTGTCGCGAATGGCAGTCGCCTGCGCGCGCACATCGCTGGGGATACAGTCACTGTCGGTGAAGCAGAGCAGGTGGAAACACGCACCAAGGCGGTCGAACAGGTAGTCGTTTTCGGCCAGCTTGATGTTCAGCATCGGCGCACCGTTGCGCGGCCCAGCACTGAACAGGTCGTTGTCGTCAGTTGCACAATTGAGCACCGAATCGGCGTAATCGTGCGGCCGCGAGGTGCGCCAGTGGTACAGCGGGCGGACGAATGCCTGGGTCAGGGACAACGACAGCACTGCATCACGTACAAGCCGGTAACCAGCGCTGGGCGGGGCCATGAACCGGGTGCTCTTGCCGGCCTCGCTGATGATTTCCCGCGCGGCACTGACCCGCTCGGTGGAATAGGAAGGCAGCAGCCTCGGGCCTGCCAGCCCTTTGAGGGTGAACGCCAGTTTCCATACCAGGCTGTGGCAATCCTGGAAGCCGGTGTTGGCGCCACGCACCCCGAAAATCGGCAACAGGTGGGCTGCGTCCCCTGCGAATATCACGCGTTTGTGCAGATAATCCGGCAGCGTCAGGGCACGCGCCGAATACACCGAACTCCAGTCCATCTCCCACTCAGGGGCTTTGACGCCGAGCATCTCCAGTTGAGCGTTGATGCGCCGGCGCAAGGACTCAGGTTGCAGCGCCTGCTCCGGGGTCTCGTTTTCCGGCAGCTGGTAGTCGATGCGCCAGATATTGCCCGGCTCGCGATGCATCAACACCGTGTTGCCCGGGTTCCAGGCGGGATCGAAGTAGGCCAGCCGCTCGGTGGGCAGGTCCAGGTCGATCTTGATATCAGCGATCACGAACCGCCCTTCGTAGGCGGTGCCTTCCAGTTTCAGGCCGAGCAAGGTGCGGATCGCCGAGCGGGCGCCGTCAGCCGCCACCACCCAGTCGGCGTCCAGTTCATAGCTGCCGGCAGGGGTATCGATGCTCAGGCGGGCGAAGCCGTCATGCTGCGCCAGGCCGGTCACGTGGTTGCCCCAGCGGATGTCCACCAGCGGGTTGGCCTCGGCAGCCTCTGCCAGTAACTGCTCCAGGCAGGGCTGCTGCAGGTTGGTCATGGGTGCATGGCGGTCGTCCGGGTCGTGCGGGGTTTCCATGCGGAACACCAGCTGGTTGCGGTAGAACGAATTGCCGCAGCTCCATGGCAGGCCCAGCGCGCAGACCCGCTCGGCCACGCCCACTTGTTGCAGGATTTCCATCGAGCGGCGGGTGAACACGATTGCCCGGCTGCCTTCGCTGAGCTGCCGCTCAGACGCCAGCACCACACAGGCGATGCCATGGCGGGCCAGGTCCAGGGCGGTGGTCAGGCCGATCGGGCCGGCGCCGACCACCACCACCGGTTTGCGGTCAGGGTGCGCGGCGCCGACGCTGGCGGTGTGGGCAGGGAACACGTGATAGTCGAAATACAGGGAGCGCCGCGGCTCGCTTTGGGGCTGATGCATGGCAATGCACGTCCTTATTCTTGTATGAGCTCAGGGCTCTTCAGGTGTGCAAATGACTGTACGTGAGGCGGCGGCGGGCGATGTCCCCTGCAGGGGACAATTGCAGTGGATGGCCACGATTATCGCAGTGCTATAGCGTGCGCAGCATCTCCCAGAACGATGCCCCTACGCCCATGATGCTTTCACCGGCAATCAACCCGGCTGCCGCCGTGATCGCGAAGCGCTCGGTGATGCTCGGCCAGCGGCGACTGACCAGCCAGGTCAGCACCGCGCCAAGGCCCATCATCATGGCGATCGATGCCGGTAGAATGAATGCCAGCCCCAGCGCCGCGGTGCTCGGCAGCCAGCGCGCCACACGCTGCGGCAGCAGGCTGTCCAGTGCGCCCAGCAGCACGCCGGCCCCACTACCGGCCACGATCGCCCAACGCACCTCCGGCGGCAGCGCACCCAGGCCCTGGGTCAGGGTCTGGGCCACCGCTTTCCAGGTCGCCACGGCCGGGGCCGGCCACTGTTCGGTGAGCAGCATGGCCTGCGGATCAGGTATCAGCATCAGGTACACCAGCACGCCGACCACGCTGCCGATGAAAATTCCGATGCACTGCGCAATCAGCTGCTTGTGCGGGGTGGCGCCGATCGCCAGGCCAACCTTGAAGTCGTTCATCAGGTCGGTCGATTGCCCGGCCGCGCCGCCCGCCGTGTTGGCGCTCATGAGGTTGATCGCCACCTGGCCCGGGGCGACCAGACCGAAGCTGAGCTGCGACAGCTTGCCAATGGCGCCAATGGGCGCGATACCAGTGGCGCCGACCACGCGCGCGGCGACCACGGCCAGGCATACCGCCAACGGGATGCTCAACAGCGCCATCCACCAGTCGATCCCGAACAGCAGCGCCTGCAGGGTCACGACCAGCGCGATGGACAGCAGCAGGCCCGACGCAGCCGCCGGGGCAAAACGCAGCCTGGCGCGCGGCGGCCGGGCGGTCAGTGCATCAGCGGGTGATCGCCGCCGCACGTGCACCAGGCGAACAGCCAATG
>NZ_JABMCN010000361.1 GCF_013179515.1 Pseudomonas sp. CM27
GGCCTTGACGTAGGCGTCGAGCACTTCGGGGGTGTCGCGCTCCGGGTCCAGGGTAATGAACACCACCTGGAACAGGTCGCGGTCACGGCCGCGCAGCAACTTGCGGATTTGCGCCGCACGCGCCAGCGCGGTCGGGCAAACTGCCGGGCACTGGGTGAAACCGAAGAACACCATCGGCATGCTGCCGTAGAAACTCGACAGGGTTCGCACGTTGCCTTGCGGGTCCTTGAGGCTGAACTTGCGCCCCAGGATTTCGTTGCTCATGTTCTTGCCGTACTTGAAGTCGAGCCCCCGGGCCGGGCTGCAGCCAGCCAGCAAACCAAGCCCGAGAACGCCCATCCCGGCGACAACTGCGCGCCGGGTATATAGATCATTCATGAAACCATCCTTTACAGGGAAGGTGCCGACCCTTGGGACGGGCCGACCGAAAAACCGGGGCATTCTGGCATGACACCCCCAGGGGTTCTACCCGACCATGGCGGTGATGGGCTACAGCCCTTTGAATACGGGCTGCGGCCTGTTGTCGCAGGGGTTGAAACCGTAACAGTTTGTTGCTAAGGGAAGGCTTTGTGAGGGCGGCTTTTCACGGCTGAAGGCCACCCCACACAAACCGCGCCTGCATCAGTAGTAGGCGTTTTCTTTCTGGGTATGGTCGGTCACGTCACGCACGCCCTTGAGCTCCGGGATACGCTCAAGCAGCGTGCGCTCGATGCCTTCCTTCAGGGTCACATCGGCCTGGCCACAACCCTGGCAACCACCGCCGAACTGCAGCACGGCGATGCCGTCGTCGACCACATCCACCAGGCTGACCTGGCCACCGTGGCTGGCGAGACCGGGGTTGATCTCGGTTTGCAGGTAGTAGTTGATGCGCTCGTTGATCGGGCTGTCTTCGTTGACCATCGGCACCTTGGCGTTCGGTGCCTTGATGGTCAGCTGGCCACCCATACGGTCGGTGGCATAGTCCACCAGTGCGTCTTCCAGGAACGGCACGCTGACCGCGTCCAGGTACGCCGTGAAGCTCTTCAGGCCCACGGCGGTGTCGTCAGGCTTTTCTTCGCCCGGCTTGCAGTAGGCAATGCACGTCTCTGCGTACTGCGTGCCCGGCTGGGTGATGAAAACGCGAATGCCGATGCCAGGCGTGTTCTGCTTGGAGAGCAGATCGGCCAGGTAGTCATGGGCGGCGTCGGTAATGGTTATAGCGCTCATGTAGGTTCCTCACAGACTTGCGGCCAAGTGTACGCCAACCCGGCCTTTGTACAAAGTCCTAGTATTTGACTCGGGAAAGCGCGTATTCCGGGGCCTGCCCCCGTGGCGCCGCCAGCCACGCCTGCATGCGCCGGTACAGGCCGCGTTCCAGCCACTGGTAGCTGAACCACGACATTAGTCCAATGGACGGCACGCACAGGGCGAACACCAGGTAGGGGTTCAGGTGCAGGCGCTGGCTGGCGAACCAGCCGGCATACAGCACCAGCACATGGATGAGGTACACCGAGTACGAACAATCGCCCAAAGCCTTGAGCAGCCGGTTGCCCTGGAACATCGGCTCCAGGGCAATGAATGCCAGCACGATCATCGCGCTGGGCACGCCCCAGTGGAGCAGGCGCAGGGACGCATCCAGGTGATAGATGGCAAGGCCCGCCGCAGCCAGCAATACCAGCGGCAGCCAGCGCCCCTGGCGGATCAGCCCGCGGCGGTACAGCACACCCAGGCCGATACCGAGCAAAAACTCGTAGATGATGCCGTTGTTGTAGAAGTGGCTGAGCAGGCCCAGCCGACCCAGGACCTCGCTAAGCAGTAACAACAAGGCGGTCACCAGCAACTGGTGATGACGCTGACGCACCAGGAAGGCCAGGCCGAACAGCAGGTAGAAGAACATTTCGAAGTTCAGCGTCCAGCCCACGTTCAAGGTCGGGTAAAGGCCATAGCCACCGGGGTTTTCCGCCGGTATGAACAGCAACGACAGAAGCAGGTGATGCCAGTCGAATTCCTGGTGTGGCATCCACTGGCTGAAGGCCAGCAGCAGCAGCGCCATCAGCGCCGTGTAGAACCAGTAGGCCGGGACGATGCGCAAGGCGCGGTTGAGCAGAAACTGGCGCGGTTCGATGGTTTTGTCGCAGGTCGACAGGTAGATGACCAGCCCGCTGATGACGAAGAAAATATCGACGCCGACAGCGCCGCGGTCAGTGAGCAACTGGCCGATCGGGCCGGTTGCGTGGAAGTCGAAGAATATCTGCATGAAATGGTGGCAAACCACCACCCAGGCGGCGAACGCCCGCAGTGCCTGAAGCGAATACAGCATGGAATACCCTGCAATTGCCGGTGCATTGAGGTCTTCGGGAGCGCAGTGCGCTCCATCACCAGCAAACCAGCGCCCACAGGGACCGCGTCAACCGAAAGCAACGCGGCCCCTGTGGGAGCTGGCTTGCCGGCGATTGGGCTGCAGCGCAGCCCCCGGACCACCCACTATTTCCGACCGCAGGTTGATCGGAAAGGTCAGCCACCCCGATCAGAGGTTCTCGTAGCGGTTCATGTCCAGCACCCCGGCCTCGACCGGCTGGGTTTCCTTGATGAAGCTGTTCAGGTCATGGAAGTAATGCCAGAACTGCGGATGGCTACGGCGCACGCCCCAGCGCATGACAATGCGTTCAAATCTCGCCGCATCATCCTTGGCATACTCCATGTCTTCGACAAACTCCGGCACATCGTCGGTCGGGATGTTGAAGATGAAGTTGGGGTAGCTGCTGAGCACGCCTGGGTACAGGGTCAGGGAATCCAGCCCCGGCTGGTAGCGGTACGCCTCACCCAGCAGGAACGCCACGTTGCTGTGCGCGCGGTTGCGCAGCAGGCTGTAGACCTGGCGCTGGCCGCCCGGCGCCTCGATGCGCAGCAGCGTCGCCTCGGGCAACTGATTGATCACCTTGAGCCCTGCGGCCGGGCGCGACACCAGGCGGCTGAGCGACTGCTCGGCATTGCGGAACGCTTCGTTCATCTGCGGCCGTGAGCAGAACGCACCCTGGCAGCGGTTGATCGGGTCGGGCGCAGCGTTCAGGCTGCCGGTGCGCTCCACCAGCTTCAGGCCAAAGTCGCGCTTGGGGTTGCGCGGGTCGAGCTTGATGCCGCTCGGGGTGTCGGTGTCGATGTCTTCATAATCCATCCACATCTTCACCTTGCCGCTGTTCTGGTACCAGTCACTCAGGATTGCCTGGCGCTGATCGGCCGGCATCAGGCGCAGGAAGTTGACCTCGGCGCCATTGCGGATCAGGTCGAAGTACAGGCGCGTCTGCAACTGGTGCGAAACATTGCCGTACACGTCGAAGTTGACCGCCAACTGATAATAAGTGCGCTCGAACAGCGGGTAGTCGAACAGCCACATGGTCAGCGGCACATCGCCGATCAAGCCTTTGCTCACCGCGGCGCTGTCGAAGTGACGGAAAATGCTCAGCAGTGCATTGTCGTTACCGGCCCACAGCGTCGCCCAACCCGGTGCCGGCATTTCGGCATAGGCTTCACGGCGCAGCTTCTCGTACTCGTTGCGCTTGTCGCGGTAGGCATGCCACAGGCCCAGCACGCTGCCCACATCATCGATCTGCCCGGGCATGGCCAGCAACGGCGTGGCCTCGCCCCGGTACTTGGCATCGGTGATGTAGCGGTCATGCGCCGGTTCCTGGAACAGCGCCCAGAAATTGTCGCGGATCACGTCCGTGGCGATCTGCCCACGGCACACCGGGCCACGGATGAAGGTGCGCACGAAGTATTCAGCGTTATCCAGCATGAACTGGTAGCGCGCCACTGCCGGGATCGCCTCGAAGGTTTCGAACGGGTTGGCCCGGTGACGCGGGCCATAGCCCGGCAATGCAGCAGCATGCCAGTCGCCGGCGTAGAACAGTTGCTTGACCCGCTTGAGCTTCTGCGGCCCCATCGGGTAGGTGATGTGCGTCTTGTGCACGATCACCCCC
>NZ_JABMCN010000362.1 GCF_013179515.1 Pseudomonas sp. CM27
AACTCAAAACTACAAGTCACCCTGTGACCGCATGTCGCAGCACTACAGCTGCAGCCTCTCAAACATGGGCTATTGGCAGGGTAGAAGAAAAAATCAAAATATTTCAGGGCACTTCGCTTACGACTGGGTGAATGTCGCAAAATAGCCCGCAAAGCCGCGTAATAAGCAGGGTTAAAGGGTATTTTTATGCCTGCGTAACAGTTTGCGATAATGCGACAAATACATACATCTGTAGGTGTTTAAAATAATTGACTACCGAGTCAAGTTATCGCAGGTTCATGCTTTGCCTATATAGGCCTGGGCCTGGTGCAGCAGCCAGTCGCGAAAGGCACGCAGCGAGCCAGACTCGACCTTGCGCTCCGGAATCATCAGATAGTAGGCCTTGTCGCTACTCAGGGCGTGTCTGTTAGCGACCACCAACCTACCTTCCTCCAGCTCGCGCTGAATCAGGAACGGCGGAATCAGGGCGATACCCATGTCGTGCATGGCCGCCTGGGCGAGCATCGAGAATAGTTCATAGCGCGGGCCTGTCATGTCGCGTTCCATATTCATGCCCAGGCTGCCGAACCACTGCCGCCAGGCGTACGGGCGGGTGCTCTGCTGCAGCAGTGGCAGTTGCCCGATGCGCCGCGCCTCCAGCATGCCCTCCTCGCCCAGTAGTGCCGGGCTGCACACCGGCACCGGGTTCTCCCCCATCAGCCGGTGCGACTGGGTGCCCGACCAGTCGGCATCGCCAAAGTAGATGGCGGCATCGAAGGTAGTGTCGGCGAACAGAAACGGGCGTGTGCGGTTGGTGAGGTTGACCGTGACCTCGGGGTGGCATTGCTGGAAGTCTTTCAGGCGCGGTAGTAGCCACTGGGTGCCAAAGGTGGGCACTACCGCCAGTTCGATCACATTGGCGCCCTGTTGGCGCATTACAGAGAGTGTGTCGCGCTCCACGGCGTCCAGTTGCGCGGCTATCTGGCGGCTGTAGGACAGGCCTGCTTCGGTCAGCTTCACGCCCCGTCGCGAGCGCCGGAACAGTTCGACATTAAGGAACGCCTCCAGGCCGCCTATCTGCCGACAGACAGCGCCCTGGGTCAGGGCGAGTTCCTGGGCGGCCTTGGTAAAGCTCTCGTTGCGCGCCGCTGCTTCGAAGCAAACCAGGGCGGCGGTACTGGGGATCTTGCGGCGCATGTACGTCAACCTCACTCGTAAGGCAGTCAATATGGCGTTTTGCCGATTTACGAAGTGACAAATTATCACTAATAGGTGCGCAATCCTCGTTTGTCCCGCCGGCTAATCAGGCCTAGGCTCAAAGGCACAAGAAACTGCCCCCTATTTCGAGGATTTCGCTCATGGCCGGTAAAGCAAGCTTCAACTGGATCGACCCGCTGCTGCTCGATCAGCAGCTCACTGAAGAAGAGCGCATGGTGCGTGACAGCGCTTATCAGTTCGCCCAGGACAAGCTGGCCCCGCGTGTGCTCGAGGCCTTCCGTCACGAGCAGACCGACCCGGCGATCTTCCGCGAGATGGGTGAAATCGGCTTGCTGGGGGCAACCATTCCCGAACAGTACGGTGGCAGTGGCCTGAATTACGTGTGCTACGGCCTGATCGCTCGAGAGGTCGAGCGTATCGACTCGGGCTACCGGTCGATGATGAGCGTGCAGTCGTCCCTGGTAATGGTGCCTATCAACGAATTCGGCACCGAAGCGCAAAAACAGAAATACCTGCCCAAGCTGGCCAGCGGTGAGTGGATCGGTTGCTTCGGCCTCACCGAGCCCAATCATGGCTCCGATCCTGGGTCGATGATCACCCGTGCCAGGAAGGTCGACGGCGGCTATCGCCTCACCGGCAGCAAGATGTGGATCACCAATAGCCCGATCGCCGATGTATTCGTGGTCTGGGCCAAGGATGATGCGGGTGATATTCGCGGCTTTGTTCTGGAGAAAGGCTGGGAAGGCCTCAGCGCCCCGGCGATCCATGGCAAGGTCGGCCTGCGTGCCTCTATCACTGGCGAAGTCGTCATGGACAACGTATTCGTGCCGGAAGAAAACATCTTCCCCGACGTGCGTGGGCTGAAAGGGCCGTTCACCTGCCTGAACTCGGCCCGCTATGGCATCTCCTGGGGCGCGCTGGGCGCCGCCGAGGCCTGCTGGCACACCGCACGGCAGTACACCCTGGACCGCCAGCAGTTCGGTCGACCTTTGGCTGCGAATCAGTTGATCCAGAAGAAGCTGGCGGACATGCAGACTGAAATCACGCTGGCCTTGCAGGGTTGCCTGCGCCTGGGGCGCATGAAAGATGAAGGTACGGCTGCGGTGGAAATCACCTCTATCATGAAGCGGAATTCCTGCGGCAAGGCCCTGGATATCGCGCGCATGGCACGTGACATGCTGGGCGGCAACGGCATCTCCGACGAGTTTGGTGTGGCCCGTCACCTGGTCAACCTTGAGGTGGTCAACACCTATGAAGGTACTCACGACGTGCATGCACTGATCCTGGGGCGTGCGCAGACCGGTATCCAGGCCTTCTATTAATAAGGAGCCAGCCCATGGGCGCGCTATCACATCTGCGGGTACTGGACCTTTCGCGCGTGTTGGCCGGCCCATGGGCTGGCCAGATCCTCGCTGACCTTGGTGCCGACGTGATAAAGGTGGAACGCCCTGGCAGTGGCGATGATACCCGCTCATGGGGGCCGCCCTTCCTCAAGGACGCCGAGGGTGAGAACACCAGCGAGGCGGCGTATTACCTTTCGGCCAATCGCAACAAGCGCTCGGTAACCATCGACTTCACGCAGCCCGAAGGGCAACGCCTGGTGCGTGAGCTGGCGGCCAAGTGCGATATCGTCATCGAGAACTTCAAGGTTGGCGGGTTGGCTGCCTACGGCCTGGACTATGCGAGCCTGAAGGCGCTCAACCCGCAGCTTATCTATTGTTCCATTACCGGCTTCGGCCAGACCGGGCCCTATGCCAGGCGCGCCGGCTATGACTTCATGATCCAGGGGCTGGGGGGGCTGATGAGCCTGACGGGCCGCCCGGAAGGCGAGGACGGCGCAGGCCCGGTCAAGGTGGGTGTCGCCCTCACCGACATTCTTACCGGGTTGTACTCCACTGTGGCCATGCTTGCCGCGCTCGCCCACCGAGACAAGGCTGGGGTGGGTCAGCATGTAGATATGGCACTGCTCGATGTGCAGGTGGCTTGCCTGGCGAATCAGGCAATGAACTACCTGACTACGGGCAACCCGCCTCGCCGCCTGGGTAATGCGCACCCTAATATTGTGCCCTATCAGGACTTTCCGACGGCGGATGGCGACTTCATCCTTACCGTGGGTAATGACGGCCAGTTCCGCAAGTTCGCCGAGGTGGCAGGGCAGCCGCAATGGGCGGACGATCCCCGCTTTCTTACCAATAAGCAGCGCGTGGCCAATCGGGGCGAGCTGATTCCGTTGATCCGTCAGGCCACGGTATTCAAGACCACGGCCGAGTGGGTCAGCCAGCTGGAGGCAGCGGGCGTACCCTGCGGTCCTATCAATGATCTGGCGCAGATGTTCCAGGATCCTCAGGTGCTGGCGCGTGGGCTGGCAGTGAAGATGCCGCATGCGTTGGCGGGCAGCGTGCCGCAGGTCGCCAGCCCGATACGGTTGTCGGAGACGCCGGTTGAATATAGAAGGGCTCCGCCGCTGTTGGGGGAGCATACCGAGGTGGTGCTTGGGGAGGTGCTGGGGTTGGATGCTGCTCAGGTGCAACGTTTGCGCGACGCCGGTGTGCTCTAGAAGGGTTGGGTTCCAATGAAAAGCGGGGAGGCCGTCAGGCCTCCCCGCTTGCTTCTCAGCGATATCAGCCTTTCTTGAAATTAAAGGTTGACGCCCTTTCGAATCCCCTTATAATGCGCCCCACTTCCAGCGACAACGGAACGACAAACTCCTTGATATTCAACGAGTTAGGTAGTTCAGAAGATGCTGTAAGGGC
>NZ_JABMCN010000363.1 GCF_013179515.1 Pseudomonas sp. CM27
CACCGCCCGCAGGCCCAGCGGCGCGCGGATGTTGGGGATCAGCGAGAGGATGTCCTGCCCATGGGCATCGGCTTCGGCGATCTTGATCTGCTCAAGAATGAAGTTGAGGTCGGAGCGCACCATGTGCAGGCCGGCGCCACCGTCAGCCGCGTCCACCACCGGCGTGGCCGGCGTCGGCAGCACAGGCGCACCGGGCTGGACCACGCCGGTGGGCTGGGAGAACAGCACTTCCGTGGTGCCATGGGCGTCCTGGTAGATCGCCTTGACCCGCAGGCTCAGCCCCGCCAGGTCCGGCGACACCTTGAACGCGGTGCCATCGGCGCTCTGGAACGCCAGGTCACCGGCTGGCAGCAGGATGATGTCTTCGAACACACCGCTGCCAGGGTCGGCTTCGAACTGCCAGTAGTACGACACCGAACTGTTGGCCAGCGTGCCGAGCGGGTTGCCTGCAGCAATGTTGTCGGCATCACGCACACCTGCCACGCTCACTGTCAGCATGTCGCCCACGGTGATCGCCCCGCCGTTGCCATCGGTGACCGTGGGGCTGCCGGTAGCCTGCGCGTTCAGCCCGGTCACCAGCACGCGCTGGCTGTCGGCAAACTGCAGGCGTTCGACATGCAGCAGGGTATCGATGCCGTCACGGCCGGCCACGGTATCGGTCACCGTCCAGACGTCATCGGAAACGTCGAGCGTACCCTTGGTGTTCTGGGTCACCACGTACTCGCTCTGCACACCCGAGAACACCGCCGTGTCGAACGCAGCCCCGCCCGTCGAGGTGCCGGGCAGGATTTCGCGTACTGCCTTGAGCTGCCCAGGGTTGTAGGTGCGGTCAAGCATGAACGGGATCATGTCGACCATGCTGTCGAAACTGGCGATCTCGGGGCCGCTGTGGTTGACGTCGCCTGCGGCATACACCGCGATGCGCACGTTGATCCACTTGTCACCGTCGATCAGGTCATCGCCGCCACGGCCTTCGATCAGGTCGCTGCCATTGCCGCCGAGCAGGATGTTGCCGGTGGCAAAGCCGGTGGTGGGCAGCCCGGCATCGCTGAGGAACTGCTGCAGGCCGCGTATCAGCGCGACGTTGGTCAGCGCACTGCCGGTGGCACCGCCGTGGTTGAGGATGGTCACGGCATCGACGTCATCGCCCTTGAGCACGTCGGCGAATTTCGAGCCTGATACGCCCTCGACTTCGGCGAAGCGGTCAAGGATGGAAGCCGGCGAGGCGCCGACCGGGTTGAACACACCGGCGTTCTGGTTGGGTGCGTTGCCATGGGGCTGCGCAAGGGCGGCCAGGCTCAGGTCGACGGTGACGCCAACCTGGTCATTCTTGTAGGTCACCCAGTCGAACCCGGACATGCCGTCCATCTTGTCCTGGGCATCACTGCCGACAAAGATGTCGTCGCCCCCTTCGCCGATCATTTCGTCAAAGCCGCCGCCACCGACGAAGATGTCGTTGCCGACCACTTCGTCACCCAGCAGCGGCGCGAAGTTGTCGCCAGGCGCACCGTCCTGGGTGCCCTTCTCGATCCAGTCGTCGCCCTCGTTGCCGGTAGGTGGCAGGTTGGTCTTGGCGCCAAGGATGAAGTCGTCGCCCTGGCCGCCGAAGGTGGTGCTGATGTCCTCGGTGGTGATGATGAAGTCCTGGCCGTCACCGCCGAGAATCAGGTTGCCGGCAACCCCCATGCTGCCGGCGACGATCACGTCGTTGCCGGCATTGCCTTCCAGGCGGTTGTCGCCAAACGAATCGGTGATGATGTCGTCGCCCGCGCCACCCAGCACCGCGTCGTTGCCAGCGCCGCCTTCCAGCACATCGTCGCCTGCATCACCATAGACGGTATCGTCACCGTCACCGGAGATGATGATGTCGTTGCCGGAAGTACCGCCGAGCACCACGTGGTCTTCACCGGTGTAGTGCAGGTAGTTGCTGTCTGGCCCGACGGTATCGGGGTTGTCGCGAATCACCAGCGGGACGATCTCTACCCCGTTGATCTCGATGCCGCCAGTCGGGTCGGCCCTGCCGTCCGTACCCAGCCCGGTGAACTGGTTGGCCTGGTTCACCTCAAGGGTAAAGGTCGGCGTGAGGAACACGGTGTTGGACAGGTGGGTGACGTCGGAGTTGAGCATGATCAGCTTGGCGAAGGAGTTGTTTTCCAGCTCCGTGCCGAAGTTCATGCCCGCCGTGCGCGACAGGTAGTAGAAACGGTCGCCGTTCTGCAGCGCTTCCAGCTGGGTTTCGAAGACGAAGTTGAAGCTGGAGCCGAGCATGCCGCCGAACGGCATTTTCTTCTCGGCCAGGCCGCCGACCCAGAAGTCGATGGCATCGACGCCCGTTACGGTAACCCCGCTGATGTCGTCGGCCGTGCCGGCGATGCCGTCCTTGCCCGCCAGCGTCACGTTGGCGTAGGCGCCGGTGCCGTTGAGGAAGTCCAGGCGGTCAGCCGGTGCACCGCTGCCGCCAAGCACAAGGGCCACTGCGGCGGCGCGCTTGGCCGCTTCGGTGGTAGCCCCGGTAATGCTGCTGTGGGTGCCGTAGGCGGCAATGAAGTTGATCAGCGACGCCGGGTGCTTGAGGTGGTCGGCAAAGTCGACCCAGCTGATGTAGGCCTTCAGCTGGCTGTCGCCGGTGGCGGCGTAGAACTCGCGGCGCGCCTCGTTCAGGCTGGGGATGCCGGTGTCGCGGCCACGGGCGATGTTCAGTGCGGGCAGGTCCAGCGGCAGGCCGAGCAGGTTATTGCGCAACGCCTCGGTGACGAACTCGTCGATCTCGTTGCCCAGCTGGCGAGTGACGCCACGGATGATCGCCCCCGCCGCTTCGTCGGCGGTGGCACCGCTGCCGGCGAACGCCAAGGGGTTGAGGAAGGCGGCGATCAGGCCCAGTTGCTGGTCGGGATTGTTCGGGTCGCCCGATACCGGGTTGAACGCCGGGTCGAAGCGGTCGACGGTTTCGGTCAGCATCGAGTGGCCGAAGCGGTACACCACATGGGCGAACTCGGCCAGGATCGCCGGGTTGATCGACGTGTCGTAGCCGTTGGGGGCGAGGAATGCGTCGATCTGCGGCTGGATGGTGCGGGCGAACTCTTCGAACACCAAATGCTGGTACTGCATTTCGGTGCCGAACTTGGCAGCCTGGAACAGCCGCTCGCCGTCCCATACCAAGGCGGCGATGCCGGCGGGCGTGGTGGGGATGGCGGTGACATCGTCGATCAGCCATTCGTTGAGAAATGCCACGTCGCCTGCGGCCAGCAGGGTGTCCTTGGTCTGCTGCACCAGGCGGTTGTGTTCGGAGTGGAACACGTGGTGAACGGCAGTAAGGCCGATGTTCTCGTTGACCCGGCCGTCACCGGCAATGTAGTGGGCATCGAGCAGCTCGTTGTCGTAGGTCAGGTTGTTGCCGCCCTGCCCCACAGGCTGCGCATTGCCGACCAGGGTATCGGCGTCGGCCTGCAACACCCCACCCACCACCACCGGCTCGGCGTTGTGTGCAATGTCGTCGAGGAAGGCATGCCCGGTGCGCACGGCATTGGCCAGGCTGATGGGCGCGGCACGGTCGCCTTCGACCAGCGTGGTGACGTCATCAGCGGTGCCGGCAATGCCGTCGGCGCCATTGTTCACGCGCATCACCACCTGCGGCATGCCGTTGGGGCCACGCAGGAAGTTGCCATAAGCATCGGTGGCCAGAAGCGGCACGCTGTGCACATCGGCGTCGGTCAGGTTGATGCCGAGCAGGTCACGGGCCTGGGCCTTGACCACTGCCCAGGTGGCCATGCCACCGCCTTCGCCATTGCCGTCGTCGCTGGTGCCGAACTTGCCATCGGCGCCCAGGTCGCGGTTGGTGATCAGCCGCCCGGTGGTTACCGGGTCGCCTGTGGCGTCGAGCATGTACTCACGCAGGAACACCTGGTGCGAGGGGTGCGAGCTGTAGGTCTGGCTCTGGT